>JBNKYJ010000001.1:0-5385 GCA_050300835.1 Sedimenticolaceae bacterium
CTGCATCGGTGACCGCGCTGGCCGCGAGTCACTCGATGGGGCAATCCTCCACCACCGCCACCACCGCATCGGTGAGCCGCTTCAGATCCTCCGCCGAGATGATGAAGGGGGGCATCAGATAGACCAGCTTGCCGAACGGCCTGACCCAGACCCCGGCGTCCACGAAACACTGGGGCACGGTTTTCATGTCCACCGGTTTTTTCATCTCCACCACGCCGATGGCACCCAGCACCCGCACCTCTTCCACCTGGGGCATCTCCCGGCAAGGCGCCAGTCCCTCTTTCAGCCCCGCCTCGATGGCCGCCACCCGCTCCTGCCAGGGTGAGTCGAGCAACAGCCGCAGGCTGGCCAACGCCACGCTGCAGGCCAGGGGATTGGCCATGAAGGTGGGACCGTGCATGAAGAGCCCCGGTTCGCCCCGGCTGATGGTGCCGCTGACCTCCTTGGTGGTGAGGGTGGCGGCCAGGCTCATGTAGCCGCCGGTCAGGGCCTTGCCGACACACATGATGTCGGGCACCACCTCGGCATGATCGCAACCGAAGAGGCGGCCGGTGCGGCCGAAGCCGGTGGCAATCTCGTCCAGGATCAGCAGCACGCCGTACTGGTCGCACAGACGCCGCACCTCCTGCAGATACTCCAGGGAGTAGAAGCGCATACCGCCGGCGCCCTGCACGATGGGCTCGAGGATGACGGCGGCGATGTTCGCATGGTGTTCGCGCAGCTTGAGCTCCATGGATACAGCGCCCTCCCGGTTGCAGGGGTGGCCGTAGAAGCAGGTGGGGGCATCGGCGAAGTATTGCAGGGTGAGGGCATCGGCAAACAGGCTGTGCATGCCGGTGACCGGATCGCACACCGACATGGCACCGAAGGTGTCGCCGTGGTAACCGCGGCGGATGGTGAGAAATCGCTGCTTGCCGGGCAATCCCTTGTCGTGCCAGTACTGGATCGCCATCTTCATGGCGACTTCCACTGCAACCGAACCCGAGTCGCAGAAAAAGACCGATTGCAGGGGCTCCGGGGTGAGCTCCACCAGTTTGCGCGCCAGCTCGGCGGCGGGCTCGTGTGTCAGGCCGCCGAACATGACGTGGGCCATGCGGCCGAGCTGCTCCTGGATGGCCCGGTTCAGCTCCGGGTGGTTGTAACCGTGGATGGCGCACCACCAGGAGGACATGCCGTCGATCAGTTCGCGGCCGTCGGCCAGACGCAGGCACACCCCGTCGGCGGAGACCACCGGGAATACCGGCAGGTCGGCGCCGATGGCGCTGTAGGGGTGCCAGACATGGGCTCTGTCGAAGGCGATCCAGCCGTCTTGCTCGCTCATCAAGTGTGCCTCGTCAGTGATTCTCGACCATTCTGTGGACAGGGATGGGGCCAGCCGCGCCCCGAATGAAGTGCCCTTGGGGTGCAAGACAGGCCTTGGGGAGAATGGTCAGCCCCATCCAAGTGGCTGTATCAGCCACTCTGGATGGTTTCGGGAAGCAGAGGTTAGCAGATATTAACCGACGATGTTGTTGAGTTTTTTTTGCCGGATTTCTGTGTTACCTATGGTGCAGAACTATAACATCCTGCTTCCACTGCCTCTCCGGCAGTGCCAATTCGAGGAGAAGACGATGGAAAAACCTGTGGTGGCGGCCAAACAACCCATTGCGGTCGATCTGACGGCTGGCAGAGAGTATTGGTGGTGCGCCTGTGGCCGCTCCTCCAACCAGCCCTTCTGCGACGGTTCCCATCGGGGTACCGGTATCGAACCCATTGGCTTCAAGCCGGAGAAGAGCGGTGAACATTGGCTCTGCCGCTGCAAACAGACCAAGACCCCGCCTTACTGCGACGGCAGCCACAAGCAGGTCGGGGATGACTGACCGCTAACCCGACGGCGTGCCGGCGGAGCCGAGAATGCGCTCCGCCTCTCTGCTCAACGGGATCAGGTCGTCCGCCTTCAGGTGGTGAATATAGGCCAGTCCCATGATCCGCAGATAGGTCTCCAGCGCCGCTCGCGTACCGTTGAAAAAGTTGGCCACGCGCTCGGCCCCATGGTCCGGGTCGAGGCGTCGCCGCAGCTCCGGTTCCTGGGTGGCGATCCCCACCGGACACGCGTTGGAGCCGCAGGCCCGATAGTATTCGCAACCCAGAGCGAAGAGGGCGGCGGTGGCCAGGGCACAGGCATCCGCACCCAGGGCCACGGCCTTGAGAATGTCGGCCGGTGTGCGGATGCCGCCGGTAGCGATGAGGCTGACCGGGCGCTCGGGGTGGCGTGTGTTGTGGTCATCGATGAAGCGGCGGGCGATCGGCAGGGCCGCGGCCAGGGGCATGCCGAAGGCGCCGCGCACATCGGTAGGCGCCGAGCCGGTACCGCCGCCGAAGCCGTCCAGGGTGATGAAATCGGGCATCAGGCTGAGAGCGGCCGCGGTATCCCCGGCCACATCGTTGGCGACGAACTTGATGCCGACCGGGCTCTGTCCGTTGGTCAACAGCCGGATCTCATCGATGCGGGCGGCCAGTTCATCACTCTGACTGATATCGGGAAAGCGGGCCGGTGAGTGGGCCGGTGTGCCGGGCTCGATGCCGCGCACCCGGGCGATCTCTTCGGTCACCTTGTCGCCCGGCAGTTCGCCTCCCAGTCCCGGCTTTGCCGACTGCCCAAGCTTGATCTCGATGGCATCGGCCAGGCGTATGTTGTCCGGGGTCCAGCCGAAGTAGCCGCTGGCCATCTCGAAAATGAAGCGCTCGGCGTTCTGGCGCTCCTGTGGCAGCAGACCGCCCTCGCCGGAACAGGTCAGGGTATCGGCCCGGCTGGCGCCCCGGGCCAGCGCCACCTTGGCCTCCAGCGAGAGGGCGCCGAAGGACATGTGGGAGACGTAGGCGGGCAGGGCGATACGCAGCGGTTTGCCCGCTCCGCGTCCGATCACCACCGAGGTGTCGGCGATCTCCTCGGGCAGCCGCGGCAGGCGCTTCAACTGGGCCGCCTTGAGGTGGAAGTGGTCGAAGTCGACCAGGCTGTTGAGTTGAGGGGAAGGCTCACCCATCGCCTCCACCCAGGGTTTTCCCCCTTTCGCCAGGCGCCGGATCAGGGCGTGTCCCCGCGCTTCCTGATCCCAGCGTCGCCACTCGCCCTGGTAGCCTTGATAACTGGCTTCCGGTATGGCCTCCACACAGGCGGCATCGACATAGATCTTGTCGTCACGTATTTCGCAGGGGTAGGTGGCGATGCGGTCGCGGGGATTGTAGGGCGAGACACCGGTTTCGAGATCGAAGTTCCACCCGTGCAGGGGGCAGATCGCTTCGCCCTGCTCCACGCGACCGCGTGAGAGTTGACCCTCCCGGTGGGGGCAGCGGTCTTCCAGGGCATAGACCTCCCCTTGATGCAGAAACAGGGCGAGGCGGCGACCGTTGACGGTGACAGGATGTCCCCGGTCCGGTGTGAGGTCGGTCAGGGTGCAGACGGCGACGGGGTGTTTCATCCTGGACTCCTGATCGGTTGTCAATGCGGTGCTGTTCCAGTGGGAGATCGGATCAGTAAGACCGATCGACAACTTTCAGGGTAGAGCAAAGGGCGGAGGTCAGGAAGCGGTTTTACCCCGGATCGGATGCGGAGCAGGCTTGTCCTTGGGGTGGGGTTGGATGCTCAGTGATTCGATGCGGTTTCGGCCGTTGGCCTTGGCTTGGTAGAGGGCCTGGTCGGCGCTGGCCAGGAGATGTTCGCCTACCTCCTGGTGTCGCGATTTGCCCAGCATGGGCAGGGTTTCGCTGACACCGATGGAGACGGTCAGCTCGAGCATCTGGCCGTCATCCAGCCGGATCGGCTGTTGAGCCACTTCCTGTCGGATGCGCTCGGCCAGTAGCATGGCTTCGTTGAGGTTGGTCTGGGGCAGCAGCAGGGCGAACTCTTCGCCGCCATAGCGGGTCGCCACGTCACTGGCGCGCAGCTGGGAACGGATGCGGCTACCCAGCTCCCGTAACACGCAGTCGCCGGCCTGGTGACCATGGTTGTCGTTGATACGCTTGAAGTGATCGGCGTCGATGAAGAGGCAGCTCAGTGGCTGATGGTAACGGCTGGCACGGGAGAGCTCCTCACTCAGGCGCCGGTCGAGATAACGGCGGTTGTGCAGCTCGGTCAGCGGATCGGTCAGCCCGCTCACCAGCAAGCGTTCCCGGTTGACGGAGTTTTCCAGGCAGACCCCGCAGATCTTGCCCAGGCGGGCGAGGAAATCGGTCGCGTGATGGCGGGTGAAGCGCCCCGCATCGCAACTGCCCAGGTTGATGCTGCCCATCAGCCGATTGCGGCAGAAGAGGGGCAGGATGGCGATGCTCTTCAGCTCCTGGCCGTGATCGAACAGGCTGTCGTACTCGGGGGCCAGGTAGGGGCCCAGCCAGGGGCTGTGAAGTCGGCTGTATCGGGGGTTGACCGAGTCGAGTTCGTCGACGAAGCGCAGATAGGCGTAGGCCGCTTCGCTCACGCCGTTGCTGCTCAGCAGGTGACGGATTTCGTGATCCGGATCGGACAGCAGGACCTGGAGGGTATCGACCTTGAACGAGGCCAGCAGCCCTTCGGTCATGACGTGCAGGAGTTCGGCAAGGGTGTCCGCGCTCATGAGTTCCAGCTCACGGGCGTGATAGCGCTCCAAGGTCACCTGACTGCGTTGCGCCTCTCTGTGGAGGTCGATCAACTGTTGGCGGAGCTTGAGATTCTCTTGTTCCAGGTCCATTGACTTTTTCCTGCCCAACAGTAGTCGTGGTTATCGGCCTCACACGTCCATTCTTGAGTCGGCTGTTCCGACCCTTCTATAATCCTGTCATCAACCTGAAAAGGAGTTTGGGTGATGATTCACAGAATGGCCGTGCCCGTTCACACTTTCCTGTTCCTGCTGCTCTTCCTGATCTACTGTCGCGATGCGACGGCGCAAGGGGTGACCCTCTATCGTTGCGAGGTCGACGGCAAGGTCGAGTTTCGTCAGACCGCCTGCGAGGCGGGTGATGAAACCCTACATCACGTGATCAATAGTAGCAGTGGGATGACGCCTTCTGAACCCGGTGTGCGTCTGAAAAAGCCGTCAGAAACAGCTGACATTGTAACTGGGAAGAAAATTCCGCACGGCACCGACAAGGCGTGCTGGACCAAACGCCATCGGCTGGAGCGGGTTGAGCGCAGGTTACGAGCCGGATACCGGGCATCCGAATACCAGCGTTTGCACGACCGGCAACGGGAATATGAGGACTATATTCGACGCTTCTGCCGTTGATGGACAGCGGTTCGGATACAGTCGATTGTTAGCGGTCGTCTCTTCGCGATGGGCTCTTCGGTGGGGCAGGGCCCCACCCTACCCGATTACCGTGGGGTGGGGCCCTGCCCCACCGTCTGCCTCCAAGGAAGGAGTCAGAAGTCGTTAT
>JBNKYJ010000002.1:0-18639 GCA_050300835.1 Sedimenticolaceae bacterium
GAGCAGACAGCATGAGCGCCAAGGAGTACCGCACCGCATCGGCCGCCCGCGGCGGCCTGTTGACCGTCAGCGGGGTACCCAACATCGCCTTCGGCGACCGGGTGCGCATCCGCGACCAGAAAGGGGCCACCCGCAATGGCCAGGTCATTCTCAGCACCAACGAGGAGGTGTTGATCCAGGTCTTCGAGGGCACCGACGATCTGGACATGGAGAACACCTGGGTGCGTTTTCTCGACGAACCGCTGGAGATCGCACTCTCCCCCGAAATCCTCGGCCGCGTCTTCAGCGGTTTGGGTGAACCCCGGGACTTTCGCCCTCCCATCGTCTCCAACCTGCGCCGCAGCATCAGCGCCGCCGCCTTCAATCCGGCGGCCCGCACCTACCCCAAGGAGTTCATCCAGACCGGCGTCTCCACCATCGACGGCCTCAACTCCCTGGTGCGCGGGCAGAAGCTGCCGATCTTTTCCGCCTCCGGCCTGCCCCACAACCGGCTGGCGGCGCAGATCGTGCGCCAGGCCAAACTGCCCGACGACGACAGCCGCTTCTCGGTGGTGTTCGCCGCCATGGGCGTCTCCTATGCCGACGCCCGCTTCTTCCAGGAGGAGTTCGCCTCCTCCGGCGTGCTGGGCAACGTGGTGATGTTCGTCAACATGGCCGACGACCCGCCGGTGGAGCGCCTGACCCTGCCGCGCATGGCGCTCACCGCCGCCGAGTATCTGGCCTTCGATCTCGACCGCCATGTGCTGGTGGTGATGACCGACATGACCCACTATGCAGAGGCCCTGCGCGAGGTGGCCACCGCCAAGGGCGACGTGCCGGCACGCAAGGGCTATCCCGGCTACCTCTACTCCGATCTGGCGGAGATCTACGAGCGCTCCGGACGCATCAAGGACCGCCACGGCTCCATCACCCTGGTGCCGGTACTGAGCATGCCGAGCGACGACATCACGCATCCGATCCCGGACCTCACCGGCTACATCACCGAGGGCCAGATCGTGCTCAGCCGCGAGCTGCACAACCAGGGGATCTATCCGCCGGTACACATCTCGCCGTCGCTGTCGCGTCTGATGAAGGACGGCATCGGCAAGGACTTCACCCGCGAGGACCACCCCCACGTCTCCAACCAGCTCTACGCCCTCTATGCCCGTGCGCTGGAGACCCGCAACCTGGCCTCCATCATCGGCGCCGACGAGCTCTCCGCCCGCGACCGCCGCTATCTCGAATTCGCCGACGCCTTCGAGTCCCGTTTCGTGCAACAGGGCGAGGACGAGGACCGCAGCATCGAGGAGACCCTCAACCTGGCCTGGGACCTGCTCTCCAGCTTCCCGCCGCAGGCCCTGACCCGCGTCACCGAGACCGAGATGGCCAAGTACCATCGGCAGAGCGGCGAATGACCGGCAAGCGACTCAAGGCGGCGCCGACCAAGAACACGCTGCTCAATCTCAAGCGGCAGCTCGCCTTCCTGGAAGACGGCCACAGTCTGCTCGAGCGAAAACGCGAGCTGCTGACACGACTCGTCTATCAACGCATCGGCGAATACCGGAAGATACGCGACCAAGCCCACGATGCCGTGAAACAGGCCTACCATTGGCTCAGCATGCTGCAACTGCGCATGTCCAGCCGCGCCCTGCACCAGGCCGCCCTGGGCGTCAAACCCGCCCTCGAACTCAAGATCCTGCCCCGCCGCAACCTGGGCGTCGAATACCCCTCGGTCAGTGGCGAACTCCTGCCCCTCAACCCCGTCGGCCTGCTCGGCACCGATCCCAGCTTCGACGAAACGCGACAACACTTCGCCGAGGCGTCACTGCTGCTGTCGAAAATGGGCGAGGTCTCCATGAGCCTGAGCCGGCTCATCGCCGAACAGCGCAAGGCGCAAAAGCGGGTGAACGCGTTGCGCTACAACATCATCCCCCGTTATCGGAATACGATTAGATTCATCGAGAATGCGTTGGAAGAAGAAGAGAGAAACGCCTTGTTCCAGGTCAAGGTACTGAGGGAGCAGGAGCGAATATAAACGTAGGATAGTCGAAACTGTCACACCTCACGGTTATACCAAGGAACCGGTATCTCCATGCATTTCAGTACCCTGTTGATCGAACCCCCGGGAATCGATTCCCAACTGCTGCAGTTGATGCTCGCACCGGAGAAATTTCGCGTCGAGACGGCGGAATGGGGTCCCGACGCCTGGAACCTGATCCTCCAGACCATGCCTCCGGATCTGGTGATCGTCGACACCGATCTCCCGCTCAGTGGCACCCTGCGTATTGGAGCCAGCCAACAGCTCACGCTCATGGCAGATCGGCCCCAGTGGCGGAACACGGCAAAACTGGTACTCACATCGGATCCCAGCACCTCGATCCTGCAAACGGCCAAAGCGGCCGGCGTCAGTTCAATGATACGGAAACCCTATGATCCAAGGCGCTTCATGCAAGCGATCTACGAAAGCCTGTCCCATATACTCGAAGTTCATATCAAAGAGATAAACCGGCAACACCTGCAACTGGGCAATCAGCTGGCGGAACTGATCAAGTCATGTAAAAGCGGGGATACCCTTGCGGCCAAAAAGAAACTGATGCGGCTTCCCAATGCCATCGACGCGCACTTTGTGTTCGAGGAGGGATTCATGGCAAGGCATAATTACCCCGATCTCATCAAACACCATCACGGTCATCGGGAACTGATGGCAAAGACCGAAGCCGTCATCGGTGAGCTTTGCTCGAGTGATTCCGACATCGACGTCACGCGACTTGAACTGTTGAACAAGGAACTCTTTGTCGGTGTCGATGACGACAAGAAATATATCGACTTCCTCTACGACTTGATCGACTCGCTGATGGGGCAACGCTGAATTGACAAACAGACACCAATAGAGAAAGCATTCAAAGGACGCCAACTCACGTAATCAGAGCAGTCAACTCCCCATTGACGATCCGGAGTTCAGAAGCTTGCAATCAGACCTTATCTTCGCCCACTTCCCCAGCAGTGCAGTAGATGCAAACCGGCGCGTAAGCGTGGACGCGAAGTGAAGATAAAGCTCGAATCGGATAAGGATGTTTTTTGTTGGATTGCAAGAAACAATACCATTGAATAGTTAATGTAATTTTAAATACCTTAACCAAGATCTTCTTCTCCAATTACCGTCACAAGCACATAAATCCGCACCGTGCTTTGTCTCACACTACATTCACGTTGTTTGTGGCTGAGATTGACGCCCACATCACGCCTGACTACTGTTAACCTTTAGAACAACGATCATCACCGCCCCCATGAACCTTCGCCCTTTTCATTTTTTGCAGCTGGTGTGTTTTCCTGTGTTGATGAGCGTATACAGCGCAGCCAACAGCATACCTTTTGGCAGCCCGGATTCCCGATCTGCCGCAATGGGAAAGACCGGTATTGCCTTGGCCGGCAGCACGAACTCCGCCTACTTCAATCCGGCGCTACTGGCGGTATATGGCGAGCGAAAACACCTTGGCGGCCACCAACGCATCGCTTTCCCCTCTGTGGTCGGATTCGCCTCGGACGATACGCGAGATCTCGTTGATATCGACGACGCAGCATACGATCAGCAACTGGATAATGGAGTCGCAGCGTTCAACAACAGCGCCGACCCGACTGCCTTGATCAATAGCCTGGAGGCACTTTCCGATGACCTGAGAGACACTTCCTCCGACCCCCTGTTTGCCGACGTATTTGCGGATGTCATCGTCAGCATCCCCGACCGCCGGGAAGGTGGCGCATTTCACTTTGGTCGCAGAGGGGTCTTTGACGGCAAGATCGACTACACGACCAATGACCAGGAACTGCTATCAGCCTATTTGGAGGAACTGAGGTTCGTGAACGACGGCGGCACCCCGGCAACCCTGCATCCGGAGTTGTATTCAGGCGGACAACTGATCAACCCGAGTGACACGCTTGATTCATCGGTGGACGCTGTCGCTCTCTTGATCGACGAACTCGCGATGAGTATGGGGTGGGCCGTCACCTGGTGGGACACGGATATGATGGTGGGCATCACGCCAAAAGTCATACGCATCACCACCTATGAGTTCACCGCAGACGCGGTCAGCAGCCATCTGACCCAACGCGGGGAATTCGTCAACAATGTAAAGCTCAATATAGACCTGGGCTGGGCCAAGAAACTGGACGATCAATTCACTGTCGGCTTGGCTGTGCATAATTTGATACCGGAAAAATATCACACCGAATCCGGCAGGATGATCGAACTTCAACCCCAGGTACGCCTTGGCGGCGCCTACCAATCCGCATGGGGCAATTATGCAATTGATCTCGATTTGCTTGAGAGCGATCCACTATCGAAGGGTGACCCCACACAGGAATTAGGCATTGGCGGCGAATGGATGATTGGCAATCACTCTCTTCGCGCCGGAATAGTCAGCAATCTGGCAGCAAGTGGGGAAAACACATCGCCTCTCTACACATTTGGCGCTCGCTTCAATATCGGTCACTTTTACACCGATCTGAGCTATGGCACGGGCAACAATCAAACTGGCGCAGCGCTCCAGCTGGGGCTTCGTTTTTGATTTTGACAAAATATATTGATCAAACATCTGTTGAACTGCGCCGATGCAGGTCTGGATCATGCCAAGTCATCCGCTTGAAACCATGGTGGGGTATGAACACAATAGCCCGCTTAAACTCAAGCGGATGGGATATATGATGAATCAAATGTTCCTTGATCTTTGATCATGCTTTACCTGGATTCCACTTCATTCCATCCAGGCTACTTAGCCAGACCCCTTCGAGCTATAATGGCGGCATGAACTGGCTGGCGCACATCTTCCTGTCCGATAACCATATCGAGTATCAGCTCGGCAACCTGCTTGCCGATCTGTTGAAGGGCAAAAGCTGGCCTGACGCCAGCCCACGGTTCGATGACGGCCTGGCCATGCACAGCGCTATCGATCGCTTCACCGATCAACACCCCTGTGTCAAGCAGAGCAAATCGCGACTCGGCACTCAGGGTCGTCTCAAGGCGGTGGTGATCGATATCACCTACGATCACCTGCTGGCGAAAAACTGGCAACACTACTCTGACCAACCCTTGGTCGATTTCATCAATGGTTTCCATACGCATGCGCAACTGGCGAGTCACCACTATCCCGAACCGGCCCGCACATTTCTCTCCAGACTGATTCGCTCCGGGCATCTATTGCACTACCACTCCTTGCTGGGACTGGAGGAGGCCTTCCGGCGGCTTGACCTGAGATTGTCCGACCGGGTTCGCCGTAAGGAAAGCACGCTCGCCTACCTGCCGCTCGTCAGGGATCAACTCACGAACATCGAAAAGGATTTCTCTCACTTCATGCCGGATCTCATCGACCACTTCAAGTCCTTCTCGGGATTGTCCCTCGACGACCATTGGCTGAAAAAGGATTATGCGTTCAACCCCTCTCTCTGCTGAGCATTGATATAAAGCATACACAGACTCCGCCCCTGTTCCACATAACGTTATAGGCCGTAAAACAAGGGCAACAACCAGCTCAGCGTCAACCACATGATCAGTATCAGCGGCAACCCGACCCGAATGAAATCGGTGAAGCGGTAGTTGCCCACGCTCATCACGAGCAGATTGGTTTGATAGGCCATGGGCGTGGCGTAGCTGAGATTGGCGCCGAACAGTACCGCCAGCACGAATGGGGTGGCAGGCAACTGCAGGCTGGTAGCGATACTCACCGCTACCGGCGTACCGATGACCGCGGCTGCGTTGTTCGAGACCACATTGGTCAGCAACGCCATCGCCAGCATGAGGCCGCTCAATATGACCTGCGGTGACGCGCCATCGGTCAAGCGCAAAAAACCATCGGCGAGAAACGCACTACCGCCCGTGGCCAGCAGCGCGTTGCCCAGTGCCAGACTGGCCACGATCAGCAAAATCACCTGAACGCTCAGCGCCTGGCTCACATCGCGCCATGCCAGGCACTTGAAGAGGATCATCAGCAGAACGCCACAGGTGGCACTGACCGCGATCGGCAACACATCCAGCGCCGCCAGCAGGATGATGCCCGACATGATCGCCAGCGACAGTCCCGCCTTGCGCGTACGCGGCAGATCGGTCGTGGAATCGAGCACCATGACGATGGACTGCTGCTTGAGCCGGTCGATCTGCTCCCGCTTCCCCTGTAGCAGCAGCACATCGCCGAGTCGCAGCGGCAGATTGTCGACCCCCTGCGGCAAGGCCGTGATCTCGTGTCTGGGCCGATGCACGGCCAATACCGCCATCTGATGGCTATCGAGAAAACGGACCTCGTTGAGTGTCCGGTTCTCCAGCAGCGAGCCGCGAAACACGATGCCCTCGGCCAGTTGCTGATCCGGTGCCTTCAAGGGGTGATCGTCATCCACCACGTCCGCGCCGGAGAACAGGGTGGCCCCGAGCAGAGTCTCGAACTCCTTCAGCCGGCTCGGCGTATCGAACACCAACAGGCGGTCGCCCGCTTTGATCAACGCATCGGGCAACGGCATGATCTGGGTGTTTTCGCCACGCCTGATCGATTCCACGCTCATCGCCCCGTGGGTCAATGCGATGGCCTCGGACAACTTCATGCCATCGGCTTTGCTCCCTTTCCGGATCTCCAGATGGGCGGAAAAGATCCGGGGCGAGGTATCGGTCAGGACCATCTCCCGCTGCGGCAGGATCCTGGGCGCGATCAACCAGAGATAGAGCAGTCCGAAGCCGTTGGCGATGGCGGCGGGCAGGACGAAATCGAACATGCCCATGCGCGGTTGCCCCATATCGGCCGCAACGCCGATCACCAGCAGATTGGTCGAAGTGCCGATGGTGGTGCTCATACCGCCGATCAGGGTGGCAAAACCCATCGGCATAAGCAGCACAGAGGCATTGGTTCGCGTTTTCAACGCCATGCTGACGAGAATCGGCAGCAGCAGTACGACAATCGGCGTGTTGTTGATGAACGCGCTCAAGAGTCCGGCGACGAGCAGGGTCAGCAGAAACGAGCGTTTCGGTCTGACGCTCCATGACTTCGCCAACATTCGTCCCACAGGTTCCAGAGCGCCGGAACGCACCAGGCCGTATCCCGCCACCATCAGTGCGCTGACAGCCACCAATGCCTCATGGCCGAAGCCGCTGAAGAAATCGACCGCGTGCAGGCGGCCCTGCCCGCTGTGGTAGGGAAACAGCTCAAAGCCCACTGTCAGCACGCCCAACACCAGCAACGCCGAGGTTTCGAGCGGTATCTTTTCCCGGCTGAACAGGAACAGTGCGAACGCCGTGAGCGCAAGCACCGCGATGGTGTGTTCGTTTGGCATGTCGCGTCGTTCGATCTGTCTACAAGGCAGCCCCGGCCTCAGGTCTCATCCGCCTTCACCGCGGCTTGAAGCCGCCACTCGGGCTTGCAGAGTCTGCATTCAATAACCCAAAGATAGCCCCTTCCCGGCAACCTGCCATGCGCGGATCGGCTTGCCGGCCGTCGACATGAAGATCGATCCGCTCCCATGTATTCCATTATAATCGACGACTCGATCTCAAGCCGGTGAAACACCCTGGTGGAAGCCGACAATCGACACGGCATTCAGAGCATAGATGGCCCCCAGCCCAGGCCGGGACTCACCGATGAGGGCACCAGGCGCCATCCAGGCCACAGCAATAGGTGACAATACATGATCTTTATCCAGAGCCGACTATCCTGGGGACTGCTGGCCCTGAGCGCGCTCGCGCTCGAGGCAGCGGCGCTCTACTTTCAGTACGGCCTGCAGCTCGATCCCTGCGAGCTCTGCATCTACCAGCGGGCGGCGGTGTTGGGGATACTCCTCTCGGCCCTGATCGGATTCATCGCACCGCGTTCGGCGTTCGCTCGTGGCCTCGGTTACCTGGGTTGGGGCGCCGCTTCCACCTGGTGTCTCTATCTGGCGCTGAAACTCTCCGGCTTGCAACTGGGCTTCATCACGCCTTCGCTGAGCTGCGAAGTCAACGCCAAGTTCCCGGCCTGGCTCAAGCTCGATGCCTGGTTTCCGGCGATGTTTCAGCCGACCGGCTTTTGCGGGGATATCCAGTGGCAGTTTCTCGGCTTGAGCATGCCGCAATGGATAACGATCGTCATGCTGCTGAACCTGTTGGCCCTGGGGGTCGTCCTCTTTCTCGAAATACGCAGCAGGCGCGGCAAGTCAACCTAAGACCTGTTAACACTGATCCAATAGACCTCAGGGAGCAGCCACGGCAATGATATGCCCGAAGTGCGGTCAACAATCGGATAACTTCACCACCTGCAGCCATTGCGGGATCATCTTCAAAAAATACACGGCGCTTCAGGACCGGCAACACGAGCTCGACTACGAACGCCGGGAACACAACCGCCAACGCAACAGGCTGTTGCTCTCCATCGGGGCCGGTGTCGTCGCCATCACTCTCGGCGCGATCGGTTTCTCCTCCTGCGAAAGCCAACCCGATGCCTCCGCAACAGCCGACGAGCGTCCACTCAGTCCCCGGCAGCAGGTGGAAGCCAGGCTCGCTGAACACATGGGAGAGGGATACTACCTTTGGCAATCGGGTGAAATGCGCTTCGTCGCCTCGGATGATATCGAGCGGCTCAAACTGGCCAAAAGCAGATTCATCAGTATCGTTATGGGTCAATTCGGTGGTGGCCCGAGAGGATTTCTCATCACCAGGGAGTGCCATGCCATCATCGGCACCGACCTGGCACGTGACGAGCTGCAGCGGGGCGACGCAAATCGCGTGGCCAACAGCGAAGCCACCTATGCGCTCTACCACGCAAAGCTTACCGAAGCGGAGAAGCGCTACGACGAACACCGCAAGGCGTTCATACAGCGCTGCAAGGACTGCAGCCAACAGGCTTTCGACCAGGAGCTGGCCAAAGAGACGGACCAGGTGGACAGGCTGAAGCGGCATCTGGCATCGCTCGGCGAGAGTATCGATGAGAATCGCGCCGAGTACGCCGCCGCCTCCCGGTTTGAGGTCAAGACCGCCTTCGGCACCTACCCGGTCAGGGTCATCGAAACCAATGCGAGCGCCAGCATCTCCCTGGTCAAACTCGAGCATGACGACTGCGACTATCTGCCCATCGGAGACATCCACAAACTGCAGGCCGGCGACCTGGTCTACGCCTATACCGACACCACCAGCAAGCGTCTCAATGCGGGCAGGGTCATCAATCCCGACGACTCGCCGATCACCCACAACATCGACCTCAAGCCCGGGGATATGGGGATGCCGTTACTGAACCATAACGGTGAAGTCATTGCCGTCACCACGTCCCGACAGAACCAGACCCGGCAGGCGATTCCCATCCGCTCGGCCCTGCGTATCCTGCGCATGCCGCTGTAGTCGCCACGCACAGGCTCAGAGCGGGAACACCAGCGGCACCACCAGCACGGTGACGATCAGCGCCAGCAGCTGCAACGGCACACCGACCCGCAGAAAGTCGCCGAAGCGATAGTTGCCCGGACCGAGGATCAGGGTGTTGACCGGCGAAGCCACCGGGGTGGCGAATGCAGTGGAAGCGGCAATCGCCACCGTCATCAGAAAGGGCGCCGGCGCCAGGCCCATGTCGAGGGCGAGGCTGAGTGCGATGGGTGCGATCAGCACCGTGGTGGCGGTGTTGGAGATGAACTGGCTGAACAGGGAGGTCAGCAGGAACAGCGCGGCCAGCAAAGCCCGCG
Organism: Sedimenticolaceae bacterium; assembly: GCA_050300835.1. Classification (GTDB taxonomy): domain Bacteria; phylum Pseudomonadota; class Gammaproteobacteria; order Chromatiales; family Chromatiaceae; genus Thiodiazotropha. The sequence goes on from JBNKYJ010000002.1 coordinate 9,655, forward strand.
GCCCCAGATCGTGAAACAGGTCGGCCAGTGAGCTGACGATGAGGCCGGAACCGCCGCTCACCTCCAGCGCCCTGGCCAGGGGCAGCATGCCCGCGATCAGCACCAGGCTCTGCCAGTTCATGGAGCGGTAGGCCTCCTCCATGCTGACGCAGCGGGTCACCACCATGGCGAAGGCGGCCAGCATCACCGCCACCAGATTGGAGGTCAACTGAAAGCTCATCAGGATCAGCATGCCGACGGTCACCAGTACCGCCCAGGGCGCCTGGTTGCCGTGCCAGGTACGCTCCGCGATCTCCTGCGGCAGCTCCAGCAGCACCAGATCGCGGCGGGGCCCGCCCATGTGCTCCAGCGCCTCCCAGGGACCGGCCAGCAGCAGCATGTCGCCAGCCTCCAGTCGGGTCTGGTCGAAATCGAGGGCCATGGGTTGGTCGGCACGACGCACCGAGAGCACGGTCAGCCCCTGACGCTTACGGAAATTGCCTTCGCGCACGGTCTTGCCGACCAGCGGTGAGCCGGGCACCACCAGCGCCTCGGCCATGCCGAACTGCCCCTGCAGACGCCGCCGCAATCCGGAGGGAAATCCCAGGTCAGTCAGCCCCAGGCTATCGCCCTGGCGGTCGATGGTCGCCTGCGGCGCGACCACGAACAGCACGTCTCCCTCGCGCAGACGCGTCTCGATCAGTACCGGCTTCAAGGCGGTCAACAGCGCCCCGTGACGCTCCACTGCGACGACGGTGATACCGAAGTTTCGGCGCAGACCGACCTCACCCACGGTCATGTTGCAGAGCGGTGACTTGGCCCGAATCCGCAACCGGTGCAGCCCCTCCTCGATGGCGTAGTCCTGGGCCATGTCGCGCAGTGTTCGAGGGGCGCTCAGACTGGTCGGCTCACCCGCATCGGGAAGCAGCCTCAGCCCGAGGGTCAGCATGTAGAGCACACCGACGCCCAGGATCACGAAACCGACCGGCGTGAAGTCGAAAAAGCTGAAACCCTGCAGACCCGCGTCCACCAGGGCCCGGCTGACGGCGATGTTGGGCGGGGTGCCGATCAGGGTCAGCATACCGCCGATCAGCGAGGCGATGGCCAGCGGCAGGAGCAGACGGCGCGCCGAGAGCCCCGCCTCCCGCGCCATGCTGAGCACGACGGGAATGAAGATAGCCACCACACCGGTGGAGCTCATGAAGGCGGAAAGCGCGGCGACAGTGGGCATCAGTAAAACAATCAGATGCCGTTCGCTGCCCCGGCCCAGGTTCGCGATCCGCTGTCCCACCCACGCGGCCACGCCGGTACGATTGAGCCCCTCGCCGATGACGAAGAGCCCCGCGATCATCATCACCAGCGGGTCGCCGAAACCGGCCACGGCCTCCGCCGGCGTCACCACCCCGGACAGGGCCAGCGCCAGGATCACCAGTGCGGCGGTCAGATCGAGCCGCACGCGGCCGCTGAAGAAGAGGACGATGGCAAGCAGGATCAGCAGATAGACGAAATAGGGCTGCCAGTTCACAGGGACTCCGCACGGTTCGGCGATCTGTCCGCTCCAACGGCATGTGGCGGGAGCGGACAGGGGGATGGACGGAAGGGGGATCCCCTCCCGTCACTCATGCAGAGAATAGAGAGCCTGTAGACTCAAGTCCATGTTGTATTCCAGGCATCTGGGACCCCTCAGCCGATTGCCGGATGGCTGAACCAAGCAGTACCACCGATCGAAAGCGGGTCGCCGGTACGTGAGACCGCCTGTTACGCCGCGACCACAGAGATCATCCCGTGGGCTCTCAGTGTCCAGCCACAGCGTCACCCCAAAGATGCAGCATCTGCCGATAGTGACGCACCAGGCTGCTCCACAGCCAACTCGCCGCCAAGAAGACCGTAAGGAGCAACATCGCAGCCATCCCCACCAGTGCAAGGTACCAGAAGTAGGCCAGCAGGGGCGCCTCGAAGACTCCGGCCAATGCGGCCACGGCAAGACAACAGACGATGAACAGCGAGAGCGCCAGGGTCACCGCTCTCAATCGGTTATTCGCAGTCAACATCTCACACCTCCATCAATCGGTTTCCAACGATGTCATTCTGACCGGTATCGCTGCTTGTCACTGCATCAGGCTTCTACAGCGGGCAGTGTCGACATGGACTGGTCCATGGCAGCTGCTGAGAACCGGTATGCAGGTAAGTCTAGAGAGGGGGAATGAAATGGAGCTGAAAGCGAAGCGTTATATGGAAAGTTGTGAACTTTATGTGGCTGAGTAAAGGTTGGGGTAACCAGGCGCTTTAAGCGTAGCCTGGATGGAGCGAAGCGAAATCCAGGATCATCAGTCCAAGCGGATCCCCGGGATTACGCTTCGCTCCATGCGGGCTACCGCCGTATTCAAGACAAGCCGCGAGGCCGCGAGCGGTTCGCAACAGGAGCAATCACTGAACTAATCGTCGTCATGCCGACGCCGATAACCGCTCTCGTATTCGTGTTCATCGCCCCCCCAGTAGCGATACTCGCCGCCCTCACGGCCACGCCACCGCCACTCGGCTTCATCCTCGTCCCCGCTGCGATGACACTCGACGCAATTCTCGTAGTTGTAGATCCCCTCTTCGTAGTGCTCTCCACGGATGTTGGAGCGGGAGTGTTCGTGACAGCCGTAGCAGGTGTAGCTGCCAAAGTCGCTGGCGACATGGCAGGTCTCGCAATCCGTCTCATGGTGGCGGTCGAAGCGAAAGTAGTCGGCATGATCGAAGGTCGCCGGTTTCCAGGCTTCGATGGTATGGCACTGTTTGCAGTTGCCCTCGATTTTGCGGTGCAGACTGTCGACCGGATTGGCATGACAGTCTTCGCACTGCTCGCGCATGGAAGCCGCGACCAGCTCATGCGAGAAACGGCTGATGGGACGAAACGCCATCACCCCGTTGTGGTCACTGTGGCAGGCGACACAATCCTCTTCGATCAGTCGCTGATGGAATGCCACGGACTTTTTCTCTCCGCCGATCGGCTCACCTTGCGTGGTCTTGAGTCCGATCTCGTCCACCTGGTGGCACTGCACGCACTTCTCCGGCCGGCTGCCGAGGAATGGGGTGTGACAGGCGAAGCAGTCGCTCGTGATCTCGGCATGGGCCTGGATCGGCTGGCCAGGGCTGATCATCAGCTGCGGCAGGGTGACCGCCAGTGCGATCAGCACCGCCAGGTTCAGTGAAACGATCAGCAATATACGTGTGTACTTCATTGCCATTGCCAGAAAAGAAAGACACTCAGGATGTGCGCCAGACCCAACACGGCGAAGGCGAGTGTGATAGGAAGGTGTACCACGCGCCACTGCTTCATGGTGTCCACCGCGGTGGCGTCCCAGAACAGTCGACGTTCGAGCTCATCATCGGCCATTCCCTGCGCCAGGTATTGACTCCGTTTCTCGGCAAGCACCCGCCGCGACCTGTCGAGCAGATACTTTCCGGTCATACCGCTGATCACGTTCACCAGCATGGCGATCAAGGCCAACCAGGGCAGAATGGCGTAGACGTGAATCCCGGCGTGCACCAGGATCATCAAGGCGCCGATCCAGGTCAGGGTTTCGTGGAGCGCCAGCAGGTTTTTCGGCTTGCCGAAGGCGATCTTTTTCCGCTTACGCAGGGAGTAGAGGAAGGAGACCAGAATCAACAGGGTGCCGGGTATGCCCAACCAGCGACCGATCCAGGCCAGATCGAGCTGATGCAGCAGCCAGTCGATGATCAGTGCGGCCAGTATCAATCCACTGAAGAGGAGGAAGAATGGCAGCACCTGTTTACTGAAGATCGAACGTTGCATAACCCCTTCCCTACACCGCCAGTGTCAGGTCACTCTTGGGCCGACTGATACAGAGCAGACAGTGCCCCGCCTCCAGTTCGGCGTCGGGCTCCTGGTTGTAATCGACCTCCCCCGCTTCGATACGCGTCTGACAGCTGCCGCAACTGCCGGCGCGGCAACCGGAAACGACATCGACCCCCTCGGCTTCGGCGAGACTCAACAGGGAATCGAAAGCCCCGCTCCACTCTGCCGACCTGCCGCTCTGGCTGAAGCTCACCCGCCACGGGTCGGTCGCTTCGGCGGGATCGGGCTTGGCCGCCTGTTCCGGCCGGCTCAGGGTGGCGGGACCGAAGGCCTCGTAATGGATATCGCCGGCGGGTATGCCCAGGGCTTCGAGTCCGGGCACCACAGCCTCCATCATGGCGGCGGGACCGCAAACATAGTATTGATAGCGCCCCAGTTTCAGCACCTGCTGCAACAACGCCACATCCACATGCCCCGTATGCCGATAGTCGATCCCGGCACGTTCGTCCGCATGCGGACGGCTGTAGCAGAGATGAAGGTGGAAACGGGAATGGGTTCGCGCCATCTCCTGCAGCGCCCCGTGCATGATCACTTCGCGTCCGTTGCGCACACCGTAGAAGAGCCAGATCTCCCGCCCGCTCGCCTGCGCCAGCAGGGTATTGAGAATACTCAGCATCGGGGTGATGCCGATGCCGCCGGCAATCAGCACCAGCGGCAGCGCCGGTTCTTCGATCAGATGGAAATGGCCCGACGGCGGTTTCACCATCAGGGTGTCGCCCTCCCTTACCTGCTCATGCAGATGGTTGGAGACGAGTCCAGGCGGCACGGCCGGTTCACCGGGCGGAGCCGGCACCCGCTTGACCGTGATGCGATAGTGGTCGGGATGCGGCCGATCGGAGAGGGAGTAACAGCGGATCACCTTCCGCATTCCGCCCTGCCCCTGGTCCGGCAGCTCGAACATCAGGGTCAGGAACTGCCCCGGCTTGAACGGCGGCAGGGTCATCGGGGTTTCGGGTTCGAGATGAAACGAGAGGATGTCGCCCACCTCGCTCTCCTGAACCCTCTTTACCACGCGAAAGGGCTTAAAGCCTGTCCATGCCGCCTGATCGTGGGCAGTCGAAACGGTCGAGGCCTGCTCCCGGGAAGCGCCGACAGTCGATCCGGTGACGCGACTGTCGTGCCTGTTCCCGGAACGACGCCAGAGTGCGATCGACACTGCAACGACGATCTGCGCAAGGATCGCGACGGCGATGATCAGCGCCAGGGTTCCCGTACTCATGTTCGATGTTCAACCTCACGTATCGTCTTGCCTGAAAGACAACCACGACTCTAGACGGGTTATATGAAATCAAACTGAAAAGTGGTGCTGCAATATTTCTGCCGTGCGACTTCGAGATCCCGCCTCAGCACTGACCGGGGATGCGCGTGAAAGCCTGTGGAAATGAAGTGAAACGATACGGCACGGCATGTCGCGTCCAGCAGGATGGTCGTATCGATTACGGAGATTGGTGGGGCAGGGCCCCACCCTACCGTTCATGCGCAGGGTGGAGTGCTGGCCGGATACTCGGTGAAGCCACAACCCACAGGCCACGCCCGGCGCGACCGCTTGGCGCAAGGTTGCGAGATCATCCACATGCCGACCGGTTGACAAACCGGCACCGTGGGATTGAGGATGGTCATGAGAGCGGCAGCTGGAACTTCCATGCGTTTCATCAACGGCATCACCCTGCTCCTGATCTATCAATTGATCGGCGAAGTCCTGGTTCTGGCGACCGGTCTGCCGGTGCCGGGTCCGGTGCTGGGGATGATCCTGCTGTTCCTGACGCTGCTGATCAAAGGCCGTTCGTCCGAACCCTTGGATCAGGCCAGCTCCGGTCTGTTGAGTCACCTCTCGCTGCTCTTCGTACCCGCAGGGGTCGGCATCGTCGTGCATCTGAACCTGATCACCGGGGAGTGGTTGCCGATCCTCCTCACCCTGCTGCTCAGCACCCTGATCACACTGGCGGCAACCGCCGGCATATTCTGGCTATCGGTTCGATTCCTGGCGGGGAGAGACTAGTGCCCGATCAGAACCTGGCCGCTATCTGGGTCTATCTCTCCACCACCCCGTTGCTCGGCTTGACGGCAACCCTGATCGCCTATGGCATCGCCTACCGGATCTACATCCGCTTCAACGCCAATCCGCTGCTGCATCCGGTAGCGCTCTCCGTGGTCTTCCTGATCACGCTGCTGTTACTGACCGAGACCCCCTACAGCGCCTACTTCGAGGGCGCCCAATTCGTCCACTTTCTGCTCGGACCGGCGACTGTCGCCCTGGCGGTGCCGCTCTACCAGCAGTGGGCCAAGCTCAAACGGCTCTGGCTGCCGATCAGCCTCACGCTCGTCGCCGGCGTCATCGTTGGCGCCCTGAGCTCGATCGGCCTGGCACGCTTTTTCGGAGCGGGCATCCAGACCCAGCTTTCGCTGGCACCCAAGTCGGTCACCGCACCGGTGGCCATGGGCATCGCGGAGAAGATCGGGGGGCTGCCTTCGTTGACGGCGGTCTTCGTGGTCACCACCGGTATCCTGGGTGCCGCCATCGGTACCCGCCTGTTTTCACTCATGCGTATCCGCGATGAGAGCATCCAGGGCTTCGCCATGGGCCTCACCGCCCATGGCATCGGCACCGCGCGGGCGTTCCAGGTCAGCAAGGAGATGGGCGCCTTCTCAGGCCTGGCCATGGCGCTGGCCACTTTCACCACCGCCTTCATCCTGCCCTGGCTGCTGAGCTGGCTCGGACTCCCGTGAGCGACTGACCCACGGGCCGGCTGATAACAGGCCGGCTAAGTGCTAGTGTATTGTTCGAGGTTATCCCACAGCAGGACAGGCGCCGGCGCAATATCGGGCGAAACAGAACCTCGCAACAATAAGTCCTCAAGGTAATGAGCTATGCCCGTGACCCTCGCATTCGATGTCTATGGCACCCTGATCGACACTCACGGTGTGGTCGAAAAACTGCAATGGATGGTCGGCGACAAGGCGCGCGCCTTCTCCCAGAGCTGGCGCGACAAGCAGCTGGAGTACGCTTTCCGGCGCGGCCTGATGCAGCTGTATGACGACTTTTCCGTTTGCACCCGCGATGCCCTGAACCATACCTGCGCACTCTATGGCGCTCCGCTCAGCGATTCGCAGAAAAATGAGTTGTTGAACGTCTATCGAACACTGCCGGCATTCGACGACGTACGCGAGGGACTGGGGCTTCTGAGCGGAGCGGGTTACGGCCTGTTCGCCTTCTCCAACGGCAGCGCCGAGGCCGTGAAGACCCTGCTCTCAACGGCCGACATCGACAGCTATTTTCTTGATGTCATCAGTGTCGAGGATATCCGGTCGTTCAAGCCCAATCCGGCGGTGTACAGCCACTTTCTGCGCCGCTCCCATAGCTCGGGCGGCGATGCCTGGCTGGTCTCCAGCAATCCTTTCGACGTCATTGGCGCCATCTCGGCCGGCATGCATGGAATATGGCTGCGACGCTCTCAGGAACAGGTCTACGATCCCTGGGGCGTCGAGCCGACGCTCACCGTTTCAAGCCTGCCTGAAATCGAGGGCCAGCTCGCCAGGTTTCTCGCCAATCGATGAACCGATTCCACCTGCCGGCCGATCGCACACCGGCAGATCCGCTTCACCCCGACATTGCCGACATATTTCAACATAGTCGACAATGCTCATGACAATCGCCCCATTCGATACCCCGGCACGCCTCTCTTGGTCCCCTGAAGAGGCCTGATTTCAAGCATTTTCACTAATCATCAACCCATAATCGACCTGCAACTCTGCATTCCAGCGGTTTTACCTGCATGGCATACAGCTTGCACTTCATGGTGAACATTCATTCTTTACCCACTCGAGGATTCACCATGACAGACAATATTCTGATTTCGCCCGTCGAGCTGCAAAACCTGTCCGATGCCCTCCCCACAGTGATCATCGATACCCGCTCACCCAAAGCCTATGCAGAAGGTCATATTCCCGGCGCCGTGAATATCCACGACATCTTCACTTTTCTCGCGACCTCATCCAAGGAGGGTCTGGAGGAGCTCCGTGAGAAATTCGCCGAGGTGTTTGGCGGCGCCGGGCTCTCCGGGGAAGAGGTTGCCGTGATCTATGAGGAGAGTATGAATACCGGCTTCGGTCAGTCATGCCGTGGTTATTTTCTGTTACAGTTTCTCGGCTATCCCAAAGCGGTCATCCTTCACGGCGGCTTTCAAGCCTGGCTGGCGGAAGAGTTGCCGGTGAGCACGGAAGTGCCGACGCCGGTCACAAAGACTTTTCCGATCAACGTAGAGGCTGCGCATATCATGCTGACGGCGGATGACATGCTGGCCGCTCTGGATGACCCAACTATCGTCAAGCTGGATGTGCGTGACGTGGATGAATGGGTCGGCTCCAGTTCATCCCCTTACGGCATCGACTTCTGTCCGCGAAAAGGACGCATCCCGGGCGCTGTCTGGCTGGAGTGGTACCGCATGATGAAGCCGGGCGAAGAGGTGCCGGTGTTCAAATCGAAAGCCGAGCTGCAGGCCGAGTGCGCCACCGTGGGCATAGATGCCGAGTCGACCGTCTATGTCTACTGTTTCAAAGGAGCCCGCGCATCCAATACCCTGGTTGCCCTCAAGGAAGCCGGCGTAACGGATGTACGCTTGTATTTCGGTTCCTGGAACGAATGGTCGCGCAACCCGGAACTGCCGATCGAAACGGGTCACGTCATGTGGAAGGCGTCCTGACCTGAATTGCTCAGGTTCAGCGTGCGGTTCTAGGATTGCGTTGCACTCCATCCGGGCTACGTCATCGGCCGCGTAGCCCGGATGGAGCGAAGCGCAATCCGGGAACCTGTGATCTCGGATCACCAGGCCTTGTAGGGCAGAAACTTGCCGTTCATGGTCACCACCACGCGGTCCCCCGCCGGGTTCTCCTCCTTGTCGATGTTCATGGAGAAGTCGATGGCCGACATGATGCCGTCGCCGAATTTCTCGTGGATAATCTCCTTGATGGTCTCGCCGTAGACACCGACGATCTCGTAGAAGCGATAGAGCACGGGATCGGTCGGCACCAGTTGATCCCACTTCTTGTTGGGGAACTCCTGCAGCGCCGTGGAGACGGCGGCATCCAAACCGAGCGCCTCGACCAGCGCATCGGCATTTGCCTTATCCAGGTGGTTCATGCCG
>JBNKYJ010000003.1:0-6771 GCA_050300835.1 Sedimenticolaceae bacterium
GGCGCGGTCGGCCAGGGCCATGATCTCGCGCACGGCGCGGCTGAACTCCCGCTTCTCGTAGTGCTCGGCGATGGTCTCGCCCTTGGCCACGAAATCCTTGAACAGGTCCGTTTCGGTGACCTGGTCCGCCAGCTTGCCGTCGAACCGCTTGCTGATGAAGCCGGCGCAGCGGCTGGCGATGTTGACCACCTTGCCCACCAGGTCGCTGTTGACCCGGGCGGCGAAGTCCTCCAGGTTGAGGTCGATGTCGTCCACTCCCGAGCCGAGCTTGGCGGCGAAGTAGTAGCGCAGGTACTCCGGGTTGAGATGATCCAGGTAGGTGCGCGCCTTGATGAAGGTACCGCGGGACTTGGACATCTTGGCCCCGTCCACGGTGAGGAAGCCGTGGGCGAACACCGCGCTGGGGGTGCGGAAGCCCGCGCCGTGCAGCATCGCCGGCCAGAACAGGGTGTGGAAGTAGATGATGTCCTTGCCGATGAAATGATAGAGCTCGGTGTCGCTCCCTTCCGCCCAGTAGTCGTCGAAGTCGAGTCCTTCGGTCTTGTCGCAGAGGTTGCGGAAGCTGGCCATGTAGCCGATGGGGGCGTCGAGCCAGACATAGAAGTACTTGCCCGGGTGGTCGGGGATTTCGAAGCCGAAGTAGGGGGCGTCGCGGGAGATGTCCCACTCCTGCAGGCCGGCTTCGAACCACTCGCCCAGCTTGTTGGCCACCTCGCTCTGCACGTGACCGCCGCCGGTCCAGCCTTTCAGCATCTGCTCGAAGTCGGCCAGCTTGAAGAAGTAGTGGTCCGACTCGCGCTGCTCCGGCACCGCGCCGGAGACCGCCGAGACCGGGTTCTTCAGCTCGGCCGGGGAGTAGCTGGCGCCGCACACCTCGCAGTTGTCGCCATACTGGTCCTCGGCGCCGCATTTGGGGCAGGTGCCCTTGATGAAGCGGTCGGGCAGGAACATCTTCTCCACCGGGTCGTAGGCCTGGGTGATGGTGCGTTTGGCGATGTGGCCGCCGTCGCGGTTGCGCTCGTAGATGGTGTTGGCGCAGACCTGATTCTCCGGCGAGTGGGTCGAGTGGTAGTTGTCGAAGCCGATACGGAAGTCGGCGAAATCGGCCTGGTGCTCCTCGGCCACGCGGGCGATCAGGGCCTCCGGCTCGATCCCCTCCTGACGGGCGCGCAGCATGATCGGGGTGCCGTGGGCATCGTCGGCGCAGACATAGAGACACTGGTGTCCGCGCATCTTCTGAAAGCGCGACCAGATGTCGGTCTGGATGTACTCCACCAGGTGACCGATGTGGATCGGCCCGTTGGCATAGGGCAGGGCGCTGGTGATCAGGATCTTGCGGGGTGTCTGGTTCATCTTTGGTCCGGGTCGGATGCTGGTCTGCGGAAAACCGGGAATTATCGCACAACGGTCGGTGAAATAAACGCCACAGGAAGGGATTGCTTGCGCGCGCGTAGAGAGCTGCCCCCCCTGAGTGCGCCTTTACCCAGGCGAAGCGGGTTGTCTACCCGGCGTTCGGTTCCGCTTGCTCGGCCAGGAACGGTACGAAAAGGGTGCCGAAGAGGGCGCCGCGGGGCGACAACAGGATGTGCGATGGGGCGGCGTCGCCAAGATCCAGGTGTAGGAACAGGCTACAGATCTCCAGGGCCGCCAGGATCACCGATGACAGACGAGGACGCCACGTGACGGCGACTCATGCCAGGCTGAGGCCTGGACCGTGGCGAGCCTGCGAACGAACAGCCGCAGGCCCTCCTGCGATGCTGACGGCAACTGAAGTATTCCCGCAACCGGTCCGAGATGTGTAATGCGGCTGTCATGCAGGTGACACCTATCCCTTATCAAACGGTCAACCAAGCGTCATTTCGCGCCGTTAAGCTTGCGCAGGTTTTCTTTGTTGGAGACACGGCGGTGCTCAATGTCGAACAGGTTCTGACCCAACGCTTTCCCGGTTTTTTCAATCACAAATCCCGGTTGCTGACCCGGCCGATGCTGACCCTGTTGCGCATGCTGTTTCACGAGCGGGAGATCAACCGTTTTCTGGAAGACCACAAGAGCGTGCATGGTCTCGATTTCATCGAGAAAGTGCTGGAATACTTCGATCTCGACTACCTGGTGTCCAATCGCGACCTGGAGAACATTCCACCCAGCGGCCGGGTGGTGGTGGTTGCGAACCACCCTCTGGGAGCCCTCGACGCCCTGAGTCTGATCCAGATGATCAGCCGGGTGCGCAGCGATATCCGGGTGGTGGCCAACGATCTGCTCTCGGCCCTGGAGCCACTGGGCGATCTGCTGCTGCCGGTGGACAACCTGGGCGGTGGTTCCAGTCGCAAGGGGATCAAGCAGGTCTACGCCGCACTCGAGCGCGAGGAGTTGGTGATTATTTTCCCGGCCGGTGAGGTCTCCCGGCTGCGTCCCAACGGGGTGCGCGACGCGCGTTGGAAAGGCGGCTTTCTGCAGTTCATCCGGCGCACCGATTCGCCCATGCTGCCGGTCTTCATCGATGCCAGGAACTCACCACTCTTCTACGCCGTCTCCATGCTCTATAAACCGGTCGCGGCGCTGTTGCTGGTGGGTGAAATGTTCCGGCAACGCTCCAACACCCTCGGCTTTCGTATCGGCGAGTTGGTGCCGGCGGCCCACCTCAATGTGGAGGGGATCAGGCCCAAGGCGCGGGTGCGCATGGTGCGCAAACACTTCTACAAAGTGGCCCAGCGCAAACCGGGGGTGTTCACCACCGAGCGCAGCATCGCCCATCCGGAGTCGCGCCAGGCGCTGAAGAGGGAGCTGGCCCGGGGCCAGTTGCTGGGCGAGACCCGGGACGGCAAACAGATCCTGCTGCTGGATTGGGAGGCCGGCAGTGCCCTGATGCGTGAGATCGGACGCCTGCGTGAACTCAGCTTTCGCAAGGTGGGGGAGGGTACGGGGCGCCGTCGCGATACCGATGCCTATGACGCCCACTACCGTCACCTGGTGCTGTGGGACGAGGCGGAGCTGGAGGTGGTGGGTTCCTATCGTCTGGGCGAGGCAGGCAGGATTCTGCAGTCACAGGGTATGCAGGGGCTCTACACCCACACCCTGTTCAAGTTCGATCCCGCATTCGAGGCATTCGCCAGGGACGCCATCGAACTGGGGCGCAGTTTCGTTCAGCCGCGTTACTGGGGTTCCCGCGCGTTGGACTATCTCTGGCAGGGATTGGGTGCCTACCTGAGGCATAATCCCCAGCTTCGCTACCTGTTCGGTCCGGTCAGTATCAGTGCCCGTTATCCGCGTCCGGCACGGGACTTGATGGTCCATTTCTATCGTCACTACTTCGGCTGTCGAAACGCTCTCGGCCAAGCGAAGATTCCCTATAAACTCAGTCTGCCCAGCCAGGCGGAGTGTGCGGAGATCTTTTCGGGGGAGGATTTGGATCTGGACATGCAGGAGCTGAAACACCGGTTGTCGCTTTACGGTTTGACGATTCCGACCCTCTATAAACAGTACACCGATCTGTGTGAACCCGGCGGTGCCTGTTTCCTCGATTTCGGTGTCGACCCCGATTTCGCCAACTGTACGGACGGTATGATTCTGGTGGATGTGCAGAGGGTGAAGGCCGCCAAGCGTAAACGCTATCTGGGCGAAGGGTAGCGGAGTTGGCCTCAATCCGGTCTTTGTCTGAGACGGTGTGGCTCAAACACCATTATTTCGGTGCGGCGAGCCGCACCCTACGTGTTGGGTTGGTTTGTAGGGTGCGGCTTGCCGAACCATGCATGGGCATGATGACAGCGACCGGAAGCGTTCCGGTAGCGCAGACAAAAGCCGATCAGTAACCGCCTTTGCGCTTGGTCTCCGGCAGGCCGGCCACCTTGCTCGCCTGCTTGGCGGGGCCTTTGGGGAAGTGGACGTAGAGGGACTTGGCATCCACTTTGGCCTCGTCGCTCCAGGCGTCTTTGAAGTGCTTCACCATGTGGCGTTCGTTGGGTTGGTTGCCACCGTTGTTGAAGTACTCGTCACGCAGGTAGTTGATGATGTCCCAGGCCTTCTCGCTCAGTTCGAGGCCTTCTTCCGCAGCGATGGCTTTCGCTACATCCTCGCTCCATTCGGTCTGATCGACCAGGTAGCCGTTGGCGTCGGCCTCGATGGTTTTGCCGTTTACTTCGTATGCCATTGATCTCTCCTTCAAACAAGAAAAACAGGACGGGAAAAGCACAAGTCCGTCGCTGTAAGGTTGTGTATTCTTTAAATAGGGCGCCGTATCTTATACAGTCTTGTGCGGTACAAACAAGCCGAAGCCACGGCTGCGCAAGCGGCCGATACCTTGTTCCTGAAGGGTCACGGCATCGTCCAGAGAGAGGCCCGCAACCATCAGACTGCGTGTCTCGAGTGTGCCTTCAGGGGAGGTGAATGTGGTCACTTTGCCGCACAGAACCTTCTTGAATCGCAGGCTCAGCGCCTGCAGGGATTCGACGGCCTGCTGCAGAAAGGCGTCTTCGTCCAGCTCGGTCCCGGAAACCACATGCCGGCTGTAGAGGGTGGTGGTCATGCCCAGGAACCGGGTATGGGATTCGCCGATCTCGAGACGGTTGCCGGCAACGTCCAGTGTCTTGCCGCTGAGTGTTGCGGCATCCTCGACCCGCTCCTTGGGCAGTCGCAGAATCAAGGGGGTACGGCGCGACAGGTAGAGGGTCTCCTCGCCTTCGCTCGGACGCTCCCAGCCGTTGCCGGAATCGGCGCCATAGATCAGATGCAGACCGGCCTGATCCTCCTCGGGGAACCAGGGCAGCATCTCGTGTATGGCCTGGGAGAGGGCCCAGGCGTGATCCACCGGCAGTGTTCGACATTTGATCTTGAAAATCAGGTCGACCACATTATCCGGAACGGTATATTGCTCTTCGTCGATCTCTTCCTGCCAGAACATCGCTGTCACCCATTCGTCTCTCAAGCGTCGGCGGGTATCTGAGCCCGCAAGGCATCCCGGTCGAACCACCACTCGTTGTCCATGATGACATCCAGCACCTTGGCCAGTCGCGGCAGGAACTTTTGCGGATCGTCCAGCTCCATGCGTTCGACCCAGAAATCGAAGATCTCCTGCTCCTCAACCTGGCTGTGACGTCGTGCCACCTGTCCCAACAGTTGATTGGTGAAGAATCTGAGATCCTCGCGATCCGGACCCTGGGCGCGCACATCGACCAGGTAGCAGGCGGTGACGGCGGCGACGGCGGCGCCATCCGAGCTGTCCGGCGTCTCGTCGATCAGATGCTGCAGCATGGCGACGCTCAACTCCGGATCGATGGGGAAGGTGACGCCGATCCAGATGCCCTGAGCCAGGGCCTTGATGGACTCGGGCCGTTCTGCCTGGTAGAGCACATCGCAGGCCTCGACCGCCCTCAGCCAGAGGGCCTGTCCGATGGCTTCGTCCAGCAGGGGACGGGCGATGTTCCAGGCCTCTTCGCGACGGTCCAGGTCGAGCAGGATGTAGCAGGACTCCAGCTGGAGTTCCATGCGTTTGTCGAGCGGGGCGTCCTGCGGCAGGTCGGCCAACTCCTCGCGTTTCTCATCCAGACGCAACTCCAGCAACTTGCTGGATTTGACGGCGTCCTCCGAACACTCGTTATCGCCGATGAAGGCTTCTGACTCTAAGTATTTCACGATTCGCTTCCTAACTAGGTGAATGTCGCCTCGAGGCGATCCTCCCAATTGTCGGGGGTGTCGGGGAAAGGCGGCTTGACGTCGATACGGAAAAAGATCTCGGTCTTGGAGCGCTCTTTCACCACCTCCAGCAGTTTTTCGAAGGTGTCTGCCTCCGGATGCTGCATCATGATCTCGCTTAAGTAGAGCATGGCTGATAGTACCAAGTATGTGTGAAATTGGGATGCGGTTAAATACGCAGTAAATTGCTCAGTTATTAGTATTGAACTACATGCTAAAGAATTGATCAAGCATCAATACAACAGATTTTACCGGTCAATATTTCACCCTGACAAAATGGGGTAGTTGCCCCTTTATAAGTATTCAATGAATGACTTTAACACTTTGTAATATATGTATTTTCTGTTTTTTTGCAACCGAAAAATCGGCCGAAAATGGATAAAAATATATCCCATATGGGATAGTCATTAATATCTCTTTACCCCCCATCGGAAGGATATTGGTCTGCATTAGACATCCCTAAACTTTCGACCCCAGTAGAGACAGGCCAGTCGCCTGTAGCGGTTTCGGATTGCAGGTCGGATGGCCCGTTTTCTATGCCACGGTTTTGGCGTAGTTCATAACACGGCAAAGAAACAGCCAAAGACCCGTTCAAACGACCATTGGGAGAAAGAGTGATGGCAAAACAGATGCATGATACCCCCATGCTTGACCAGCTGGAGAGCGGCCCCTGGCCCTCCTTCGTGACCGGCCTCAAGCGTCTCGCCAAAGATAACGACATGATGGTTGACCTGCTGGGTCAGCTCGAGACTTCCTACGAGACCCGCAAGGGCTACTGGAAGGGCGGTACCGTAGGCGTGCTCGGTTACGGCGGCGGTATCATTCCCCGCTTCACCGAACTCAAGGGTGAAGACGGCAAGGCCCTGTTCCCTGCCGCTGCTGAATTTCATACCCTGCGTGTCATGCCCCCTCCAGGCATGCACTACGACACCAACACCATTCGCAAATTCTGCGACATCTGGGAGAAGTACGGCTCCGGTCTGATCGCCTTCCATGGTCAGTCTGGTGACATCATGTTCCAGGGTTGCACCACCGACAACGTCCAGCCCGCTTTCGACGAAATCAACGAGATGGGCTTCGATCTTG
>JBNKYJ010000004.1:0-24215 GCA_050300835.1 Sedimenticolaceae bacterium
GAGACGGTGAAGAGATAGTCCAGACCCCAAACTCCCGACCCTCGGGAGGCGTCGAAAGGCGTAGTGGGTAAGCTAAGCCGAGGGTAGCAGGTTCGAGTCCTGCCGGGCGTGCCAAGTTCGCAGGACGGTTCTCATTGGGAAGAACCTGATCAGGACGATTGAAACGGTTAATGGTGGACGTAGCTCAGTTGGTAGAGCTCCGGATTGTGGTTCCGGCGGTCGTGGGTTCGAGACCCATCGTCCACCCCATGTCCCAAATGGGCCATTAGCTCAGCTGGTAGAGCAGTGGACTCTTAATCCATTGGTCGAAGGTTCGAATCCTTCATGGCCCACCAAATCAAGCAAAACGCCCGAGCCCTTGAGCTCGGGTTTTTTGTTACTACGGCGTGCATTCGAACCTGCGACTTCAAACAGGCCAGGTTCGACAGCCGAGCATAGCGAGGCTGAACGTGGGCGCGTAGCGACCGCGGCCCGAAGGGCGAGGCGTGGCCGAGTAATCCTTCATGGCCCACCAAATCAAGCAAAACGCCCGAGCCCTTGAGCTCGGGTTTTTTGTTACTACGGCGTGCATTCGAACCAACGACTTCAAGCAGGCCAGGTTCGATAGTCAAGTTATTCTACTGAGTTATCGGCGGGAGGGTGGTCGACTGGTTTGACTGACCTGATTTTATTGCTGCCGACGGTAGGGCTCCATGAACTGTTCCCAGAAGCGGCTCCAGAATCCCCGCTGGTCCTCGAGGCGCGCCAGGCGCTGTTCGATCATCTGCAGTGTGTTGGCGATGGTGTCGGTCTCATGCGTGGGCGCTTCGTGCCGTTGGCTCTCCATGATCAGCTGTTCCAGCCAGGCTATCGGTTCCATTTTCTGCTCTGCAGCTGCCGCGATGACGATCTCCCGGGCCTGCGGGGAGAGGTCTGGGAGCGCCTTGGTTGGGCGTTGAGTCGGTTTCCGCTTCTTCGGCGAAGGGGTTGAAGGCTTGGTCGTTCGCTGCTTGGTCGTACTGCGTTTCAGTACCGGGGGAAGGGCCACATCCGATTTCAGCTTGATCGGCTTTTGCGGCAGTGACGAATAGTCTTGCGGCAACGCTTTGGACGGTTGTCTGGGGGTCGAGGCTTTTCGCTTTGTAGGCTTTTCGGCTTGGGGTGTGTCCGGCATGGGAATCAGGGGAGTCCAGGGTAACGTGACCGGCAAAGGCCGGAATCTGTCTCCAGTGTAGCCGATTTGTGTGTTGACGTGGGGGAGGGCGTGTACCGGCCTGAACGGCCGGCACACGCGTTGACGCTTAAAGTGTGGACAGGAAGATGACGTTTGAGAGACCGCTTTCATTACCATCGACATCGTATGCCGTGATACTGAAGTAGTGGCCACCCGCCGAAAGGTCGGTCAGGGTGTGCTCGGTGACTGTATGGTCATTGATGTCCACTACGAGGGCCATCGATGTCTCCGTGTCTCCGACGTAGATGCGATATCCGCTGATCTCACTGAGCGAGATGGGGGTGCCATCGGACCGGGTGGAGGGGGCGGTCCAGGTCAGTGTCGTGGAGGGAGGTGTCGACTGGGTGGGGGTGGCTTCCACGACCAGCGTGAAGGGCGTCAGGGAGGTGCTGGACTCTCCGTCGGAGACCAGGATCTCGATGCCTGAATAGCTACCCACGTCCTGGCTGTCAGGGGTACCTGTGAGGGTGCCTGACTGACTGTCGAAGCTGGCCCATGTCGGCAGATTGACCGCCGTGAAGCTGAGCGTATCGCCATCGGCATCGCTGCTGGTGGGAGTGAAGGAGTAACTCTCACCCACCTGGACTGTGGTCTGGGGGCTACCGCTGATCTCAGGCGGCTGGTTGGGGCTCGCCAGGGCAGTGGTGCAAAGCGCAGCGGAGTCGTAGAACTCGTTGGTGCTCACGTAGCGTGCCTGCACGGCAAAGCAGTGTGACTGACTGAGGTCCATGCCATCGATGCTTGTCGAGGTCGCGGTGGTGCGGTACGTGGTGTTGGTGTCGTAACCGTCAATAATGATGTCATAACCACCGTCAGGAATGTCATTCTCCTGTGGTGTCCATGCGAGATTGACGCTGTCACCGCTGATGCTGGCCGACAGCATCACAGGGGCGCCTGTGACCGGATCGGGGGTCGGTTCAACGACCGGATCCTGGGAAACATCGTTGACGGCGATGGAGAATGCGGGCAGGGCAGCACTCAGTTCACCGTCATCGACGCTGATCTGGATGTTGTCGTAACTGCCTGCAGCGCTGTAGTCCGGGGTTCCGCTGAGGGTGCCGCTCTGGCTATCGAAACTTGCCCAGTTGGGGCAGTTCACGATGGTGAAGTTCAGGCTGTCACCTTCAGGGTCGCTGGCCGAGGGCGAGAACGCGTAGATTGCGCCTTCGTCCACGCTGGCTGTCGGTTCTCCGCTGATGGTGGGCGCTTGATTGGTGGCGCCGTTCGTACCTTGAAGGGAGGCCAGATAGTCCTGGAGGGCGGCCTCGGCTTCGGTTACCGAACTGGCGTTGAGAGAGTCGATGTAGTGGATCAGATCCCGGTACGAGATCGAGGGGTCCACTGTTTGAAAATCATCCAGATAGCGCTTGGCCAGATAGCGCGTGCTTCTCCAGGATAGTGTGGACGTAGTGCCATCGCTGGAAGATCCGTCGTGATAGTGTCGCTTGGCCAGTGCTTCCGTGCTCATTAATCCGAAAATGGCGATCAGGATTAGGCTCGATGTGAAGGTACGGGAAGTATTCATGATTGATGCTCTGATATAACACTGACATCAACCTTATCGGTGATCGCGCTACAGGCATGAGTCCTGAGTTCACACCTTCATGGGGTACTTCGTCACACTCTACAGATCGGTTGTCTACAAAGTGACTGAGGTCAAATTTTGGGCGGGATTGAATTGGGCGGATGACGCCGGAATGCATCGCGTCGGATGACAGATGCCGGATATTCGGGTAACTCGAGGGGGCGGATTACACTATATGTAATGAGGTACAGGGTCCCTGGCAGAGACCCTGGTCCTGTTTCGCGTCAGATGATCAGGTTGAAAAACACGGATACAAACCAGATACCAGCGACCGCCAGGATCAGGGTGTCGATTGACGGGTATTTTTGTTTCTGAAGTTTCATGGCGTTACCTCTTAACTGCTCCAGGTATTCAGCCTCAGCCGACAAAGCTCGGAATAGTCCGACTGTATGAGGAGAATATTTTCATTCGGGTGGCGCTGGCATTGAGAAATCGCAATCGCCCAGGGTGTTGTGAAATTTTCATATTGAACTGTGAACTTGGATTGCAGTCAGTGTGAGGAAAGGGGGGCTCATGGAGACTGAAGGGCATGCTGAAGCGGTCACGGCGCCGATAACCAACGACGAAACCCTGTTGGGACGCTATGAAGCGGTGCGCTCGCTCAGCGAGCGGATCTGCCGCCCACTGGAGGTGGATGACTACCAAATCCAGTCGATCCCCGAGACCAGCCCGCCGAAATGGCATCTGGCCCATGTCAGCTGGTTCTTCGAGACCTTTCTGCTTGCCGAGTTCATGCCCGGTTATCGCACTTTCCATCCCCGATTCGGCTATCTGTTCAACAGTTACTACTATGGCGTCGGGGTGATGCACCCCAGGCCCAAACGCGGTCTGCTCTCACGCCCCAGTCTTGAGCAGGTGTTCGACTACCGTCGTCACGTGGATCACTGGATGCGCGAATTGATGGCCAGCGCCGACAAGCGTCTGTGGCCTGAGCTGGCGCGGCGGGTGACACTCGGGCTCAACCATGAGCAGCAGCATCAGGAGCTGCTGCTGATGGACATCAAGCACAATTTCTTCATCAATCCGCTGCGCCCGGCCTACCGTGAAGACCTCGCTACCGGCAGCGGTGGCGCGCCGCCGCTCGAATGGCTCGAACGCCCGGGGGGTGTATACGCTATCGGTGCCGGCGATGCGGGATTTGCATTCGACAACGAACGTCCCTGCCACCGGCAACTGCTGCAGGATCACCGCCTGGCATCGCGCCTGGTCACCAATGCGGAATACCTGGAGTTCATGCAGGACGGCAGCTATCAGGAGCCGCGTTTGTGGCTGTCCGATGGCTGGGCCATGATCAACGAACGGGGCTGGAAGCACCCGCTCTATTGGGAACCGAGTGGGGACGGCTGGCAGGAGTTCACCCTGGGTGGCCTGCGACCGCTGAATCCGCATCAACCCGTCTGCCACCTCAGTTACTACGAGGCCGACGCTTATGCCCGCTGGTCGGGCAGACGGCTGCCGCAGGAGGCGGAGCTGGAGCTGGCCCTGGAATCGCGCTCGCCGGAGGAGGGCCACTATCTGGAGTCGGATCTGCTGCATCCGCAGCCGGCCGGTACGGCGGGGCAGTGGTACGGCGATCTCTGGAACTGGACCGCCTCCCCCTATAGCGCCTACCCCGGATTCCGGCCGCTGAACGGAGCCATGGGCGAGTACAACGGCAAGTTCATGTCGAACCAGATGGTGTTGCGCGGCGGTTGCTGTGTGACTCCCGCCGATCACATCCGCGCCAGCTACCGGAATTTCTACTATCCGCACGACCGTTGGCCCTTTACCGGATTGCGCCTGGCCGGGGATCTCTGATGGCCCTGCCGATCCGTTTTCATGATCTGAAACCCGAGGGTTTGAGCCTCCACGAAGCGGTGGTTCATGGTTTCTCCCTCGAGCAGAAACGGCTGCCGCCCAAGTTCTTCTACGACGCCCGGGGATCGGCCCTGTTCGACGAGATCTGCCGCCAGCCGGAGTATTATCTGCCCGACGTGGAGCGGGCCATGCTGAGTGATCTGGCAGATGAGGTGGCCCGGCACACCGGTACCCGACGGGTGGTGATCGAACCGGGAGCGGGTAATGCCGCCAAGGTCAGGTTGCTATTGGAGACTCTGGCTCCAGCGGCCTATGTACCGATGGATATCTCCTGCAGCTATCTCAAGCAGTCGGCGCAGGCCCTGGCGGACGACTATCCCGGGCTCGCCGTACATGCGGTCTGTGTCGATTACACCCACTCGTTGCCCTTGCCGGAGACGATTCCGGACGGTCGTCGACTGGGTTTCTTTCCCGGATCGAGCCTGGGCAATTTCGAACCGGAGGAGGCACAGGCGTTTCTGAGCATGTTCTGCCGCATGCTGGGGCGGGATGGGATGTTGCTGATCGGTGTGGATACCAAGAAATCGCCGGCGATCCTGGATGCCGCTTACAACGACGCCGCCGGGATCACTGCCGCCTTCAATCTCAATCTGCTCCACCGCATACGCCGGGAGCTGAGTGCCGAGGTCGACCCCGATGCCTTTGCCCATGAGGCCGGCTACAACGCGGACGCCGGACGCATCGAGATGCACTTGGTCAGCTGCCAGGCACAGCAGGTGAGGGTCGACGGCCACAGTTTCCGCTTCGAGGCGGGGGAGCGCCTGCATACTGAAAGCTCATATAAGTACACGCCCCAGGAGTTTCTCTCGCTTGCCGGGGCGTCCGGATTTCATCCCTGTTGTTACTGGCTGGATCCTCGGGGGTTGTTCGCCATCTATCTGCTGGAGGTGAGCGGGATTTGAAGGCCTGGCCTGCCAAGTGCTTGCCTGGCATGACGAATGGGCCTAGAGTCGTCGTTGGGAGTCGGCCGGACAGTCGCTGCCGCCTGCGGGCGGTGGAGGAAAGTCCGGGCTCCATAGGGCAGGGTGCCAGGTAACGCCTGGGGGGCGAGAGCCTACGGAAAGTGCCACAGAAAATATACCGCCTCGGCTGCGGCCGGGGTAAGGGTGAAATGGTGCGGTAAGAGCGCACCGCGCGCCTGGCAACAGGCGTGGCAGGGCAAACCCCACCCGGAGCAAGACCAAATAGGGGAACGTCGCGTGGCCCGCGTGGTTCCCGGGTAGGTTGCACGAGGTGTGTGGTGACGCACATCCCAGATGAATGACTGTCCTCGACAGAACCCGGCTTACAGGCCGGCTCCCAACTCCAATTTGCCTCCACTCTCCGCCACCCTTCAGGGCGACCGCCCCTCAAACTTAATAATTCACTTTAGGTTCTACTGTCATATGGCTGTATTTTAAGTGGATGTAACCCCTCAATCCGGTGTGAAGCAAGTGTGCGTAAGCTACTGAGCCCAAAAGAAATTTTGTGACCCGTTCCTTGACAAGTGGGGAAAACGGGACCTAATATGGTGGGAAGTGGAAGAATGTGGAAAATTAGGGAGAGTATTTCCTCCGGGGGTCACACTTGTTTCGAGGGGTTTCGTCACTCAATCTGGATGCGAAGGGTCGCATCGCCATACCGACGCGTTATCGCGAACGGTTGGTGGAGACCTGCGCCTCCGAATTGGTGATCACTGTCGACAAGGATCGCTGCCTGCTGATCTACCCCAAACCCATCTGGCTCGATATCGAAGAAAAACTCAAGAAGCTGCCGTCATTCGACGAAGCCGCGCGCAATCTGCAACGACTCTATATCGGTAATGCGCACGACATCGAGATGGACGGTCAGGGCCGGGTCCTGCTTCCACAGGAGTTACGTAAGTTCGCCAATCTCGACAAGAAGGTCGCCCTGGTGGGGCAGATCAACAAATTCGAGCTTTGGGACGAGGAGACCTGGAACGCGCGTCAGGATGCCTGGCTGCAGAAGATCGATCTGAACGCGCTCGAACTGCCAGACGATTTCAAATCGATCTCGATCTGATGCAGTCCGAGCATCATTCAGTCTTGCTGCGGCCTTCGCTGGAGGCGCTCCGGATCGATCCCGCCGGTGTCTATATGGATGGCACCTTCGGGCGCGGCGGACACAGCCGGCTGATCCTGGCGGCGCTGGGAGAGAGCGGGCGACTCATCGCCATCGACCGGGATCCCGAGGCGGTGGCTTACGGGCAGGCGCAATTTGCCGACGATTCACGATTCAGCATTGTTCATGGGAGCTTTGCCATGCTGGCTGAAGTGGCGCAACAGGCGGGGGTGATGGGCCGGGTCGACGGCATCCTGCTCGACCTGGGGGTCTCGTCGCCCCAGCTGGATCAGGCCGAGCGTGGCTTCAGCTTCGGTAAGTCAGGGCCTCTGGACATGCGCATGGACCCCTCGCAGGGGCAGTCGGCTGCGCAGTGGCTGGCCCGGGCCGAGGTGAATGAGATCGCCGATGTGCTCAAGGAGTACGGCGAGGAGCGCCATGCCAAGCGCATCGCCCGCGCCATCGTCACGGCCCGGACGGAGGCGCCGATCACGACCACGCAGCGTCTGGCGGAAGTGGTCAGCGAAGCCAACCCCTCCTGGGAGAAGGGCAAGCATCCGGCGACACGGAGTTTTCAGGCCATACGCATCCATATCAACGGCGAGCTGGAGGCCATCAAGGCCTGTCTTGCCCAGGTGATCGATGTGCTGGCGCTGGGCGGGCGTCTGGCGGTGATCAGCTTCCACTCGCTGGAGGATCGCCTGGTCAAGCGCTTCATGCGCGACCAGGCCAAGGGCGATCGTTTCCCGCCCGGGGTTCCGGTGCGCCAGGACCAGCTGCAGCCCCGGTTGCGGTTGGTGGGCAAGGCGATCCATCCGGATGCCGCCGAGATCGAGGCCAATCCCCGAGCCCGCAGCGCGGTGTTGCGCGTGGCGGAGCGGGTGGCATGAGTCCGGCGCGCAACTGGCTGTTGGTAGTGCTGCTGGCGGCGGTGGTGATGTCGGCGATCGGCGTGGTCTACAGCAAGTACTCCAGCCGGCGGCATTTCGTGGCGCTGCAGGAGCTGCAGGGGGAACGCGAGAGACTGGGTATCGAATGGGGACGCCTGCAGCTCGAGGAGAGCACGCTGGCGACCCACTCCGAAGTGGAGCAGAGGGCGCGGGACAGTTTGCAGATGCATCTGCCCGCAGTGGATGAAGTGGTTGTGATCAGGCGCTGAACATGGCGGGCGCGAAACGTAAAAAAGGTCAACAGGCGGAGATCAAGCGAGTGCCGAGCTACCGGGCGCGTCGCAACACCGTGCTCGCGGTGTTGGGGCTGGCCTGCGCCTCGCTGATCTGGCAGTCGATCGATCGCCAGGTGTTTCAGACCGCGTTCCTGCAGGAGCAGGGCGAGCGCCGCTACCTGCGTGTGATGGAGGTCGATGCCAGTCGCGGCATGATCACCGATCGCAACGGCGAGCCACTGGCCATCAGCACTCCGGTCAAGAGCGTGGCCGCCAATCCGCGCCAGCTGCAGGTGGATGCCCAGACCATCGGTGCGCTCTCCGCCGCCCTCGATCTCGATCCCGACCGGCTGCGCCGCATGCTCTCCAGCGACCGCGCCTTCGTCTATCTGCGTCGCCGCATCAATCCCGATCTGGCCGATGCGGTGCGCCGGATCGATCTGGAGGGGGTCGATCTGCTCACCGAGTATCGCCGCTTCTACCCGAGTGGCGAGGTGATGGCCCACATGGTGGGTTTCACCAATATCGACGACCTGGGCCAGGAGGGGCTGGAACTGCTCTACGACGACTGGCTCAGCGGAACCCCGGGCTCCAAGCGGGTGATCAAGGACGGCAAGGGGCGTGTGGTGGAGCAGGTGGAGAACATCCGCAGTCCCTCTCCCGGCAAGGATCTGGTCACCAGCCTGGATCGCAGGCTGCAATTTCTCGCCTATCGGGAGTTGAAGGCGGCGGTGAACAAGCATCGCGCCCGTTCGGGTTCCGCCGTGATCCTGGACGCCCGCACGGGCGAGATCCTGGCCATGGTCAACAGCCCTTCCTACAACCCCAACGCGCCCCGCAACAGCCGCCGCGGCAGCCTGCGCAATCGCGCGGTGACCGATGTCTTCGAAGCCGGCTCCACCATGAAACCCTTTACCGTGGCGGCCGCGTTGGAGAACGGACGCATCAAGCCCGATACCCCCATCGATGTCAGTCCCGGGCAGATGAAGGTGGGTCGCTATCTGGTGCGGGATCACCGTAACTACGGCATGATCGACGTTGCCACCGTGCTGCGAAAGTCGAGCAACGTGGGGGCCAGCAAGATCGCCCTCTCGATGGAGCCCGAGACGTTGTGGAAGGTCTATTCGCGGTTGGGATTCGGTGAGGCCACGGGCAGTCTATTCCCCGGCGAGTCGAGCGGCCGGCTACCCCACTTTTCCGACTGGTCCCCCTTCGAACAGGCGACGCTCTCTTTCGGTTACGGCCTCTCGGTCACTCCGTTGCAACTGGCACGCGCCTATGCGGTATTGGCCAACGACGGTATGCGTCTGCCGGTCTCCCTGCTCAAACTCGAGCAACCGCCCAGGGGTGAACGGGTGTTGCGCCAAAGCACCGCCCGGGCATTGGTGAAGATGCTCGAAACCGTGGTCAGCAGTGAAGGCTCGGCCCCGCTGGCGGCGATCCCCGGTTACCGCGTGGCGGGCAAGACCGGTACCGCGAAAAAGGCGGTGGCGGGAGGCTACGCCGAGGATAAGTACCTCTCCCTGTTCGTCGGTATGGCTCCGGCCAGCAATCCCCGCCTGGTGATGGCGGTGATCGTCGATGAGCCCCGGGGAGAGGAGTACTACGGTGGACTGGTGGCGGCGCCGGTCTTCGCCAAAGTGATGAGTGGCGCCCTGCGTCTGCTCAACATCCCGCCGGACAAACCCTGGCAGGAGAATACGCTGATGGCGCGGCTGGGAGAGAAGGGATGATGGCGGCGGAGCAGTTGACAGCTCATCCCACCCTGGCCGGTCTCCTGACCGGCCTGCTCGAGCTGGATCCGGCGCTCGACCGGGAGATCCTCGGTCTGACCCTGGACAGCCGGCAGGTCAAGCCCGGGTATCTCTTCCTGGCCTGTGCCGGCAGTCGTCAGCATGGCCTGATCCATGCCGCGCAGGCGATCGAACAGGGCGCCGCGGCCATTCTCTGGGAGCCCGACCGGGGCGAAGGCGAGCGGCTGGCCGCTGAATGGTCCGATGCGCCGGTGCCGCTGCTGTCGGTCGCCGGTCTCTCCCTGCAGGTCAGCGCCATTGCCGGGCGCTTCTACGACAATCCCAGTCAACGCATGTGCGTCTACGGCATCACCGGCACCAACGGCAAGACCAGTATCAGCCAGCTGTTGGCCCAGGCGCTGTCGGACGAGGTCCCTTGCGGCATCATGGGCACGCTCGGATACGGCTTTCCCGGCGCCCTGCGAGCGACCGGTCTTACCACCCCCGACGCGGTCAGCGTGCAACGGCTGCTGGCCGAGATGCGGCAGCAGGGGGCGCTGGCGATGACGATGGAGGTCTCCTCCCATGCGCTCGATCAGGGACGGGCGGAAGCGGTCAGCTTCGACGGCGCCATCTTCACCAATCTGAGCCGGGATCACTACGACTACCACGGCAGCCGGGAAAACTACGCGGCGGCCAAGCAGCGGCTGTTCCGGATGCCGGACCTCGGTTTCGCGGTGATCAATTATGACGATGAAGAGGGTCGTCGGCTGTATGCGGAACTTCCCGCCGGGGTCGAGCCCATGCTCTACACCCTGGATCCCCAGGCGAGGCTGCCGGACGGTCTGAGCGGCTGGGTCAGCGCGCGCAGCATCACGCCCACCGGCAGCGGCATGGAGATCGCGCTGGCCTGTCACCGCGGCGAGGGGGTTCTGAAGAGCCGCCTGCTGGGCCGCTTCAACGCCTCCAACCTGTTGGCCGTGTTGCTGGTGCTGCTGCTGCGTGGCTGGGACCTGGAACGGGCGCTGCGCGTGATGGAGCGTCTGCAGACGGTACCGGGACGCATGCAGCTGTTCGGTGGCCAGGCTCAACCCACTGTGGTGGTCGACTACGCGCACACCCCCGACGCCCTGGAAAAGGCGCTGCAGGCGGTCAGGGTGCACTGCGCCGGCCGGCTGTCGGTGGTGTTCGGCTGCGGCGGTGATCGGGATCGCGGCAAGCGGCCCCTGATGGGGGGCCTGGCGGAACGTCTGGCCGACCGGGTCTATGTCACCGATGACAATCCGCGCAGCGAGCCCAGTGCGGGGATCATCGAGGAGATCCTTGCCGGCATCCAGCAACCCGAGCGCGTGGTGGTCGAGGCCGATCGGGGACGGGCCATCCGGCGGGCCATCGCAGAGGCCGCGGTCGGCGATCTGGTGCTGGTGGCGGGCAAGGGGCATGAGGACTATCAGCTGGCGGCGGGAGAGACCCTCCACTTCGACGATCGCGAACAGGTGGCTCAGGCCCTGGCCGAATGGCAGGGAGGCGCGCAATGAACGCCTTGCGCCTATCGCAAGTGGCTGAGCGTCTCGAGGGCGAGCTGCTAGGGGATGACATCAGTTTCAGCAGTGTCAGCACCGATACCCGCACGCTTACCGAGCAGGCCCTTTTCGTGGCTCTCAAGGGTCCCCATTTCAACGGTCACGACTTTATTCCGCAGGCGATTTCGGCCGGGGCCTGCGGTCTGCTGGTCAGCGAGGAGCGACTGGAGCCGTTGCCGCAGATCCGGGTCGACAACACCCACCTGGGACTGGGACGCCTGGCCGCGCTCTGGCGCGACAGCTTTGCGGTGCCGTTGGTGGGCATCACCGGCAGCAACGGCAAGACCACGGTCAAGGAACTGGTGGCGGCAATTCTGCGTCAGCGCGGTGAGGTGCTGGCGACCCGCGGCAATCTGAACAACGACATCGGACTGCCCCTGACCCTGCTGCGTCTGCAGGACGAAGCCTATGCGGTGGTCGAGATGGGCGCCAACCATCCCGGAGAGATCGGCTACCTGACGCATATCGCGCGACCTGACGTGGCCATGATCACCAATGCCGGTGCGGCACACCTGGAGGGTTTCGGCGACCTGCAGGGCGTGGCCCGGGCCAAGGGCGAGATTCTCGGCGGTCTGGCCCCGGACGGTGTGGCGGTGCTCAACGCGGACGACGATTTCTTCAGTTACTGGTGCGGCCTGCTGGGCGAACGCCGCCTGATCTCCTTCGGCAGTTCGTCCCGGGCCCATGTACATGGCGAGCTGGATCGGGCGCAGACCCGTTGGTCCGAGAACGGCTATCAGAGTGTCATGCGGGTCCACTACCGGGAACGTGCCTTCGAGGTGGAACTGGCACTGGCCGGACGCCACAACCTGATGAACGCCTTGGCGGCGATCGCCGCCGCGCTGGCCATGGGCTGCACTATCGAGCAGATCCAGCGGGGGCTTGCCTCGGTAGAGCCGGTCTCCGGCCGTCTCAGGTCCCTGCAGTCCGCCTGTGGTCTGCGCCTGATCGACGACACCTACAACGCCAATCCCGACTCGGTCGCCGCCGCCATGGCCGTATTGCAACAGGCGCCCGGCGACCACTGGCTGGTGCTGGGAGATCTCGCCGAGCTGGGCGCGGAGGCCGAGACCCTGCATGCCGAGATCGGGCGTCGCGCAAAGGCGGCGGGGCTGCCCCATCTCTACACCTTGGGGAAGTTGAGCCGCAGGGCGGCGAAGGCCTTCGGTGAGGGGGCCGAGGCGTTCGAGCGTATCGAAGATCTGGTATCCGTCCTGAAGGAGCGGGCGGTCAGCGGCGACACCCTGTTGATCAAGGGGTCGCGCAGTGCCGGCATGGAGCGCGTGGTGAAGTTGTTGATGGATGGGGAGGACGCCTGACCATGCTGCTCTATCTGACCGAATGGCTGACCCAGTTCGACACCGGATTCAGTGTCTTCCAGTACCTCACGATGCGTACCATTCTCGGCGTGCTGACGGCATTGATCATCTCGCTGCTGCTGGGACCGATGATGATCCGGCGGCTGAGTTTTCACCAGATCGGACAGACCGTGCGCGATGACGGGCCGGAGACCCACTTTTCCAAGGCCGGAACCCCGACCATGGGCGGCGCGCTGATTCTGGTGGCCATCGCCATATCGACCCTGTTGTGGGCCGACCTGAACAACCGCTATGTCTGGATCGTGCTCATCGTCACCATGATCTTCGGTCTCATCGGCCTGGTCGACGACTACAAGAAACTGGTGCTCAACGATCCCAAGGGACTGGTGGCGCGCTGGAAATACTTCTGGCAGTCGGTTGTGGGGCTGGGCGCGGCGCTGGTCTTCTACTTCACGGCCAGCACGCCGATGGAGACGGCACTGCTGATCCCCTATCTCAAGGACGTCTCTCTCGACTGGGGACCGGCCTTCATCCTCTTCAGCTACCTGGTCATCGTGGGCTCCTCGAACGCGGTCAACCTCACAGACGGTCTCGATGGTCTGGCGATCCTGCCGACGGTGATGGTGGGCGGCGCGCTTGGGGTCATGGCCTATGTCACCGGACACGCCGATTTCGCCACCTATCTGAAGATCCCGTTTCTGCCCGGCGTCGGCGAACTGATCGTGTTCTGCGCCGCCTTGGTGGGCGCAGGGCTCGGCTTTCTCTGGTTCAACACCTACCCGGCCCAGGTCTTCATGGGCGACGTGGGGGCGCTGGCGCTGGGCGCCGCGCTCGGTGTGGTGGCGGTGGCGGTGCGCCAGGAGATCGTGCTCTTCATCATGGGCGGGGTGTTCGTGGTGGAGACGGTTTCGGTGGTGTTGCAGGTGGCCTCTTACAAGCTCACCGGCAGGCGCATCTTCCGCATGGCGCCGCTGCACCACCATTTCGAGCTCAAGGGATGGCCCGAACCCCGGGTCATCGTGCGTTTCTGGATCATCACCGTGATTCTGGTGCTGGTCGGTCTGGCGAGTCTGAAGATACGTTGATGGCGAACAGCGCGACAGCAAAGAACAAGACTCTGATCGTCGGTCTCGGTAAGACCGGGCTCTCCTGCGCCCGTTATCTGGCGGCTCAGGGCGTGGAGCTGGCGGTGACCGACAGCCGGGAGCATCCGCCGGGACTGGAGCAACTGCAGTCCCTCTATCCCGACCTGGCGATCTTCGTCGGCGGTTTCCTGCCGGAGGTGTTTCAGGCCGCCAACCATCTGGTGGTGAGTCCCGGCGTGCCGCTCAGCGAACCGCTGATCCAGGCCGCCCGCGACGAGGGCGCCGAAGTGATGGGCGACATCGAGTTGTTCGCCCGTGCCGCCAAGGCGCCGGTGGTGGCAATCACCGGTTCCAACGGCAAGAGCACCGTGACCACGCTGCTGGGTGAGATGGCGCGCATGGCGGGAATCAAAGTGGCGATCGGCGGCAACCTGGGTGAGCCGGCACTGGATCTGCTCGACGACGAAATGGAGCTCTATGTGCTGGAACTCTCCAGTTTTCAGCTCGAGAGCACCTGGTCCCTGAAGCCGGCCGCCGCGGTGGTGCTCAATGTCTCCGCCGACCATATGGACCGCTATCCCGGTCTCGATGACTATGCCGCCACCAAAGCCGCCGTCTACCGGCATGCGACAGCCGCGGTGATCAATCGGGACGATCCTTTGGTGGCCACCATGGCGGGGAGTGTGGCGCAGCAGGTGGGTTTCACCCTGGGCGAACCCGAAGCGGACGACTTCGGCTTGATGGCGCATGCGGGCGAGACCTGGTTGGCGCGAGGTCGCGAGACCCTGATTTCGGCCGACGAGCTGCGCATCAAGGGGCATCACAATCTGGCCAACGCCCTTGCGGCGCTGGCCCTGGGCAGTCTGGTCGGGCTGCCCATGAAGGCCATGCTGACCGCCTTGCGCACCTTTGCCGGATTGCCGCACCGCACCCAGTGGGTGGCTGAGAAGCGGGGCCTGCACTGGTACAACGACTCCAAGGGGACCAATCCGGGGGCCACCATGGCGGCGCTCAGGGGACTCCATTCCGCGTCGGACGCCAGCCGCACGGTACTGATCGCCGGAGGGGATTGCAAAGGGGCCGATTTCACCGAGCTGGCGCCGGTGGCGGCGCTGACCACCCGGGCCGTGATCCTGATCGGTCGCGATGCTCCGCTGTTGGATGAGGTGCTCGGCGACAGCTGCCACCTGCTGCATGCCATGAGCCTGGAGGATGCGGTGAGCAAGGCGACCGAGGTGGGACATGCCGGTGACCGGGTCCTGCTGTCGCCGGCCTGCGCCAGTTTCGACATGTTCCGCAACTTCGAGGAGCGCGGCGATGCCTTTGTCCGGGCGGTGGAGGCACTGCCGGCATGACTACCATGACGCGTCCACAGGCAACCGATGCACGCAGCGCGCGTGCCGCCCCGGCGGTGATCGACTGGTGGCTGTTCGGAGCGGCGGTGTCGCTGTTCTGCTTCGGGCTGGTGATGGTCTCCTCGGCCTCCATGACCGTCGGCGACCGTCTGGCGGGCGATCCCTTTTTCTATGTCTATCGTCACCTGTTTGCCATGGCGCTCGGCATCGCCGGCGCCCTGGTGATCTTCCAGGCGCCCATGGTGCAGTGGCAGAAGGCGGGGCCCCTGTTGGTCTTTTTCGGCCTGCTGCTGCTGTTGTTGCTGCTGGTGCCGGGGGTGGGCAAGACCGTCAATGGGGCCACTCGCTGGATCCCGCTCGGCTTCTTCAATCTGCAGAGTTCCGAGTTCATGAAGCTCTTCATGGTGCTCTATATCGCCGGTTACCTGGTGCGGCGGCAGGACGAGGTGGCGCGTTCCTTCTGGGGTTTCGCCAAGCCGATGCTGCTGCTGGTGATCACCAGTTCCCTGATCCTGCTGCAGCCCGATTTTGGCACCACCGTGGTGCTCTTCGCCACCGCCCTGGGCATGCTCTTTCTGGGCGGCGTGGTGCTCTATCAGTTCGCCATGTTGATCGGACTGGCCGGTGTCGCCGGCTGGGCCCTGATCTATTTCTCCCCCTATCGCTGGCAGCGCATGACCACTTTCCTCAATCCCTGGGACGACCCCTTCAACACCGACTTTCAGCTCTCCCAGGCATTGATCGCCTTCGGTCGTGGCGAGGTGACCGGGGTGGGACTGGGCAACGGTATTCAGAAGCAGTTCTACCTTCCCGAGGCCCACACCGACTTCATCATGGCGGTGGTGGGTGAGGAGTTCGGCCTTATCGGCACCCTCGGCGTCATTCTACTGTTTGCCTTCATCACCTGGCGCGCGTTTCAGATCGGCAGCCGGGCCGGGGCGCGGGGCGAACGCTTCTCCGCCTACACGGCTTACGGGCTGGGTCTGTGGATCGGCATGCAGGCCTTCATCAACATCGGCGTCAATGTGGGCATGCTGCCGACCAAGGGGCTGACCCTGCCCTTCATGAGTTATGGCGGCAACAGCATCATCGTGGTCTGCCTGTTGATGGCGCTGCTGCTGCGTGTCGATTACGAAAACCGGCAGTCCGTCGCACCCGAATCGCAAGGAGGCCGCTCATGGAGCCTCATGTGATGGTGATGGCGGGCGGCACCGGCGGCCACGTCTTTCCGGCGTTGGCGGTGGCTCAGTGGCTGAGCGGTCAGGGCTGTCGCATCACCTGGCTCGGCAGCGCCCACAGTATGGAGTCGCGGCTGATCCCGGACTATGGCATCCCGCTGGAGCAGATCGCGGTGCGCGGCATCCGCGGCGTGGGGCTGAAACGCCGGCTGCTGGCGCCGTTCGAGATCGGCCGCGCCCTGTGGCAGGCGCTGGCGGTGCTGCGCCGTACCCGGCCCAACCTGGTGTTGGGTATGGGCGGTTTCGTCACCGGCCCCGGCGGCCTGATGGCCAGGCTGCTGCGCATTCCGCTGGTGATCCAGGAGCAGAACGCCATCCCCGGCCTGACCAACCGCTTGCTGGCGCGACTCGCCAGCCGGGTCTTCGAGGCCTTTCCCGGCAGCTTCGGCGCCGATCTGGGGGCCGAGACCTCCGGCAATCCGGTGCGGCGGGAGATTGTCGATCTGCCGCCGCCGGCCGGGCGTTTCAGCGATCGCAACGGTCCGATCCGGCTGTTGGTTCTGGGCGGTTCCCTGGGTGCCAGGGCGCTGAACCAGATGGTGCCGGAGGCGCTGGCCAGGCTGCCTGCCGAACAGCGCCCACAGGTACGCCATCAGGCCGGCGAGAAACTCTAT
This sequence comes from Sedimenticolaceae bacterium, assembly GCA_050300835.1. Classification (GTDB taxonomy): domain Bacteria; phylum Pseudomonadota; class Gammaproteobacteria; order Chromatiales; family Chromatiaceae; genus Thiodiazotropha. Next base: position 16,809 of record JBNKYJ010000004.1, read on the forward strand.
GACGAGGCTGTCGCCGCCTACCGCTCGGCGGGGGTTTCTGCGCAGGTGAAAGCATTTGAAAGGGATATGGCGGACGCCTACGGCTGGGCCGATCTGGTGATCTGCCGGGCGGGGGCGCTGACCGTCTCCGAACTGGCGGCGGCCGGTGTGGGTGCCATCCTGGTGCCCTATCCCCATGCCGTCGACGACCATCAGACGCACAATGCCCGCTTCCTGGTCGAGGCGGGAGCGGCGCGGCTGGCACCCCAGGACAGCTTGACCGCCGAGGAGCTGGCGGACTGGTTAAATGAACTTTGCCGCAACAGAACGGAGCTGTTGCGCATGGCCGAGGCCGCCCGCGCGGTAGCGGTTCCCGACGCCGCCGGCGTGGTGGGACGCGCCTGTTTGGAGAGTCTGAAGCGATGAGTGAACAACTACGCCGACGTCACGCACCCAACAGCATGGGCCGCATGCGCCGCATCCATTTCGTCGGTATCGGCGGCGCCGGCATGAGCGGTATCGCCGAGGTGATGCTGAATCTCGGCTACCAGGTCTCCGGATCCGACCAGCGGGAGAGCGGAGTGACCCTGCGTCTGGCCCGTCTGGGAGCGGAAATTCACCTGGGCCATGCGGCGGAACATGTGCAGGACAGCGACGCGGTAGTGATCTCAAGCGCCGTGAAGGAGAGCAACCCTGAGGTGACGGCAGCCCGCGAGCTGCGCATTCCGGTGGTACCACGGGCAGAGATGCTGGCCGAGATCATGCGCTTTCACTACGGCATCGCGGTGGCGGGCACCCACGGCAAGACCACCACCACCAGCCTTGTCACCAGCGTGCTGGCGGAGGCGGGACTCGATCCCACCTTCGTCATCGGTGGCCGTCTCAACAGCGCCGGCGCCAACGCCCGGCTCGGCGGCGGGGAGTATCTGGTGGCCGAGGCCGACGAGAGTGACGCCTCCTTCCTCTACCTGCAGCCGATGCTGGCGGTGGTGACCAATATCGATGCCGACCACATGACCACCTATGGTGGCGATTTCAATCGTCTGCGCGGGACCTTTCTGGAGTTCCTCCACCATCTGCCCTTCTACGGCATGGCGGTGCTCTGCATCGACGATGGGGAGGTGCGGGATCTGCTGCCTGAGATCACCCGGCCGGTCACCACCTACGGTTTTGGCGAGGCGGCCGACGTACGCGCCAGCGATGTCAGCCAGCGCGGCATGCAGACCCGATTCACCGTGCATGCCGAAGCGCTGGATGCGCCACTGGAGATCGTGCTCAATCTGCCGGGGCACCACAACGTGCTCAACGCGCTGGCGGCCATCGCCATCGCCCTGGAGCTGAATATCGACAGCGACAGCATCCGGCGCGCGCTGGAAAGCTTCGAGGGCATCGGCCGTCGCTTCCAGACCCGGGGTGACTGCCTGATCGACGGCAAGCGGGTGATGCTGGTGGATGACTACGCCCACCATCCGAGCGAGATCGCCGCCACCCTGAGAGCGGTACGCGACGGCTGGCCGGAGCGCCGCCTGGTGCTGGCCTTCCAGCCCCATCGTTACACCCGTACCCAGGAGCAGTTCGACGACTTCGTGCAGGTGCTCTCCACGGTCGATCTGTTGATTCTGTGCGAGGTCTACGCGGCGGGGGAGGAGCCGATCCGGGGCGCGACGGGCCGCGATCTGAGTCGCGCCATCCGTACCCGGGGACAGGTGGACCCCATCTTTGTCGAGCCAGTGGAGGAACTGCCGGCGCTGTTGCAGGGCCTGCTCATGGACGGCGACATCGTACTCACCCTGGGGGCCGGCAGCATCGGTGCCGTGGCTGCGGAGATGCCCCTCAAACTTTGTGCGGAGGCAGAGTGATGACACAGGCGTTCGACATGAGACGACTGCATATGGGATGCGGCGAATCCCTGCGCAGGGATCTGCCGCAGCTGGTCTACAGCAAGCGGCCGTTGCTGCCATCGCCGCAGAGCGGGATCGACCGTAACGAGAGTCATGAGACAGTCAGCAGAAAACCACAACGGGACGAGAGCACTGAGTAAATGATGCCTGCTTTCGATCAAGACAGACTGCGCGGTGAGATGCGGTACGACGAGCCGCTCTCCCGCCATACCACCTGGCGGGTGGGGGGGCCGGCGCGGCGCTTCTACCGTCCGGCAGACCGGGATGATCTGTTGACCTTTCTGCGCGGGCTGGAACCGGACGAGCCGCTGTTCTGGCTCGGTCTCGGCAGCAATCTGCTGGTGCGCGACGGCGGATTCGCCGGCACCGTGATCGCCACCCAGGGGTGCCTTAACCGCTTGTGGTGGCTGGATCCGTACCGGCTCTCGGCCGAGGTCGGCGTGGCCTGCGCCAAGATCGCCCGCACCGCGGCCCGGGGCGGGCGCGTCGGGGTCGAGTTTCTGGCCGGTATTCCCGGTACCCTCGGCGGCGCCCTGGCCATGAACGCAGGGGCCTTCGGTGGCGAGACCTGGCGGCAGGTGCTGCGGGTCGAGACGGTGGATCGTTTCGGTGAGGTGAGACAACGCGAGCCGGCGGAGTTCGAGATCGGCTACCGCCATGTGGTTGGCCCGGCCGGAGAGTGGTTCCTGTCTGCGGAACTGGCGCTGGAGAAGGGCGATGCGGAAGCGGCCCAACGAGAGATCAAACGGCTGTTGGAGCGCCGTGCCGCAACCCAGCCCACCAGACAGCCGAGCTGCGGTTCGGTGTTCCGCAATCCGCCCGGTGATCATGCGGCGCGGCTGATCGAGTCGGTCGGTCTCAAGGGTTGGCAGATGGGCGGCGCCCAGGTCTCGGAGAAGCATGCCAATTTCATCGTCAATACCGGCGACGCCAGTGCCGCCGACATCGAGGCGCTGATCGCACTGATCCAGGAAGTGGTCGAGCAAAAGACCGGGGTCAAGCTGGTGACCGAGGTCCACCGCATCGGAGAGGAGCAATGAGCCCATCGGTTGCGGCACAGGATTTCGGCAGGGTGGCGGTCCTCATGGGCGGCGACTCGGCGGAGCGGGAGATCTCCCTGCGCAGTGGCGCCGCGGTATTGGCGGCCCTGCAGCAGCGGGGTGTCGACGCCCACGGCATCGATGCCGGAGCCGATGTGTTGCGACAGCTGGAGACGGGCCGCTTCGACCGTGCCTTCATCATCCTGCACGGCCGGGGTGGCGAGGACGGTGTGATCCAGGGCGCGTTGGAGCGCCTCGGTCTGCCTTATACCGGCAGCGGCGTGCTGGGCTCGGCCCTGGGCATGGACAAGCACCGCACCAAGGCGCTCTGGCGCGGGCTTGGCCTGCCGACGCCGGAATCGGTGCTGATCGTCGATGAGGCCGCCCTGGAGAGCGCAGGGAAGCTGGGCTATCCACTGATCGTCAAGCCGAGCCGGGAGGGCTCCAGTATCGGTATGGCCAAGGTCGAAGATGCACAGCAGCTGCGCCAGGCCTGGGAGTCGGCGCGGCGCTATGACGCCTGTGTGCTGGCGGAGCGCTGGATCGTCGGTCGCGAATACACCGCCTCGATCCTGCAGCGGCGGGCATTGCCGCTGATCCGGCTGGAGACGCCTCATACCTTCTACGACTACGAGGCCAAGTACAACGCCGACACCACCCGCTATCACTGCCCTTGCGGTCTGCCGGAGGCCCAGGAAGCGGAGCTGCAAGCCCTCTGTCTGGGCGCTTTCGAAGCAGTCGGCGCCGAGGGCTGGGGACGGGTCGATCTGATGCTGGACGAACAGCAACAGCCCTGGCTGATCGAGGTCAACACCGTGCCGGGAATGACCGACCACAGCCTGGTGCCCATGTCGGCAAGGGTGGCGGGAATCGATTTTGACGAGCTGGTGCTGCGTATTCTGGCCACCAGCCTGCAACGGGAGGAGCCATGAGCCGCAAGCGGCCGCAACCGAAACCGAGCGTGCTGACGATCTGGTGGAGCCGGGTTCGCCAATTCGCCATGCCGGCGATGATCGGCGGCCTGCTGCTGGCGGGATTGGTGCTGCTGATCCAGCAGGCCCGGGACCCCAGGGTACTACCCGTGAAGGTGGTCGGCGTGGATGGCGAGATCGCGCATCTGGACCGGCAGCGGCTCGAGACCGCGGTGGCGGAGGCCGTGGACGGCAGTTTCTTCAGTGTCGACCTGGAACGGATACGCGACCGGCTGGAACGGCTGCCCTGGATCGAGAGTGCCAGCGTGCGCCGGGTCTGGCCCGACACCCTGAGGGTGAGGGTGGTGGAGCAGGTACCCCTGGCCTACTGGGGTGACGACGGACTGGTGAGTCAGCGCGGGGTGGTGTTCCGTCCCGAGAACCTGCCCGAGCTGGAGGGGCTGACGGTGCTGGAGGGTGCGGACGAGAACGCACCCCGGATCGTGCGGGAGTATCTGAGTATGCGCACCCTGCTGGAGACGGCCGGGCTGCAGTTGGTGCATGTCTGGGTAGACGCGCGCCAGGCCTGGCGACTGCAGACTGACGACGGCGTGGTGCTGAACCTGGGGCGGCGTGATGTGATGCAGCGGCTGACCCGTTTCGTGCAGCTCTATCCCTATCTGCACGGGCAGGTCAAGCGGCAGCCGGAGACGGTGGACCTGCGTTACACCAACGGGTTTACCGTGCGCTGGCGTGAGGACGCCGAGGCACAGGTCAATTTAGAGAGCCGTGCACCAGCGCGTGCGGCGGCGAGGATTGCGGGTATCTGAATGACAAAGCGAAGTGAGAAGAACCTGATCATCGGGCTCGACATCGGTACCTCGAAAGTGGTGGCGATCGTGGGCGAGGTCAGAAGCGACGGCGGCATCGAGATCATCGGTATCGGCTCCCACCCCTCGCGCGGATTGAAGAAGGGCGTGGTGGTCAACATCGAGTCCACCGTGCAGTCGATTCAGCGGGCGGTGGAGGAGGCGGAGCTGATGGCCGGCTGCGAGATCCATTCGGTCTACGCCGGCATCGCCGGCAGCCATATCCGCAGCCTCAACTCCCACGGCATCGTCGCCATCAAGGACAAGGAGGTGACCCAGGGCGACGTGGAGCGGGTGATCGACGCGGCGCGCGCGGTGGCGATCCCGGCGGATCAGAAGATTCTCCACATCCTGCCCCAGGAGTTCATCATCGACGAGCAGGAGGGGATCCGCGAGCCCACCGGCATGTCGGGGGTGCGGCTGGAGGCGCGGGTGCACATGGTGACCGGCGCGGTCAGCGCGGCGCAGAACATCGTCAAGTGTATCCGCCGCTGCGGACTTGAGGCGGACGACCTGATCCTGGAGCAGCTCGCCTCCAGCTACTCGGTACTCAGCGACGACGAGAAGGAGCTGGGGGTCTGTCTGGTCGACATCGGCGGCGGCACCACCGACATCGCGGTCTTCACCGGCGGTGCGATCCGACACACCGCGGTGATCCCCATCGCCGGCGATCAGGTCACCAACGATATCGCGGTGGCCCTGCGCACACCGACCCAGCACGCGGAAGAGATCAAGATCAAGTACGCCTGCGCATTGACCCAGCTGGCCACCAGTGACGAGACCATCGAGGTGCCCAGCATCGGTGAGCGGCCGCCGCGCAGGCTCTCCCGCCAGACCCTGGCGGAGGTGGTGGAGCCCCGCTACGAAGAGCTGATGACCCTGATCCAGGCCGAGCTGCGGCGTAGCGGATTCGAGGACGTCATCGCCGGCGGCGTGGTGCTGACCGGCGGCAGTTCCAAGATGGAGGGGGTCATCGATCTGGCGGAGGAGGTTTTTCACATGCCGGTGCGGCTCGGTGTGCCGCATTACGTCAGCGGTCTCTCCGACGTGGTGCGCAACCCGATCTACTCCACCGGCGTGGGATTGTTGTTGTTTGGCCAGCGCAACCGGGCCCAGAGCGGCCATGAGCTGGCGAATGAAGGCGGATTGAAGGCAATTTGGGACCGCATGAAGCACTGGTTCCAAGGTAATTTCTGAATATTTTTCTGTACAGGCGCGACAGAACTCGAGGAGGTAGACCATGTTTGAATTATTGGATACACACAGTCAGAACGCTGTGATCAAGGTCATCGGTGTCGGCGGAGGCGGCGGCAACGCGGTCAATCACATGCTGACCGGTGACATCGAAGGTGTGGATTTCATCTGTGCCAACACCGATGCCCAGGCCCTGCGCAACAGCGAGGTGCGGACCCTGCTGCAGCTCGGCTCGGACATCACCAAGGGTCTGGGTGCCGGGGCCAATCCAGACATCGGTCGCCAGGCCGCGATGGAGGACCGGGACCGGATCGAGGAGGTGCTGGCCGGGGCCGACATGGTCTTCATCACCGCCGGCATGGGCGGCGGCACCGGCACCGGCGCCGCACCGGTGGTGGCCGAGGTGGCGAAGGAGCTCGGCATCCTGACCGTGGCGGTGGTCACCAAGCCCTTCGGTTTCGAGGGCGGCAAGCGCATGAAGATCGCGGAACAGGGCATGGCCGAGCTGGGTAAGTGCGTCGACTCCCTGATCACCATTCCCAACGAGAAGCTGCTGGCGGTGCTGGGCAAGGAGATGAGCCTGCTGAATGCCTTCAAGTCGGCCAACGACGTGCTGTTGCATGCGGTTCAGGGTATTGCCGAGCTGATCACCCGACCCGGTCTGATCAATGTCGACTTCGCCGACGTCAAGACCGTGATGTCGGAGATGGGAGCCGCCATGATGGGGTCCGGCGAGGCCTCCGGCGACAACCGGGCCCGCGAAGCGGCTGAACGGGCCATTCGCAGTCCGCTGCTGGAGGATGTGAATCTGGCTGGAGCCAAGGGCATTCTGGTCAATATCACCGCCGGTCTCAATCTGGCCATCGGCGAATTCGACGAGGTGGGCAACACGGTGCGCGAGTTCGCCGACGACGATGCCACCGTGGTGGTCGGCACCGTGATCGACCCCGATATGCAGAACGACATGCGGGTCACCGTGGTCGCCACCGGTCTGGGAGAGACGGCGCGGGCGCAGATTGCCAAGCCGTCCCAGGTGGAGGAGATCAAACCGGTGAAACTGGTCAACTCCGATGTGGTGGAGCCGGAACCGGACGATTACCGGGAGCTGGACCGGCCGACAGTGCTCCGGAATGGTGCGACGGCACGTCAAGGCAGTGCAGCCGCGGCGGAGGGAAGCCTGGATTATCTCGACATCCCGGCCTTTTTGCGTCGACAGGCCGATTAATTCCTATCGATCTGTGAACAAATCCAGGAGATCGGCCACAAATAGGTGTGTTTGGTACAAACTCTGCTAGATAGTTTACCGAGCGATGACAGAAGTTGAGGTCAATTGTTCTCAGGGAACCATAGACCCACTGTTTTGTCGGATAAACGCATGTGATAGCATACGCACCTTTTTGGGGCTTCGTTGGGTCTCTGCTTGGGAGCATACAGTCGATGATTTGGCAACGGACGTTAAAGAATGTCATCCGCGCCACCGGCGTGGGTCTGCACACGGGGGAAAAGGTCTACC
>JBNKYJ010000005.1:0-6907 GCA_050300835.1 Sedimenticolaceae bacterium
ACTCGAACCCGCGACCCCCGGCGTGACAGGCCGGTATTCTAACCAACTGAACTACCGCTCCGGATGGTGGGTGCTGCAGGGATCGAACCTGCGACCCTCGCCTTGTAAGGGCGATGCTCTCCCAGCTGAGCTAAGCACCCCGCAGGAGGCGCGCTAGTTTACGGCATCCTTCAGTGCTTTGCCAGCCTTGAAAGACGGGATCTTGGAAGCCTTGATCTGGATGGTTTCGCCTGTCTGGGGGTTGCGGCCTTCACGCGCGGCACGTTCTTTCACGGAAAAGGTACCAAAACCAACCAGGGAGAGCGTGTCGCCTTTTTTCATAGCGTCGGTGATCGCATCTACCATTCCGTCCAGTGCGCGTCCTGCAGCTGCCTTGGAGATATCCGCTGCATCTGCCATTGCCTCAATCAGTTCTGCTTTATTCATTAATCGTATTCCCCTTGTGATGGTCTTGGCGGATTGTGCCGCCATTGTTAAGAAGTGATAACAATTGTGCCCCTGAACGGGGCACGAAACGCCAGAATTTATACCGGCTGGCCGCTACCCTGTCAAGCGACCGGCGTCACCGAAACCCAATAAATCCAGGGCTTCAGCGAGGATTAGTGCTTTGTCGGGGCAGCTCTTTTCTTGACCGTTTCCGTCGACTTTGACTCCTTGGAGGCCGTCACTTCCTGGGCGGTTTTCGACTCTTTCGGAGTCGGCATCTCCTTGAGTGCGATCTGCAGCACCTCATCGATCCAACGTACTGGCCGAATATCGAGATGCTGTTTAATATTCTTCGGGATATCAACTAGATCACGTTCGTTTTCTTCCGGAATGATGACGGTGGTGATCCCTCCCCGATGCGCCGCCAGCAGCTTCTCCTTGAGGCCGCCGATGGGCAGGACTTCACCACGCAGTGTGATCTCGCCCGTCATCGCCACATCGGCCCGCACCGGAATCCGGGTCAGCGCGGAAACCAGGGATGTGCACATGCCGACACCGGCACTGGGACCGTCTTTCGGCGTGGCTCCCTCGGGCACGTGGATGTGTACATCGCACTTCTGATGAAACTCCTCGTCCAGTCCGAGCGAGTCGGCACGGCTGCGGACCACGGTCATGGCCGCCTGGATCGACTCTTGCATTACCTCGCCGAGCTGACCGGTATGACTGAGCCGCCCCTTGCCGGGCATCAGGGCCGCCTCGATGCGCAGCAGTTCGCCGCCCACCTCGGTCCAGGCCAGCCCGGTTACCTGACCCACCTGGTCGTGTTCGTCGGCGCGTCCGTAGCGGAAACGTTTGACGCCCAGATAGTCCTCGAGCTTTTTCGGCGTGACGGTGATGGTGCCCTTGGGCTGTTTCAGCAGGATCTCTTTCACCACCTTGCGGCAGACCTTGGCGATCTCACGCTCCAGGTTACGCACACCCGCCTCGCGGGTGTAGTAGCGGACGATATCCCTGAGGGTACTCTCACGGATCACCAGTTCATCGGGCTTGAGACCGTTGTTCTCCATCTGCTTGGGCACCAGGTAGCGCTCGGCGATGTTGACCTTTTCGTCTTCGGTATAGCCTGAGAGGCGGATCACCTCCATACGATCGAGTAGCGGAGGCGGAATGTTCAAAGTATTGGCGGTCGCCACGAACATCACTTCCGACAGGTCGAAATCAACCTCCAGGTAGTGATCGTTGAAGGTGTGATTCTGCTCGGGATCGAGCACCTCGAGCAGGGCCGAGGCGGGATCGCCGCGAAAATCCATCGCCATCTTGTCGATTTCGTCGAGCAGAAACAGGGGATTTCGGGTCTTCACCTTGCTCAGGTTGTTGATGATCTTACCGGGCAGGGCGCCGATGTAGGTACGCCGATGACCCCTGATCTCCGCCTCGTCGCGCACGCCGCCCAGGGCCATGCGGGTGAACTTGCGGTTGGTGGCGCGGGCGATCGACTGCCCCAGCGAGGTCTTGCCGACACCGGGAGGACCGACCAGACACAGGATAGGCCCCTTGAGCTTGCGTACCCGTTGCTGCACCGCAAGGTATTCGAGGATGCGTTCCTTGACCTTCTCCAGGCCGTAATGGTCGTCGTTGAGCACCTGTTCGGCACCGGCGATGTCGTTGCGGATCTTGGTGCGCTTTTTCCACGGCAGGCCCACCAGGGTGTCGATATAGTTGCGCACCACCGTCGCCTCGGCGGACATGGGCGACATCAGCTTCAACTTATTGAGCTCCGCGCTGGCCTTGCCCTTGGCCTCCTTGGTCATGCCGGCGGTTTCGATCTTCTTGGTCAGATCCTCGATCTCGTTGGGCGCGTCGTCCATATCGCCCAGCTCCTTCTGGATCGCCTTCATCTGCTCGTTCAGATAGTACTCGCGCTGGTTCTTCTCCATCTGACGCTTGACCCGGCCGCGAATACGCTTCTCCATCTGCAGGATGTCGTTTTCGCCCTCCATGAGGCCCATCAGGTGCTCCAGGCGCTCGCGCACGTTTGGCATCTCCAGCACGTGCTGCTTCTCATCCAGTTTCAACGACATATGCGCGGCGATGGTATCCGCCAGCCGGCTTGGATCGTCGATGCTGGAGAGCGAGGTGAGTACCTCGGGCGGGACCTTCTTGTTCAGTTTGACGTACTGATCGAACAGATTGGTGGCAGAGCGCATCAACACCTCGGTCTCTCTACCGTCGAGATCCAGGGTGTCGCTGAGGCTCTCCAGTCGGGCGGTGAAATAGTCGTCCACATCGACGAACTCGAGGATGCGGGCACGTTCGCCACCCTCGACCAGCACCTTGACCGTACCGTCAGGCAGCTTCAGCAGCTGCAGGATGTTGGCCAGGGTGCCGATGGCGTACATATCGCCCACATCCGGATCGTCCACATCGGCGCTCTTCTGTGCCGCTAGCAGAATCTGCTTGTTGCTCTGCATGGCCGCATCCAGTGCCTGGATCGACTTGTCGCGACCGACGAACAGGGGAATGACCATGTGTGGGTAGACCACCACATCACGCAGCGGCAGTACCGGCACGGTGTTCAGGGGATCTAACATTTTGCCGGTTTTTTCGATATCTTGGCCCATATATCCTCGCTTGGCAGAGCATCTGCTCAATTTTCACAACCGCTGGGATGACTTTGTCAGCCCTGGGACTGGGTAGGGTGGGTTCGTCTCACCCCATCGTCATGCTCGCAAATGCCGTGCCGGAATCTTCACCTCAACGGCTGGACGGGCAATGCAGGATTTGACAGGGTTGGAATCAGCTTTGTTCATCCCGGCCCGCCCGGGCCGGGATTGATCTTTACATGGGGGTGGAACCCGCGGTTTTCAACCGCTCTGTGACAGCAGTTTCACACTGTGCGAGGAGCCTGGCTCAATCGGACGCGGCCAACTGCTTGTCGCTGTGCTCGTAAATCATCAACGGTTCGCTCTCGCCGGCGATGACCGCTTCATCCACGACCACTTTGGTGACTTCGTCCATCGACGGCAGGTCGTACATGGTATCCAGTAACACCTGCTCCAGAATGGTGCGTAATCCGCGGGCGCCGGTCTTGCGTTTCATCGCCTTGCGGGCGATGGCGCGCAGGGCGTCTTCGCGGATCTCCAGCTCGCAGCCCTCCATCTCGAACAGACGGCCATACTGCTTGGTCAGCGCGTTTTTCGGTTCGGTCAGGATCTGCACCAGGGAGTCCTCGTCCAGCTCCTGCAGGGTGGCCACCACGGGCAAACGCCCCACGAACTCGGGGATCAGGCCGTATTTGATCAGGTCCTCGGGCTCCACATCGACGATGATCTCACCGATGGAGCGGCTGTCGTCCTTGCTCTTCACCTCGGCGGAAAAGCCGATACCGCCCTTTTCCGAACGGTCGCGGATGACCTTTTCGAGGCCGGCGAAGGCGCCGCCCACGATGAACAGGATGTTAGAGGTATTGACCTGCAGGAACTCCTGCTGCGGATGCTTGCGGCCACCCTGGGGCGGCACCGAGGCCACCGTGCCTTCGATCAGCTTGAGCAGCGCCTGCTGCACACCCTCGCCAGAAACGTCGCGGGTGATGGAGGGGTTGTCCGATTTACGGGAGATCTTGTCGATTTCGTCGATATAGACGATACCGGTCTGCGCCTTCTCCACGTCGTAGTCGCACTTCTGCAGCAGCTTCTGGATGATGTTCTCGACATCCTCGCCCACATAGCCCGCTTCGGTCAGGGTGGTGGCGTCGGCGATGGTGAAGGGGACGTTGAGCAGCCGTGCCAGCGTCTCCGCCAGCAGGGTCTTGCCGGAGCCGGTGGGGCCGATCAGCAGGATATTCGACTTGGCCAGCTCGATATCGCTCTCCTTGCCGATGCTCTCCAACCGTTTGTAGTGGTTGTAGACCGCCACCGAGAGGACCTTTTTGGCCCGTTGCTGGCCGATGACGTACTGGTCGAGGGTCTTCTTGATCTCCTGGGGCTTCGGCAGGCGGCTGATACTCTCTTCGCCGCTCTCCTGCATCTCTTCGCGAATGATGTCGTTGCACAGTTCGACACACTCGTCACAGATGAAGACGGAAGGACCCGCGATCAGTTTACGGACTTCGTGCTGGCTCTTGCCGCAGAAGGAACAGTACAGCAATTTGCCGTCGTCACCCTTGCCGCTTTTGTCACTGCCCATAGTTCACTCCTTCAAGCCGAAAAACCAGCCTTTCTAACTCAATCATATCCAACCGCTCGCTGATGGCAAGGACGGTTTGCCCAATTACTGATCGGAGTATCAAGTCAATACCCATGAGCTTCAACCGCTTGGCGGTACCGGTTATTCCGCACTATCGCCACTGCGATTGGACAAGACTGTGTCTATCAGACCATATTCCGCGGCGGCCTCGCCACCCATGAAATTGTCGCGTTCCGTATCCACCGCTATCTTCTCTAACGGCTGACCGGTGTGAAACGAGAGGATCGAATTCAGTCTTTCGCGCAAAAGGAGAATCTCTTTCGCGTGAATTTCGATATCGGTCGCCTGCCCCTGAAAACCGCCGAGGGGTTGATGGATCATCATGCGCGAGTTGGGCAGGCAATAGCGCTTGCCCTTGGCGCCGCCCGCCAGCAGTAACGCCCCCATGCTGGCCGCCTGACCAACGCACATGGTGCTCACATCGGGGCGAATGAACTGCATGGTGTCGTAGATCGACAGACCCGCGGTCACCGAACCGCCCGGCGAGTTGATATAGACGTGGATATCCTTATCGGGATTCTCCGATTCGAGGAACAACAGCTGCGCCACTACCAGATTGGCCATGTGATCCTCGACCGGACCCACCAGGAAGATGACCCGCTCCTTCAGCAGCCTGGAGTAGATGTCGAAGGAGCGCTCGCCGCGTGCGGTCTGCTCGACGACGATGGGTACCAGGCCCAGGTTTTGCGGATCGGGCATGCCTGCCGGGAATTGTTGACTCATAACTGCGTTTTACCTCGGAGTTGTCAGCCTTCCGACGTCAAGGTCGCAAAGGTTGTTGGCTCTTCTACAACTTCTGTCTGTTCCAGTACCCAGTCGACCACCTGGTCTTCGAGCACCACATTCTGTATCGAAGCCAGCTGCTGCTGATTGCCGTAGTAGTACTTCACCACCTCTTCCGGCTGTTCGTAGCTGCTGGCGAAATCCTCGATCGTCTTGCGCACCCGGTCATTGTCGATCTGGATGTCGTTGCGCTTGATGATCTCGCCGATCACCAGACCGAGGGTCACCCGACGACGGGCCTGTTCCTCAAACATATCACGGGGCAGTTCCAGGGAACCAGCACCCTGACCGATACGTTCACGGGTCTGCTTCTGCAGGGCCGTGATCTCCTCGTCGATCAACGCCTTGGGAATCTCGATCTTGTTCTGCTCGTAGATCAGATCCATGGCCTGGGTCTTGATTTTACCTTGCACGCGTTGTGCCAATTCACGTTCCATGTTCTCGCGGATATCGCTTTTCAGCTTATCCACACCCTCTTCGGCGCCGAACTCCTTGGCGAAGGCTTCATCGACCTCCGGCAGCACCTCTTCGGCCACTTCCGAAACCTCGACATCGAACGTTACCGGCTTTCCGGCCAGGTCTTCCACCCGGTAGTCCTCGGGGAATTTCAGCTCGATGGTGCGTTTCTCGTCCTTGATCATGCCCACCAGACCCGCTTCGAAGCCTTCGATCATGCGCTTGGAACCGAGCACCAGCGGCACGTTTTCCGCACTGCCGCCTTCGAATACCTCACCGTCCACTTTCCCCTCGAAGTTGATCTTGACCTGATCACCCTCTGTAGCAGCCCGTTCCACACTGTTCCATGTGGCGCGCTGTTTGCGCAGCTTTTCGATCATGTCGTCGACGTCCTGCTCGGTGATTTCGGCCACCGGCCGGGTGATCTTGCCTTCCAGCTTGACCGGCTCGACCTCGGGCATCACCTCCAGGGTGGCCACATAGCCGAACAGCCCCTCTTCACTCGCCTCCTTGGGCTCGATCTTGGGCATACCGGCCGGATGCAGCTTCTCCTGCTCGATGGCCTCCTGGTAGCTGCTCTCGATCATATGACCGTAGACCTCCTGCAGCACCTGGCCGCCGTAGACCCGGCGCAGCATCTTCATCGGCACCTTACCGGGACGAAAACCATCCAGTTTGGCGGTCCGGCCGATCTGCTTCAGGCGCTTGTCGACCTCCGCCTCGATCTGCTCCGCCGGCAACTCGACCGTCATCCGCCGCTCAAGACCTTCACCCGATTCCACCGAAACTTGCATGACTCTTCTCCTGACAGCCTGTTCTGTCACTGACAATATGTTGAAAAACAGGAAAATTTAACCTAACGACCACCGACCGGGGCCGGCATGTGAACTTGGTGCGAAAGGAGAGACTCGAACTCTCACGGGTTCCCCCACTGGAACCTAAATCCAGCGCGTCTACCAATTCCGCCACTTTCGCCAAACGGGCGATTATAACGTCG
>JBNKYJ010000006.1:0-11669 GCA_050300835.1 Sedimenticolaceae bacterium
CGAGAGACCGCAGCGGAACCCGACACATGCAGGACAAGTTACCGGTCATCTTCATCGACGACGAAAAGCATATCCGCATCGCCAATGGCCAGACCCTGGAGTTGGCCGGCTACCAGGTGCATCTGTTCGATCGTGCCGAAGCCGCACTGCCTCTGGTCAGCCACGACTGGCCGGGTGTGGTGGTCAGCGACATGAAGATGCCGGGCATGGGGGGCATGGAGTTCCTGCAGCAGGCGCTGACCATCGATCACGATCTGCCGGTGATCCTGATCACCGGTCACGGCGACATCGCCATGGCGGTACAGGCGATCCGCGAGGGTGCCTACGACTTCATCGAGAAGCCCTTTGCCGCGGACCAATTGATCGAAACCGTGCGGCGTGCCCTCGACAAGCGGACGCTGACGCTGGAGAACCGCTCACTGCGCCAGGAACTGGAGGCACAGAGCGCGCCGGGTCCACGCATCATCGGCCGCACCCCGGCCATGCAGCGGCTGCGCGCCACCATCGCCCAGCTGGCCGATACCGATGCCGATGTGCTGATCCATGGCGAGACCGGCACCGGCAAGGAGCTGGTGGCGCGCTCTCTGCACGAGCACAGCCGTCGCGCCCAGCACAATTTCGTCGCCGTCAATTGCGGAGCCGTTCCCGAAAACCTGATCGAGAGCGAACTCTTCGGCCACGAACCCGGGGCCTTTACCGGCGCCAAGGGAAGGCGGGTCGGACGTTTCGAACACGCCAACCACGGCACGCTCTTTCTCGATGAGATCGAGAGCATGCCGATGGCCGTGCAGATTCATCTGCTGAGGGTACTGCAGGAGCGGGCGGTCGAGCGCCTCGGCTCCAATGAACTGGTGCCGTTGAATCTGCGCGTGGTGGCGGCAACCAAGGTCGATCTCAAGGAGGCGAGCGAACGCAACGAGTTTCGCGACGACCTCTACTACCGGCTCAACGTGGTCACCATGGAGATCCCGCCACTGCGCGATCGACGCGAAGACATTCCGCTGTTGTTTCACCATTTTCTACTGGTTGCCGGTGCCCGCTACGAACGGGAGGTGCCCCTGCCCAATGCCGATCAGATCCGTGTATTGCTGACCCACTCCTGGCCCGGCAACGTGCGTGAACTGCGCAATATCGCCGAGCGTTACGTGCTGTTGGGTGAGAACGTCGGTTACGATTTGGAACAGCTGATGAGCGGCGCCACCGCCGAAACCGCCATCACCCTGCCGCAGCAGGTCGACTGTTTCGAAAAGAGTCTCATCAAGCAGCAGCTTGAACTGCAGAAGGGCAATCTCAAGAAAACCATGCAAGCCCTCGGCATCCCGCGCAAGACCCTGTACGACAAAATGAAGAAGTACGGTCTGGACAAAAGCCACTACAAGTAAGCTGGGTGAGCTGACATCCCAGGGATTTCTGGCTGATGCTTTGGGAATGGAAGGCCTTGATTTTAATAAAATGCCACCCGTGGCGCAGATTCAAGTCCTGGCCCGCGTTGCCTTCTGAAAGGGGATAATCTACCCTAGCGGGGATTTTCGGTCGTCACTTGAGCGTTCCCCATTGCGCATGAACGAGTTGGCTTCCGGAACTCGCTCGTTGGCTGATGGTTGGCCGTGGGGCGCAGGGATAAGCCTTCGGTCGATTCCACCTCATGTTTGATTCCACTACCGCCATTGAAGGTTTCACTCGCCTTGTCCTTGGATACTCTGTTACACAAGCCTCCGCGAGGAGAGACCAACCATTTCGGCTGGGTCATCAGAATATTCGGCATAGCCCTGGCTATCTTTGTCGCCGCCAAACTGAGTCAGCACCTGACGACGCCGCCGAGTAACGCCTCCCCGGTCTGGCCCGGTGCAGGCATCGCGCTGGCGGTAACGATGCTCTACGGACCGCGGGCCCTGATCGGTATCTTTCTCGGCGCCGTGGCTTTCGAATTCCAACTCTTTGCCGTGACCGCGGGTGACCGCAGCCTTGGGAATGAACTGATACTGGCCTCCGCGCTCGGGATTGGTGCCGCGCTGCAAGCGTTCGTCGGTGCGGAGCTGATTCGTCGTCTGATCGGTCCTCTGCCCCGACTCGTCAAAGACATGGATATCCTGCGTTTTCAACTGCTCGGTGGCCCGATTGCCTGTGTCGTGTCGGCAAGTATCGGATTGAGCGCCCTGTGGTATCTGGGTATCGTCGCAGCGGAGGAGCTCCCGGTCAGCTGGTTGACCTGGTGGGTGGGAGACACTATCGGTGCCATCATATTCGCGCCGCTGGTGCTGATCTTCTTCAGCCACAGGGATCCATTGTGGCAAGGTCGCAAGACCACGGTCGCCCTTCCCATGTTGCTGTTGCTGCTGACCGCGATCGCTTTCTACTCCTATTCCAATATCAAGGAACGGGAGGAGCGGCAGCTCAAGTTTCACGAGCAGGTGCGTTCCTACCACCACACGCTGATGCGTGAATTCGAGATGCATATCGAGATTCTGAGTGCGTTGAAGAGCTACTTCGACGCCAGTCTCGAGGTGTCACCCGAAGAGTTCCGAATCGTCACCCAAACGCCAAGAGAGCGGCATCAGAGCATTCAGGCGTTGGAATGGATACCGAGAATCCGGCACCCGCAGCGCGCGGCGTTCGAGCATCGGTTGCCGGAAGGCGGAGCAATCCGCCATCTTGACGGCGAGGGCGAATTGAATCCGACACACAGTGCGCAGGAGTACTACGCCATCCAATACATTCAGCCGGCGACAGACAACGCCTCGGCGTACGGCTTCGACGTTCTCAGCAATCCGATTGCGGCAGAAGCGATCTCACGCGCACGGGATACGGGGGAAGTGACTGCCTCAGGCCCGTTGCGACTGATACAGGAGACCGCCGACCAGGTTGGTATCGTGATCTACAACCCGGTCTACCAAGATCCCTCTTCGCCGGCCGATCCCAACTCCCGAAGGGAAGCCATCATCGGTGTCGTCGCGCTGGTGTTGCGCATGCAGAACCTCATCGAGACGATGGTGCCCAATATCAGGCAAGGCATGCTTGCGCTGAGCCTGATGGATGTCACCGACGCTGAATCACCCCATGTGCTCTACGCCAGCCACGACGGCGGGGAAGAGAACCTGTCGAAGGATCTGGTGGAGACGCGACAGTTCGACATGGCCGGTCGCCGCTGGAAATTGGACTATACGGCCACCCCCGGTTTTATCGCCGACAATACCACCTGGGCGGTCTGGGTGGTGCTGACCGGCGGTCTCCTGATCACGGCGCTGCTGGGTACCGGCTTGCTGATGCTGACCGGTCGCACCCTGCGTCGGGAGGATGAGGTCATCGAACGTACGGCCGAGTTGCGTGCCGAGGTGCTGCAGCGCCGGGATGCGGAGACTCAGCTGCGATTGGTGCTCGAGGGCGCCAATCTTGGTTTCTGGGACTGGAACTACCAGACCGGTGAGCAGTGGGTCAATGATCGTTGGATGGAGATCCTGGGCCTTGAGTGGAACGAGCTGAACAATGACACCAGCGACTGGCTGGATCGCATACATCCGGATGACAAGCCAAAAGTCCTCAAGATCATCGACGAGCATATCAAGCGCAACGAAGGCTATGTCGTGGAGTGTCGTCTGCGCCATCGCGACGGACACTGGGTCTGGGTCCAGGCCTCGGGCGCCGTGGTCAGCCAGGACCCGGAAACCCATGAACCGCTCAGGCTCTGCGGTACGCACCAGGATATCACCGAGCGCAGGCAGCAGGAGGAGCATATCCTGCATCAGGCGCACTTCGATTCGCTGACCGAGCTGCCGAACCGGTTTCTGGCCCTGGACCGGCTTTCGCAGTTGATCAACGAAGCGCGTCGCAACAACGACAGAGTGGCGGTGTTGTTTCTCGATCTCGACGACTTCAAGAAGATCAACGACACCCTGGGGCATGACACGGGTGACAAGCTGTTGAAGGAGGCGGCTTTCCGCCTGCAGTCCGTGTTGCGCAGCGGAGATACCGTCGGACGTCTGGGCGGCGACGAGTTCATTATCCTGTTGGGGGGCCTTTCCGATGTGGCCGATACGCGGCCGGTGGCGGAAGCCCTGCTCAACAAGTTCACCGAAGCCTTCAGGATCGACAGTCGGGAGTTGGTGTTGACCGCGAGTATCGGTATCTCCATCTACCCGGAAGATGGCGAGAACCTGTCGGAACTGCTGCGCAACGCCGATTCAGCCATGTATCACTCCAAGGAACAGGGGCGCAACGCCTACTCCTATTTCACGGAAGAGATGAACCAGGGCGTTTCCCAGCGGCTGCTGCTGGAGGAGCAGATGCACGGGGCGCTGAGCCGTGGCGAGTTCAGGCTCTGTTACCAGCCCAAGGTGGAGTTGGTGAGCGGTAGGATCGTCGGCGCCGAGGCCTTGCTGCGATGGAACAATCCGGTGCTGGGAGAAGTCTCGCCGCTGGAATTCATACCGATCGCCGAACAGACCGGACTGATCGTGTCGATCGGCAAGTTCGTCCTCGATCAGGCGTTGGAAAAAGTGGTCTCCTGGCGGCAGGCATTCGGTGATGCCTTCACCCTGGCCATCAATCTCTCGCCCCGTCAGTTCCGCGATCCGAATCTGGTCCCCTACATCACCGACGCCATCCGCAAATCCGGCATACCTCCAGCCGCGCTGGAGCTCGAAATCACCGAAGGCGTCCTGATGAGTGGTCACACCTATATCGACGATGCCCTGGCCACCCTCAACGATCTGGGAGTGAACATCGCCATGGACGATTTCGGTACCGGCTATTCGTCGCTCAGCTATCTGCGAAGCTATCCCTTCGACGTCCTGAAAATCGACCGTGAATTCGTCAGCGATATCACTGACGATCCGGCGGATCGGGAACTGGTCAACGCGGCCATCGCCATGGCACATGGACTGGGATTGAAAGTGGTGGCTGAGGGTGTCGAGACCGAGGAACAGTTCGATCATCTCGCATCGAAAGGTTGTGAATACGGGCAGGGCTACCTCTTCAGCAAACCACTCGCCGCCGACGAGATGACCAAGCTGCTCGAGGCGACGGGCACTATCCTGTACGAAGTTGCATCAACCACTTCCGCTACCTGAAGAAGCCTCGATCCGATAGCCTTGATCCAGGCCTGGGTGATGCGTTCGTCTGTCCCCGGTTTTCCGGACCAAGCCTTCGGGAGGAGTGGCATGCACGCCACCCCTCCCGAGGTGCTCCCTTAGCGTTTCTGCTGATGACAGAGTCCGCAACCGACGGGGGTGCCCTTGGGGATTACCGCGGTCGCTTGCCCTGCGGCGCACTCCGGCAGACTGCCCTTGTTGTCCTTGCAGCGCACCGTGCGGTCCTCCGCGGTGCGTGACAGCACCGTACCTTTCAGATCGTCACCGTGACAGGCGTTGCAGCCCGGTCCCTGGTTGCGGTAGTTGCGGTGCTTCAGGTTCCAGCGATCGTCTGGCAGGAAGTCCGGATTGCTCGGCTCCAGGTCGACCACCGCGTGCATGCCGTGCGGACCGTTATTGCCCAGGGGCAGGGACTCGTCGGTCGGTTCGTGACAGACCTGGCACTCGGAGATGTATCCGGAGTGGCCCTGCAGCTGGCTGGCCGGAATGTTGTCGTTGGCGTTGGGATTGCCGCTCGGCCACTCGGCGTGGGTCGAACCGTGGCAGGACTCGCAGAAGAGTCCGCCGTGGCCCTTGCTGACCCGGTAGAGCTTGGGATTGCCGACGGCATCGGGATGGCCGGGGAGATCCTCCGCGTCGACCACGTTCTCGGCGAAGGTCTTGTTGCTCGGCACGATCGGCGTGGCCTTGGTGTCGCCCTGGCGATAGGCCGCCAGCAGGCGGATACCGTCACTGTTGCCGAGGGTGTCGGTGGGGTTGACCAAAACGTCCGCATCGCCCGCCAGGTTGTCGGTGGCATAGCCGGTATGGCAGGAGCCGCAGCCCGGCTCGTTGGCCCAGGGCACGCGCGGGGTGGCGGGATTGGTGTAGAAATCCGCCGCCAGCAGGAACTCACCGGGGGTGCCGGGGGTGACGTTCCGCGAGAAGTCGTCGCCCACCTGCGCCAGCTGGCCGTGACAGTCCTGGCACACCAGGCCGCCGTTGGCCATGGCGCCGCGCATGCACTGCGTGCGTTCGCCCGGATGGCAGAGGTAGCAGGTCTCTTCGAGAACGGTCTGGGTGAGTACGGGATCACGCCGGTTGCCACTGCCGTCGATGGCCGGCGGCATCTCCTGGAACAGCGGGATGCCGTTGACGTCTGTGACGCCGGCGTGATGGCTGTGCATCACGTTCGACATGGAGCGCTGGGTCAGCTGCGCGCGGCCGTTGACCTCGTTCGGGCCGACCTGGGCCAGGTCGAGGGCCGGTGTGTAGTGACAGCGCTGGCAGACCACCGGATCGCTGGCTCTGCCGGTCAGCGGATCGTAGGCCGACTCGAGACTGGTGCCGTGCTCCTGGTCGTGCAGGCGCAGGATATTGATATCGCTCGCCCACTCGACCGCCACTTCGAAAGGAACGGTCTCGGTGCCCGGCTGATACTGGGGATCGTCGGTGGCGACAGCGACATCGGTCAGATTGACGAGTGCATGGCCGTCGCCCACGTCGGCGGAGTGGCAGGACTGGCAGCTGGCCTCGCCGGAGATCGGCATCACCGTGTCGAGGGAGGCCATGACGTTGCTGCCGTCCTGAGCCGGTGGTTGTCCATCGACGGTGGCCTGGACCCGAACCAGCGGGTAGGGATTTTCACGCCCGAAGTCGTCGAAGGCCGCAATCGGCACACCCGCGGCCTCGAACCAGTTGACCCCATCGGCCAGATAGCCGAACGGGAAGCTGAGGAAGAACGGATAGTCGTCGAAGTGCTCCTCGAAACGCTGCGGTTCGTTGGCCAGATAGGGTGAACTCATCCCCGGCATCGCCTGCTGGGAGGCGTGCAGCGCCTCGTCGCCGCTGTTCGGGATATTGTCGGGACCGAGATAGAGCAGCTCCACATCGGGTACCGGCAATCCGATATCCACATTGGCGGCCGGATCGTTGGGATCGTAGAAGGCGGCCAGGATGCCTGGCGGATAGAAGGCGTCGTAGGCCTGATAGGCGACCTCCCAGAAGTTGGTCTTGTAGACCTGGTCATTGACCACGGACGAGAGGGCCTGGCCACCGGCGACCTTGCCGATGGCGGGATCGGAGGGATTGGAGACCGCCGAGTAGTAGAGCGCCACCTCGTTTTCACCCATCACCCTTGGCAGACCGTTCACACCCCGTTCCACCACCTGGGCGTGCAACACGTTGAAGGGTGGCAGAATGCTCGAGATGCGGGTATCCAGGTCGCCACAGTGCATACCGAGGTCGTTGATGGCGAGCAGGGTGTAGCCGGCGTTGCCGGCGGCTGTCTGTTCGGGCACCGGGCTGGCCGGCAGGGCGCCGTTGGCGCTGGTGGAGTTGATCGAGACCTCGTTGTTCCCCGCCACGCCGATCGAGACGTCGGCGATGTTGGAGGCGCCTCCCGCATCGTTCGCGGTGTAGCTGAAGCTGTCGGAACCGGTGAAGCCGAGATCCGGCGTATAGCTGAAGCCGCCGTTCGGATCGAGGCTCAGGGAGCCGTGGGTGGTGCCGGCGACCAGTACGGCGCTCATCGGGTCGCCGTCCGGGTCGTTGTCGTTGCTCAACACGCCGGGTGCCGGGATGACCAGGGTCACCTCCTGGGTGGTGTTGTAGTTGTCGTTCTGCGCCACCGGGCGATTATTGGTGCCGCCCACTTCGACGGTGTAGCTGGTTTCGCAGGATTTGGCTTTTTTGCCATTGCTGTCGGTGGCCGCCAGCGTTGCCGTGAAGCTGCCGCTGTTGGCGTAGACGACGTTGTGGGCCAGGGTCTGGTCACCGTCGTTCTGCACGGTTTCGTTGGCCGATGCGGGCGATCCCCCGGCGAAGGTCCAGGTGACGTTGTAGGGTGCGACTCCGCCGCTGATGACTCCCTGGAAGATGACCGAACCGCCGGTGGCGACGGAGACCGGGTCGTTCTGTGGCTGGCTGATGGTACAGGCCGGGCCTCCCCCGGCACTGGGTGGTTTGGCCGCGTATAGGTGTTGGGCGTGAAGCGCCAGAGCGGCCAGGGCCAGGGTGGGAAGAAAGGTCCTGCAGGAACTGGATCCCCTTCGCAATAGGTTATGCCACATTGTCATCTCCTTGGTCGATCGTATTGTTGTATTAATCCGTCTGGTTTGGCGAGCAAATGCAGACGTGACGGCGACAGCCGACTCCGCAACAAGGAAGCGGGCTGTCGTCGTGGTGAGTGTGGGCGGGTCGATGCCGTACGCTCACGCATTGGTCATGCATGCGGTGTTACGTCCCTGAGATACTGCCGACTACGAAAAGCGCCTTCATGGCAGCTTATCCAGCGATACGGCGTTGTCCATGCCTCAGCGTTTCAAACGATGATGGCACGATGAAGTCATTGCGAATTTTGTTGGAAGTCCGAAATAGCCGGTTGCTTTATTTTTATATTGGCCTGCCCGATATGATGTAGCGGTATGGCCGGTTAAATTCTTTTTTTCTTTGAGTGAATAATGTAGTCCTTTCTACGAATTTGTCAGCATCTTTTTTTTGTAATTGCCAACTGGTTTGATTTTCTTCCGGGAACAAACTTGCCATCCTTGAGAATGGATTGGTTTTGGCTCTCGATGGTGAGAAACGAGATGATGGATTTCCCTCTGGGGGCTAGTGATTACTACTAAGCCGCAATGCTTCCTGGTCGCCGGTGTTCACGGATCTCGAGCCCGGGACACGGGGGATCCCATGGTTGTTGAGGAACGGTTTTCTGGAGTCGTTGTGCAATTGGGATTGCGATGCCGCTGAACTCATGGGTCATGCCGAGTCCTTTGGTTGAATCAATCAGTGCTTAAATACAGAGCGTTGCAGGCGTATGATGCTCAACAGTTTGCGCCCGGCACTGTGGCATAGTGTAAAAAGGAGCGATGAGTGAAAGCGAAGGATGGTTCTCCGCAAACCCACCCCTTTACAGTCGATACCGGTGTGATGACGTCACCGCCCTTTGAAGTGAAGGCTTCGGCGACGCCGGACGAAGCCGGGCCGCGCAGTCATTTCAGGGCTCTCCATGGCGGGCTGTGGTTCCTGCTTCTGGTGGCGCTGGCGTTCGTCTGCAGCACATACTCCCGAGCCGACGAGGATCCATTCGCCGGGCCCGTTTGCGATGGACCACCGGAGCTACGCTATTCGGCCGATGCCATGCGGCGCAAGATCGCGCTTTACCAGGTACTCTCGGAGGAGGCGCTCAGCCTGCGTTCCGAATCGATCACCTATCTGGCGCACCTGAAGGAGAAGCAGACATCGAAGGAGCCGTTGCTGGGCTCCGAGATCCGACTGCTCAGCGTCGGTGCTTCCGAGCTGGTGAAGAAACGGCAGAAGTTGTGGCAGGTGGCCACCGCCCACGAGTGCTGGCTGGACGAACCCGTTCCCGACGATCCGCAGCAGGCGCATGTGCAGGCTGTCGGCATCACCATGTCCCTGGCGGCGGCGCTGACCCTCTACGACAACTACCTGACCGCGGTGGCGCTCTACCGGGAAGACCCTTTTCTGCGCCACCACATCAATGCGGGCGATCCCGGTTTCCAGGTGCCTGAGGGCGAATTAAGGCGCATCGCCGCCTCCTATGCTTCAGTGACCAATCGCGCCAGGGTACGGCGTGGGCTGATATGGTATGAGCGGCACGCGGGCGATCTCGCGCGCTCGGAGATCGATGAAGAGCGTTACCTGGCCGAACTGGTGGAACAGAGCCCCTCCTACGCCATGGTGAGCCGGATTCGGCCGCTGACCTATGCCAATCAGGTCATCGACCTCATCGGCACCATCTCCATCGATACCCTGCACTCCCTGCAGAGCGAGGGCGTGAACTTCTCGAGCATGGTGTTCGGCAACATGGTCGGGCTGGTCGAATCGCGACGAGGCAAACTCGACGCCCGCCAGGATGTGCTCGACGGGGTGGCCGACAAGCTGCAAGCCGGCGACGTGTTGCTGGAGAAAACCCCGTTCCGTCTTACCGACTCCTTCATCCCGGGGCATTGGGGACACGCGGCGGTCTGGGTGGGGACCGAGGCCGAGCTGCGTGAACTGGAGCTGTGGGATCATCCGGTCGTGGTGGCCCATCATGAGCAGATACGCCGGGGCCGTGGCGTGGTCGAGGCGCTGCGATCGGGGGTGGAGATGAACTCACTCGAGCATTTCATGAACGTGGACGATCTGGCGGTCCTGCACCACCCGAACCTCGATCCGCAGGCCAGGCGCCGGGTGATCCTGCAGACCCTGCGACAGGTGGGCAAGGCCTACGACTTCAACTTCGATGCCCAAAGCGCCAATCGCATCGTCTGTTCCGAACTGGTCTACCATGCCTATGGCGACGTGCATTGGCCCACCGAAAGAAAGCTCGGCCGTGTGGTGGTCAGTCCGGACAATATCGCCCAGGAGGCGGCCGGTGATGGTGTCTTCGATGTGGCTCTGCTCTATCACGACGGGGTCGAAATCGATGATGGCGCGCAGCAGCAGCTGGCCAAGCTGATCGAGCCGAGGGTGGTGACGCTCGCTCATAGCGGGCTGAGTGAACTCAATCCCTGATTTGCCAAGCAGTGGGGGAGGGTGGAGATTGACCGGCTCACCCGCCGTCATGGGGTGACCGGATGCGGAGCGGGAACCTGTGGCCTTGCGGGCGCGGCAATCGGTCGGCTTCAGTTCGACCGATACGATTCCCGATAGCCGTTGTAGTCTTCGACCAGCTGGGTCATGGCTTCACCATCATAAGTCTGCAGACCGCGCAGGCTCATGTATTTGGCGCCACGCCCGACAGGCTCTCCGTCCTGCTCGATGTTGAAGTCGAGTCGCACCGTGCCCTTTTTTCCCAACACCTCGAAATCGGAGCCTGACGCCTCCAGAGCCGGATGGGTCAGGTCGAGTCTGTCGAGTTCGATCTCCATTTTCTGGTAGATCACCAGCGGACGGGAGGGGTTGATCATCATCCCCTGGTTGGACATCAACGGTACCAGGATGTGGGGGAAGGTCTTGCCGGAGAAGGCGACATAGTCGCGGGCCAGGTGATCGATGAGCCGTGCATCGCGCGTGGTCTCGCCGTCGCGTTCGATGGTGAGATAGCATTTGCCGTCGGCGTCGGTGATGTCGACCTTTTCGGCGTCGGTATCGGGAAAGATCACCGCTTCGTCACTGACCATGCCGGAGAAGGTGAAACGCATCCGCTGACTGAGGCCGAGGCGCTCGAGGGCCACCGAGAAGAGCAGGTCGCCGGGGACGCAGAACATCTTGGCGTCGGCGTCGTGCAGGGGGTTGAAGTCGTTGGCGATCTCCTTTGCGAAGCGACTCGCCTGTTGGCGGCTGAAGCGGATCTTGTCGTCGTTTTGCTGGTAGAAGTCGGCCAATACCATGGTTCCGCCCGTTGTGTTTGGTAAAAGCGGGGGATGATAGCAGTTGCAGCAGGGCGCACAAAGCGCGTGGTTCACAGCATCGAAAAGTCGTTGCCTATCTGTATGCGACTTGATCAGATCACGCGAAAATCGACCCGAACCTTTCCGTTTCGATAACGATTTTCGCGACAAGGCGGATATGACCCCGGAGCGGATGGTGACGTTGGCGCGGCGGTTTCTTGCGGAAGTCGGGCGGTGAGGAGAAACGGGTAAATTCCCGGTG
>JBNKYJ010000007.1:0-15227 GCA_050300835.1 Sedimenticolaceae bacterium
AGGGCTTGATGTTCAATGCGCGTCAGCAGCGTCGCCTTGTTGAACTCCTGTGCCTCAAATCCGAACTCGAGGGCAACCAGGCGCAACAGCTCCTCTCCCTGTAGCTGATTGCTGACCAGATTGACCGCATAGATCCTGTCCCTGTCGATTTCCGACAGGGTATCGCGTATCAACGTCGTCTTTCCCGTCCCCGGACGACCGGTGATCAATACGAACCCCTCCCCCTGCTCGAGGGCGTATTTGATGTAGGACCATGCTTTTACATAGGCACGATGAGCATAGCGAAACTGCTCATCCGCACTCATGCGAAATGGGTTGCTGGTCAATCCGTAAAAGGATTCGAACATAGGGCGCTAGTCCGGAGGTTCATAAGTTGAGCAATGACCTGACCACCTGTTTGATCCATGAGGCGGGATTGCTTTTATAGTTATGGATTATTGTCGCTCGTACAGGCCGCATCCCTTCAGCATCTACGTTCACACACGAGAGACACCCGCTGCTCGCAAGTGATTCCATCCGATAGGTCGTTTCTGTGGTG
Organism: Sedimenticolaceae bacterium; assembly: GCA_050300835.1. GTDB lineage: Bacteria > Pseudomonadota > Gammaproteobacteria > Chromatiales > Chromatiaceae > Thiodiazotropha. The sequence goes on from JBNKYJ010000007.1 coordinate 539, forward strand.
ATTGAAAAGTTTACTCCTCCCCCAGATAAACGGTGGAATTATGTCACATCTGACGCTTATTGTGCCGATGCAATCCCGGCACCAAGCCCGGACACGACTTGTCTCAGAGCGATTTCAACTCCATGGTACCCACATCCGGGACCGGCCCACGGCATTTCAGGTATGCGTTACAACGTTCAATGAAAATCTGGGCGCTCTTGGGCATGGGCACTCTGGCACGAGCGATATAGGTGATCAGTTTGGTGCCCTCCTTCAGCAGACGGTTCCCCTCATCCGCCTCCCAGCAGGCCACGCAGGACTGTTTGTTCCGTTCCACCTCGCCGATGTTGAGCAACTTCTCCGACGCCACCACGAATCTGGGCCAAACATCGAAGATCACCGGATCGGTACGCAGGATCTCCGTTTTCAACTTTGCAGACTCCGCGAAATCCCGAATCAGCGTTTCCGCGTTGGGGTAAAAATGGCTGTTGTGGAAAGCCGCGATCATGGCCTCGGAGATACGATCGATCGCCCTCATGGTCTGGGCAATCTTGATGTAGCGCGTCTCGTAGAACGAGCTGATGGGGACGGTGAAAGCCCTGAACGGCTCGCCCCAGAGTTCGTCGATCCCTTCGTCGCCACTGCGATGCTTGACCAGCTTGCCCATCTCCAGGGCCTGCAGAAGGTACTTCCCACATTCATGCAGGAGTTCCCGACTGCGTGGTGACTTCACCTCATCTTCACCCAGGGCCACGAGTTGGCGGAATATATCGGTACCGCGATTGAACAGGGCTCCTGCAAGCATCGCGCCCTTGACCCGCTTGAGCTCGGGATCCTGTTCCGATTCATAGGCTTGGCGTGCCTCATCAAGCCGTTCGCCCGGCATGTTGATGCCATGCTCGACATGGTTGAACAAGCGTCGAGTCAACGCTTCTATGAGGTATTTCTTCGTCTCCAGACTATCTTCCATGGGGTCATAGTGCTTGATCCAGTAGCCGTCGTAGAAGACACAGGACTTACCCTCGATCTCTCTGCAAGTTCCGTTAGGTGTGTTTTCTTGAGTTTCCATTTGCACTAACCAAAATGGAGTTTCCAGGATATTTGACCCCAAGCAGGCGATTTCGTTAGGTGTGAATGGTATTCCATTCGAGCGTTAAAAAAATGCTAAGACCACTGTCGGGCATCGGGATACGCATCCGGGTTCAAAGCACTTCGAGTAGACGGATCAGGTTCCTGAGTTTGGGGTCATCCTCGAGTGCCCCCTCCCAGAAAGGATACACCAGGGCTTCGCTGCCCTGACCGATCACCAGCTTGGATTCAAAGGCATCGACTCCTGAGGGCATGGGATGCTCAGTCGGTATACCCAGGGTCTTGATCGCTGCCATCAGATCCGATTTCTGTTGGGCGGTCAGGCTCCCGGATCGCGGTTTTTGTGTCGTGTAGGTACCGGTATCGACGACAAAATCCCCCTGCTCGTCGATCTCGAGACGGAACGCATACTCTTCCTCACCCACGACCTGATACTTGATCGGTACCATCTCTGCCCCCTTCCGCATCGGTTGTTTCTCTGAAATTCTGCACCTCATCGCATGATATTGAAACACGGTGCGTTTAATGCCGGTATAAATCTGATAATGAGCTAGGCTCATGAGAGCGGCAGACGCCCGCTGCGAACCCTGCACGCATCGCCCATCGGATAAAACCGGGCTACTGGAGTGAGTATAGCCAGCCGATCCGGCTGAAGTGTGAACACAGGTAAAATACCGGTTTTTTTCACCCGCAACAGCCGGAGCCGGAGCGGATCCGGATGCCCGGTATCACACCACAAGCGCCATAAGCCGTGCCTCACAGAAATAAGGATGCAACACATGATCGAGAAACCTGTCGCCCTGATCACCGGCGCCTATCGCGGACTCGGCCTGGAGACCTGCCGCCGACTCGCGCAGGCCGGCTACCATGTGATACTGACCGCCCGCAATGCGCAAGCCGGGGAGGCGGCCGCCGGCGAACTGCACGCTTCGGGATTGGATGTGGTATTCCGCCACCTCGACATCACCCGGGCACAAGAGGTGACCGACCTGGCCGAGCATATCCGCGACACCTATGGCCGTCTGGATGTTCTGGTCAACAACGCCGGCATCTTTCCCGATGCGCCGCCTGGAGACCCGGCCAGCAGCGCGCTGCGAGCGGAGCCCGCAACCATTGTGAAGGGTTTCGAGACCAACACCCTGGCCCCCTTCAGAATGTGCCAGGCCATGATCCCGCTGATGCAGGGCAGAGGACGCATCGTGAATGTCTCCTCCGGCATGGGCCAATTGAGCGAAATGAACGGATGCTGCCCCGGCTACCGGCTTTCGAAAACCGCGCTCAACGCCGTCACCCGAATCTTTGCCGACGAACTGCAGGATACGCAGATCAAGATCAACTCGGTCTGTCCCGGCTGGGTGCGCACCGCAATGGGCGGCGAAGCCGCTCCGCTGTCGGTAGCCGAGGGCGCCGAAGGCATCGTGTGGGCCGCCACCCTCCCCGATGATGGCCCCAGTGGCGGTTTCTTTCGTCATGGCCAGGCGATCGACTGGTAGCCTCCACGAAGCGGATCCCGCTCAGTTCGCCGCTGTTGGGGGTGATCATTCCCACCCTGTTACTGGCGTACTGCCACCGCTTTACGGTGCACCGCTATCCGATCGCGTTCATTGGCAAATGAAACCACGGCGGATCAATGCAGGCAGCACTTCCGGAAGGGCTTGCCACTGCCGCAGGGACAGGGAGCGTCTGGATCGACGCTCTGTTCGGGAGTGAGACACGCATCAGCGTCGAGTTCGGGAAAGCGTCGGCGAGCCAACCAGAAACGCTGGATCTCCTGCGCCGCGTCAGGAATCGATGCCTGCAGTTCGGCCACTTCCTCCTCGTCCAGGGTATCGAGCACCTGCCAGCCCGGCTCGTCACTGAACAGGATAATCGGCTGCAACAGCTCGAACAGCTCATCCCCGCCACTGTCCCAGGCTTCCGCCGCCAGGGAGACACCCCGCATATAACCCAGACACCACTCGTTGACCACCAGAAAACGCTGGCCTTCCACCTCGTTCTCGTTGAATATCGGCTCGAAGGCATAGTCCGGCGCCATCAGGGAGTTCACCACGTCGTTGTAGTGACGGATCATCAGCTGGTAGATCTTCTCGAAGCCTTCGGCCGACTCCCACACCGGCTCGCTCTCCCCCCAGACTGCCGGCAGCCAGGCCGAGGGCGGAACGATCTCCGGTCCGCTGATGATGGCGGTGAAAAAACCATCGAGCTCGGACATGCCCAGCAGACCCTCGTCCATCTCCTCGTCATCGGGGGCCTCTGGCAGACGCTCCATCAGAAAACGGTCGAGTTCATCCATCTCCCAGTCTTCGAGTGGTCCTGTCGGATCGATCATTTAATGCCTCTCATCGAATTGCTTTTGCGATGCATTCTTACCGCGATCGGGAAGCGGCGTCGAGCCTCCGGTGAGGCCTACGCCAAGTACGGTCCACTCGGATCACTCTTCCTCGAGTCGGGCCACGCGTCGCTTGAGATCATCCAGTTCGGTACGCATCTCCCGTACCAGCTGCACCAGATCCTCGGCCGGCGCTTCCATCTCCGGCAGCTCTTCTGACACCACCCTGTCACCCTCTTCGCAAAATAGATGCAGATAGCGCGACTCCCGCTTTCCCGGCTCCCGCGGCAGCCTGGCGACGAAAGGACCGTCGCTGCGTTCCATCAGGGTCTGCAGCACGTCCTCCGTCTCGCCGACATCCGAGAAATGGCACAGACGCTGGGTGCGTGTGCGCAGCTCACCCGGCGTTTGGGCTCCACGCAGCAGCAACATGCAGATCACCCCCACCTCCTGGGCGGAGAATTCGAAACCGCCGAACCCCGTGTTGCAGAAACGGTGCTTGTATTTCGGCACCCGGCTGCCAAAACCGCTCTGCTCGCCGATCAGGTGCTTTTTGATCAGGCTGTCGAGCGCATTTTGAACCTCGCTCTCGCTCAGATGCAGCACCGGGTCCCGGCTGCTTTTCTGATTACAGGCCGCGGTCAGCGCATTGAGTGACAGCGGGTACTGCTCGGGAGTGATGATCTCTTTCTCCAGCAGAGAACCGATCAGTCGTGCCTCCACTGGCGTCAGCTCGATGCGCATGGGATATATCCCTCCGGGGTATGGATTGATTGGCCGTATCTGTGGATAGTAGAGCATAGAGCCGTGTCGAGGGAATCGCGCGATCCGATCCAGAACCAACCGGCCTCGCGGGAGGGCAAGCCGGTGATATAGAGTCCCGTCCAGAGCAGACAATCCATGGCGCTTCATCCCACCCAGGTCCAGTGGTTCGAGGCGAGAATACCCAGGGAACACACGGTACATGCCCTCGAGATGCTGGCCGGTTCGCGGCGCGTGGAGCTGGAGTCCACAACGGAAGCGACCCTACCCTGCTACGACCGGGAGTCGCTGACACGGATTCTCGACAGCTTCAACAAGCTGGCCGGTCGCATCCCCGAACTTCCCGGCCCGGACCAGACCCCCCCGCAGCGCGTGCTGCTGAATCCGGTGGCCCTGGCCGAGCATGACCTCGCCACCCTGCGTGACTGGCACATCCGCCTCCTGGACCTGCAACGGGCAGGGCTTCAGCTGGAAAACGAGTGTGAGAGCCTGTCGCTGCTGCAGGAGCTGCAGCAGGCCATCACGGACGAGCAACTGGATGTGCGGCTGAGCAAAAGGAGTCAGTTCCTCAGCAAACACCTTTTCACCTGTCCCAAAGGGGCATTGGAGAGTCCGGCCACATCGGGCACCGTCAACCGCCTGATCGAAGGGGAGCGGCACGACTTCTGGATCGTTTTGGGCGATCCGCAACACGAGCGGCTGCTCGACGGCACCGCCAGGCTGCTCGACTGCAAAGAACTCCGGATACCGCAGGAGCTGCCCCAGGAGCCGTCCGAGGCAAGGCAATGGCTGACCTCCACGCTGCAGCGCAAGCAGGACGCCCTGGAGCAGCACCGGGCAACCCTGTCACGCCATCTCGACGATCCGGCATTGAGGCAGGCGCTGGCCAACATGCACCTGCTGAGCTGGTACAGCCGGCACCCGCTCCGGCACGATCCGGAACAAAAGGCCTGCCGGGTCTGCGGCTGGACCCTCTACGCCACACCCGAAACCATGGAGACGCTGCTGCGCCAGGAGGGTATCGAGGCGCGGGTGATTTTCAGTCAACCCCGCGGCGGCCTCTCCCCGCCGGTCTACCTCAGCCAGTCGCATTGGGCCAAGCCCTTCCACCATCTGCTGGCCATGGTGGGGACGCCCGGTCATCAGGAGGTCGACCCCACGCCCCTGTTGGCCTGGCTGGTACCCCTGCTCTTCGGCTTCATGTTTCCCGACCTGGGTCATGGTCTGATCCTGACGGTCGTCGGCCTGGTTGCAGCCAAGCGTCATCCGGCGGCCCGCATCCTCGTCTCCTGCGGCCTCGCGGCGTCCGGCTTCGGTCTGCTGTTCGGGGAGTTTTTCGGCGCCACGGGTGTACTGACCCCCCTCTTCGGCTGTCCCCTCGAGTATGCGCAGGAGATCCTGCTGGCAACCTTGCTGCTGGGCATCTTCCTCATGATGCTCGGTCTCCTCTTCGCCGGACTCGAGGCCTATTGGCGGGGTGAGTTCGGGGGCTGGATGCTGGAGGGGGCGCCGGTGGTCGTGCTCTACCTGTCGGCCGCCCTGGCGCTGTTGTGGCCCGATGTACTCGCCATCACACTGGGCGCCGGCATCTGGTATCTGACAGGCGTTTCGATACGCTCACGCCAGGGTGGTCTGCGCACATTGTTCAATCGCCTCGGCCAGTTGCTGGAGAGTGCATTCCAACTGATCGTCAACACCTTGTCTTTTCTGCGGGTGGGTGCCTTCGCCCTGGCCCACTGCGCCCTTTCGCTGATGGTGCTGCAACTGACCGACGCCGTGGAGCATCCGCTCGCCAAGGGCAGCGTGTTTCTGCTCGGCCAGACTCTGATCATCCTGCTCGAAGGCCTGATCGTCACCATTCAAACCACCCGTCTGGTGCTGTTCGAATTCTTCATCCGTTTTCTGCATTTCGAGGGCCGCATCTACCAACCGCTGCAAGGCCCCGAGGCCGAAGACAAGGCCAGTCGCAAAGCGGATATCCATAAGCCGGGGAACTGACTCACTCCCCCGCCAACGGGACTAAACTTTTTTCAGTGACAGAGATTAACCTTCACTGGACAGCGTATGCATCTGACGGCGTCCCCCCTGACCAGGCTGATCTCCCCGGCACAGGATCAGCAACTGACCGGCTGGCTGTTTCTGCGCCTGCTGGCCCTGATCTATTTTGTCGCCTTTGCCTCCCTGGCGGTTCAGATCGCCGGATTGGCGGGGCCCGAGGGCATCCTGCCGCTGGAAGCGTACCTCTCCGACGTAGCGGCCGACCTTGAGCCGCCAGCCCGCTGGTTCTGGCTGCCAAGCCTGTTCTGGCTCACCGGCGCCAGCGATCAGATGTTGCAGGGTAGCGCCTACCTGGGCGCGCTGCTGAGCCTGCTGCTGCTGCTCGGGCGCTGGGAGCGGCCGCTATTGATCCTCCTCTTCCTGCTCTACCTCTCGCTCTACCATGCGGGCCAGGTCTTCACCAATTTCCAATGGGATACCCTGCTGCTGGAAGCGGGATTCCTGGCCATCTTTCTGGTCGGCGGAGCCAACCGCCTGCTGATCCTGCTGTTCGAATGGCTGCTGTTCCGGCTGCGTTTCATGTCGGGCTTCTTCAAGCTCTTCAGCGGCGATCCCTCCTGGTCCGGTCTCACCACCCTCAATGACTATTTCGAGACCCAGCCCCTGCCGCACACCGGCTCCTGGTACGCTCAGCAACTGCCGGACTGGCTGCTCCGCAGCGGTACCGGATTCACCCTCTTCAGCGAACTGATCGTACCCTTCTTCATTTTTCTGCCACGCCCCTTCCGGCTGGCCGCCGCTGCCATCACCCTGCTCATGCAGCTGTTGATCATCGCCACCAGCAACCACAATTTCATCAATCTGCTGACCATCGCCCTGTGCCTGTTTCTGCTCGACGACGGGATCGTCGGCCGGGTTCTGCCCCGGCGGCTACAGACCGTGATCGCTGACGGGTACGAAGCAGCGGGGCGCGCTCGGACCCTGACGACCCTGCTGGCTGCCCTGCTGATCGTGCCGGCCAGCCTGATCGGATTCGGCAGCCGGGTGGTCCACCAACCCCTGCCGGATTCCCTGATGGCCGTCTACCACACGGTCAGGCGCTTCGGCATCGGCAATATCTACCATGTCTATCCCACCATGCAGACAGAACGGCAGGAGCTGATCATCCAGGGCTCGCTGGATGGCAGTGAGTGGCGGACCTACCGATTCAGATACAAACCGGGTGATCCGACCCGCAGACCGCCCTTCAACGTACCCCATCAGCCTCGGCTCGACTGGATGGTCTGGTTCGTACCCACCCAACAGCGGATCGAGATGTACTGGTTCGGCCAATTCATGCAGCGTCTGGAACAGGGGTCGCCACGCGTCATCGAACTGCTCGCCAACGACCCCTTTCCCGATCAGCCTCCCCGCTATCTGCGGGTCCTGGCCTATCGCTATGCGTTCACCGATGCCGCTGAGCGGGCCGAGACCGGAGCCTGGTGGAAGGCCACCTATCTGGGTGAGTTCCCGCGGGTGGCGCCGAGACGACCCTGAGCGGTAGCCGGATCCCACCCCGGGTTGTGCGGATTCATTTGGATAAGGTGATTCAGTCAAGGAAACAAGCCGGGGCCCTGCCCCACCGATTCAGACCCGGAGGTGTGATAGCGTGCTTGTATTCAGCAGCCCTGGCCGGCCTGCCTGACCCGCGCCAGCAGGCTCTCGGCCTTCATCACCCAGTTGCGGATGTCGTGGATGGTCGCCTCGTAGGGGAACTGCTTGATACTGTAGATGGAGGTATCACGGTACTCGGCGCGAAAGCCGCTGTGATGACTGATCAGCCGCTTGTCGCTTTGGATTTCCCAGCCGTTCTCTTCGATAGGACACATGCTCAAGTCCCTTTGGCCATTGGTTACCATTCCCCCGAGGGCAAGCCGGTAGAGACCGCCGAACCAGCTCACAGCTCCTCCAGGGGCAGGTAGAAAAAGACGAAACGCCCGCCGTGGATATCGATCTTGAGTTTCGCCCCGTGGTGAATGCCGTAATCCACATACCCCGGAGTTGCACTGTCCAGGTGGCACTCGCTGCTGTGCTGGGGCGATTCAAAATCCCGATCGCGATCATACCAGGAGAGCAACATATTTTCTCCCAGATGCTGCTGCGCCTCGCGACCGGCCAGCGCCATCGCTTGCCGGTAGTCGGCCAGCGGCGGCTCCGGATCCAACAGGATCAGATCGATTTCACTGAGATCGGCCGGCTCGGGTAGCGGGCAGGCCATCCCGGAGGTCTGTTCGTCACTCATAACCTCACGCGCCCCTGTAGGTTCATGACTAGGGTCTGTTACCAGACTCTAGGTGTTTACCCTATACTAGCCTGCCGGACAGGACTCCATGTGACCGCTGATCGGGGGATCGGCACCGTTCGGTTGCGATAGACATTTTATTCCCCACATTGTTAAGGGTTTTTAAGTTGATCAAGATCTACGGCATCCCGAACTGCGACACCATGAAGAAGGCCCGTCAATGGCTGGACGCGCATGGGATCGCGTATGAATTTCACGACTACAAAAAGGAGGGCGTGGACGAAAAGCGCCTGCGTCACTGGGTCGAACAGGTGGGTTGGGAGAGCCTGTTGAACCGCCGCGGGATGATGTGGCGAAAACTCGACCAGGCCGTGAAGGACGACATCGACGAGGCCAGCGCCATCCGCATCATGCTGGAGACGCCTTCGATCATCAAACGTCCGGTGTTGGAGCGGGGCGACACCTTGCACCTGGGTTTCAAGGACGCGCAATACGCCAAGCTTTTCACCTGATTACCACGCCCCATTCCGGGTCGCCACACACTCCTCCTGATCGGCATTCCCTGTATAATGGCCCGCTTTCCGATTTCCCGAGGTGCAGCAGCATGATCAAGATCAACGAGAACTACAAGAAACTCCAGGCCTCCTATCTGTTCTCCGACATCGCCAAGCGGGTCGCCCAGTTCCAGAAGGACAACCCCGACAAGCCGATCATCAAGCTGGGTATCGGCGACGTCACCCGCGCCCTGCCCGACGCCTGCATCCAGGCCCTGCACGCCGCGGTCGACGAGATGGCCAGCGACGCCAGCTTCCACGGCTACGGCCCGGAACAGGGCTATGACTTCCTGCGCGAGGCGATCGCCAAGGGCGACTTCCAGTCCCGCGGCTGCGCCATCGAGGCCGAGGAGGTCTTCGTCAGCGACGGCGCCAAGTGCGACTCGGGCAACTTTCAGGAGATCTTCGCCAGCGACATCCGGGTGGCGATTCCCGATCCGGTCTATCCGGTCTACGTCGACACCAACGTCATGGCCGGCCGCACCGGACCGGCCGAGGACGGCCGCTACTCCGGCCTGGTCTACCTGGAAGGCAACAAGGCCAACGGCTTCATCCCGGAGCTGCCTGGCGAGCCGGTGGACCTGATCTACCTCTGCTTCCCCAACAACCCGACCGGGGCCACCGCCACCAAGACCCAGCTCAAGGCCTGGGTCGACTACGCCAAGGCCAACAAGGCGCTGATCCTGTTCGACGCCGCCTACGAGGCGTTCATCCGCGACCCCGAGCTGCCCCACTCCATCTACGAGATCGAGGGCGCCCAGGAGGTGGCCGTGGAGTTCCGCAGCTTCTCCAAGAACGCCGGCTTCACCGGCACCCGCTGTGCCTACACCGTGGTGCCCAAGGCCTGCACCGCCTACACCGCCAGTGGCGAGCCGATCGCCATCCACGGCCTGTGGAACCGCCGCCACACCACCAAGTTCAACAGCGTCTCCTACCCGGTGCAGAAGGCGGCCGAGGCGGTCTACAGCGAGGCCGGCCAGGTCCAGATCAAAGAGCTGATCGACTACTACATGAAGAACGCCAAGTACGTGCGCGAGCAGATGGAGTCCCTCGGCTACGACTGCATCGGCGGCGAGAACTCGCCCTACATCTGGATCGACGCCAAGGGTGACTCCTGGGCCTTCTTCGATAAGCTGCTGAACGAGGCCGGCGTGGTCTGCACCCCGGGTGCCGGTTTCGGCAAGTGCGGCGAAGGCTATGTGCGCATCAGCGCGTTCAACAGCTTCGACAATGTGCAAGCCGCCATGAAGCGCATCAGTGAGGTATTGTAGTGCCCGTCTCCAACGATTATGCCCAACGGCTCGAACAGACGCTGCCCGGTATCGTCGAGCATTTCGGAACCCCCTTTCACCTCTATGACGAGAAAGGTATCCGCGAGACCGGCAACGCCCTGATCGAGGCCTTCTCCGGTGTCGAGTCCTTTCGCGAATACTTCGCCGTCAAGGCACTGCCGAACCCGGAGATCCTGCGCATCATGCATGCCATGGGCTTCGGCTTCGACTGCAGCTCCATCGCCGAACTGACGCTGAGCCGCCAGATCGGCGCCCGCGGCGAGGAGATCATGTTCACCTCCAACAATACCAGCGCCACGGAGTTCGCCGCGGCGGCGGCCGACGGCGGCTGCGTGCTCAACCTGGATGACATCTCGCTGGTCGACAAGGTCCCCGAGATGCCGGAGCTGATCTGCTTCCGCTACAACCCGGGCGAACGCCGCACCGGCAACAGCATCATCGGCAACCCGGTGGAGGCCAAGTACGGCGTCTCCCACGACCAGCTGCTGGAGGCCTACCGCAAGGCCCAGGCCCGCGGCGCCAGGCGCTTCGGCCTGCACACCATGCTCGCCTCCAACGAACTCAACCATGCCTACATGGTGGAGACGGCGCGCATGCTGCTGGACCGGGTCGAGTGGATCTCGAAGGAGCTCGGTATCAGCTTCGAATTCATCAACATCGGTGGCGGGCTGGGCATCCCCTACCGTCCCGGCGAAAAGCCCCTCGACGTGGCCAGCATGGGCCAGGAGATCGGCAAGCTGTTCCAACTCTTCAAGAAGCAGCACGGCTACATGCCCAAGCTCTATATCGAGAGCGGGCGTTACATGACCGGTCCTCACGGCGTGCTCGCGACCACCGCCATCAACCGCAAGGAGATCTACCGTACCTACGTCGGCGTCGATTCCTGCATGTCGTCGCTGATGCGTCCCGGCATGTACGGTGCCTATCATCACGTCTCGGTGTTGGGCAAGCAGGGCGAGAACGAGACCGTCGACGTGGTCGGCTCCCTGTGCGAGAACAACGACAAGTTCGCCATCCAGCGCCCGCTGCCGAAGATCGAGGATGGCGACATCCTCTACATCCACGACACCGGCGCTCACGGCCACTCCATGGGTTTCAACTACAACGGTAAGCCGAGACCCAAGGAGTTGCTGCTGCGCGAAGACGGCAGCGTCGACCTGATCCGCCGCGAGGAAACCCTGGACGACTTGTTCGCCACCCTCACCTTTGAGCCGGACAGCTACCCATCCCAAGGCTGATCCGCATGACCCCTGGCGAAGCCGGTGCGGCGTGCCGCACCGTTTTGCCTCACGCAGCAGGTAGCCCGGATGGAGCGGAGCGAAATCCGGGGGATTCACCATGCCTGGCTATCCCTGGATTCCGCTCCGCTCCATCCAGGCTACGGGCTATGACGGTGCGGTAAGTCGCACCCTACACTTGAATCAGGGGTTGGGTGCGGCTTGCCGCACCGAACAGTCCACAAATTCAACCCCTCCGTATCGCCTCAAGCATAGTCCTTACAGGCTTTAGCAGCGACTCGCCATTTTGCGACAGAGCGCACATTGCTCGCCCCCTTTATTTCCCAACAATTCCTTTAATTCTCGTAAGTTACGAAATACCACTTTGTGAGTAGTGGTTCTCAAAATGCTACCCCGGAGACTGCAATACTCAAACTTCAAGAACAACGTAAAAAGGGAGAGTCCCGCTATGGAACTTTTTATACTCCTCAGTGCACTACTTGCCGTTTGTCTGTTTTTCATGCGCAAGAGCATGTTTGGCGACAACACCTCCAAGCGCAAGATCAACGTAGATGATTTCCAGGAACAGATCGAACAGGCCCTGGCGCTACCCCCCGAATCCGAGAAGGCGTGGCAGAACGAACCGGCCACCGAGGCGCTGATGCGCGAACTCGACGAGAAGGGCATCTACCTGCAGCAGCAGCTCACCAAAGGCCAGGCGATGAACGTGCTCGGTCTCTTCTCCCCTCCCGACGGCCGCCAGGTGGATATCCTCAAGCACTTCAACATCCCCTACTCCTATAAGATGAATCAGACCATGGCCCACTACCTGATTCGGGAGCTGTTCAATGATCCGAAAAAGGTGGCGGAGTGGAACAACCGCCCCCCCACCACCACCGTGCGCCAGGGCCTGCTCTTCATGCAGGGACGTCTGGTCAGCGGTCTGAGCCATGTCGAAGCGCAGAAGCTGCTCGACAAGCTGGGCATGGAGGATCCCGAGCGCTATCTGGAGTGGAAACAGATCGACCGACTCTTCCTGGAGACCAACAATCCGGAGACCCGTACCAAGTACAAGGTGCGCAAGATCACCTGAAAACGTTTCTTCGACAGCTATGCAGCAATCAAGGAAGCCGGTATCTCACCCCGGGCCATGTCCGGTGAGCACATCATCGAGCACTCCCTGCGACAGGACGACAGCATCGTGGCCCATGCCGAGGTCCGCGACGCAATGGAACCGGCCGCATCCTGATCCGTCCACCAACAAATACGCCGGTCATGCGACCGGCGTATTGTCTGTTCCCCTGTTCAGTTGTCGTGTTCAGGCGTAGACGTCGATACCCAACACCTCGCTGACATAGGCCCGCTCATCGCTCTGCTGCAACGACCGATAGGCCGCTATCGCCCGCTGCTGGCGCTCCTCCTGCCCCTGGTAGCCAATGGGATTCTGCGAACGCCGATTGTTGAGGATCCGCTCTGCCGTACGGATATCCTCGATCGCGCGGGTGGCGCGTGGGGACTCCAGGGCTTGTGGCTGGAGGATCTGGGAGGGATTATCGGCAACCGTGCGCTCTCGTGATGGCTCCTGTACCAGGGGCAACGAGGGGAAGGGATTGCTGCGGATGATCTGCATGTTGTCTAGAGCGGTGTCAGTCTAAGGCTTGGGTTGCACATGTAAGGGTTCCGGCTCATTCCGCCTCGTAGCCTGCCGTCTTCACGGCCTGGACCAGCACGTCCCGGTCGGCATCCCCACTCACCACGGCCTCGCCCTTCTCCAGAGAGACCTCGGCATCCTCGACGCCGGGTACCGCCTTGAGGGCTTTGGAAACATTCATGACACAGTGCTGGCAGGTCATACCGGTAACTTTGAGGGTGGTGGACAAGGGTCTCTCCCGTTCTGCTGGTTTGAAAAATCTCAGGCGGTTGGCGTTGGTCACCACGGTGACCGAGGACATGGCCATGGCCGCACTGGCGAACATGGGCGGCAACAGCCAGCCGGTCACAGGATAGAGCACGCCCGCCGCCAGCGGAATACCTATCACATTATAGATAAAGGCGCCGAAAAGGTTCTGCTTGATGTTTCGCAACGTGGCCTGCGAGACGGCGATGGCGGTGCTCACGTTGGTCAGGGAGTCGCCCACCAGGGTGATGTCGGCATTATGAATCGCCACATCGGTACCGCTGCCGATGGCGAAGCCGGTGTCGGCCTGGGCCAGGGCCGGCGCATCGTTGACGCCGTCGCCGACCATGCCGACCCGGTGGCCCTGCTGCTGCAGCGCCTTGACGATGGCCAGCTTGTCGGCGGGCAGCACCTCGCTGTGGACCTCCTCGACCCCCAGGCTGCGGGCGACGGCTTCGGCGGTGGCGCGGTTGTCCCCGGTGCAGATCACCACCTTCACCCCCTGCTGCGCCAGGGCGCGCACCGCCTGCTTGCTGTCGTGACGCAGCGGGTCCTTGAGAATCAGCAGGCCCTGCAGCGCGCCGTCGAGCATCAGCCACACCGGGGTGCCCACGGCCTCGGCTTCCTTCTCTGCAATGCCTACGAGATCGTCCGGCGGCCTGATCTCCAGGGCCTCCAGATAGTGTCTCCCCCCCAGTTGCACCAGCTTTCCCGCGACCCTGCCCTCAACTCCGAGGCCGTCGTGGGAGCGAAAATCACTCACCGTGTCGGGCTCCAGGCCCTGAGCCCTGGCGTGGGCCACGATGGCCTCCGCCAGCGGGTGGGAGGAGACCGACTCGACGCTGGCGGCAAATCGGATCAGCCCGGACGGGTCGACGCCCTCTTGCGGGTGCACGCCGGTCACCGTGGGCCGCCCCAGGGTCAGGGTGCCGGTCTTGTCGACCACCAGATGGCTGAGCTGGCTGGCGCTCTGCAGTCCCTCGCTGTTGCGGATCAGCACGTTGAGCTGGGCGGCGCGGCTGGTACCGACCATGATGGCAATGGGCGTGGCCAGACCCAGGGCACAGGGGCAGGCGATCACCAGCACCGCGATGCCGGCGGTGAGGGCGAAGGGCATCTGCGGTTGCGGACCCACCAGCAGCCAGACCGCGAAGGTGATCAGCGCGATCAGGATCACCACCGGCACGAACACCGCCGAGACCCGGTCCACCAGCCGGCCGATGGGCGGTTTGCTCATCTGCGCCTGGCGCACCATGGCGATGATGTGGGCCAGCGTGGTCTCCTCGCCCAG
>JBNKYJ010000008.1:0-7271 GCA_050300835.1 Sedimenticolaceae bacterium
CAGGCCCTTCACGCCACGGCCATGGGCGGCGGCGATGAGCTGGGGCTCGCCGAAGCCGAGCCGGTAGAAATCGCTGCCGGCCAGCGCCTGGTCCAGCCCCTCGCTCTTGTTCACCGCCAGGGTCACCGGCTTGCCGGTGCGCCGCAGTTCCTGGGCGATCGTCTCGTCGCCGCCGGTGCAGCCCTCGCGGGCGTCGAGCAGGAACAGAATATGGTCGGCCTCGCCGATGGCCTGGCGCACCTGCTGCTCCATCAGCACATCGATACCGACCTGGTCGCCGCTGATGCCGCCGGTATCGACCACCACGTAGGGCTGGCTGCCCAGCTTGCCGGTACCGTACTTACGGTCGCGGGTGAGACCCGGCTGGTCGGCGACCAGGGCGTCACGGCTGCGGGTGAGGCGATTGAAGAGGGTCGATTTACCTACGTTGGGACGACCGACCAGGGCGATGACGGGTAGCATGGACCGATCCCGTTATTGATCGGATTCAATCGGTTCGGCACG
The DNA here is from genome assembly GCA_050300835.1 of Sedimenticolaceae bacterium. Taxonomy (GTDB): domain Bacteria; phylum Pseudomonadota; class Gammaproteobacteria; order Chromatiales; family Chromatiaceae; genus Thiodiazotropha. Next base: position 505 of record JBNKYJ010000008.1, read on the forward strand.
CAACGCTGTCAGGGTGCCGCCGTCATCGAAGACATAGACGATGCCGTTATGCACCAGGGGCTTGAGCCGAATGGCATCGCCGCCGATCCGGTCACGGGCCAGCATCTTGCCGTCGTACTGTTCCAGCCAGTGCAAATAGCCGTCGTAATCACCGACCACCAGTAGACCACCGTCCACCATCGCCGGCGCGGTGAGGCGACGGGCATGCAGCGCCTTCTGCTGCCACAGGGTGGCACCGTTGGTCGCATCCAGCGACCAGATGTGGTCGAACTCATCGGTGATGTAGGCCTGACGCCAGTCGGCATCCATACCGGCGTGGGATGAGATCTCTCGGCGCCAGAGCACCACCCCGCTGATTTCGGAGACCGCAGCCAGCTCGCCGTGGTAGGCAGCGGCATAGACCGTCCCCTCCACCAGCTTGAGTTCGGCGTCGATATCGACCACCCGTTCCAGCTCGGTGCGACCGGTAGGCGCCGTGATCAAAGCCTCCCAATTGGGGGCCCCGCTGTCGAGGGAGAGCGCCACCAGTTTGCCGCTGGCGAATCCGACCAGTACCTGCTGCTCGTGCAGAATGGGCGAGCTGTCGCCGCGCAGGGTCAGAATGGGGACATTGCGGTCGTAGACCCAGCGTGACTCGCCGTTGTCGGTGGCGAAGGCCGTTACGCGTCCGTCGATGGTACGGCAGACCACCCGGCCCCGCCCGATGGCCGGAACGGAGAGGACTTCGCTGCTGACTCTTTTTCGCCAGCGTTCGCTGCCGTCGTCGGCATCGAGCAGAATCAGTTCGGCTTCCTGGGTGCCCACGGCCAGCAGGCCGCCATTGACGCCAGGACCCCCACTGATCGGCACCTCCAGATCGACCGACCAGAGTTCCTTGCCGGTCTCCGCCTCCAGCGCCGTGACCTCGCCGGAGGGCTCGGCGATATAGATGCGGTCGCCGACCAGAACCGGCGCGATCTTGAGGAACGCCCCTTCGCTGCCCTCGAAAGATTCACTCCACAGGGTGTGGATCTTGAGCTGAGGTACCAGATCGACCAGTTCCGCTGGAGGATCGGCGTTGTCCTTGCCCGAGAAGGCGCTGCAGCCGGCCAGTGCCAGCAGCAGGAGCGGCCAGAGTTGGCGTACCACGTTCATCACGTCAGGGGGTGTCCAGGCCCAGGTCGTCCAGCTTCATCTGCAGCAGATTGCGATTGCTGGTCTCCTGCGTCATGGCCAGGGTATAGGCCTCGAGCGCGGCCTGCTTGTCACCATGCTCGGCGGCAATGTCGCCGCGCAGCTGGGCGAAGTCTCCGGCGAATCCACCGCTGGACACATCGGCCAGTTTCGCGGCACCGTCCAGATCGCCCTCGCTGAGGAGGATACGCGCCAGGTTGAGCTGGGCCAGCTGCTTCATCGATGCGTTGTCGCTATTCGCCATGGCCCACTCCAGCTGGGAGCGCGCCGCCGCGGAGTCTCCCTGATCCAGCTTCAACTTGGCCTGGATCAGCGCGGCGAAGACGGCATAGCTGCTGCTCTCGTAATCGAGTCGCAACAGTTCCGCCTGCTTGCTGGCGGATTCCAGGTCACCCTGCTGCTCGGCATTGACCAGCTGGCTGAAGGCCATGGAGGCGTCCTTCGACACCCGGTCCTGATAGTTGCCCCAGGCCTGCCAGCCGAACACCCCGCCCAATCCGATGACGATGCCGGCGATGATGGAGGTGCCGTTCTCTTTCCACCAGCGCTTCAGCGCTTCGACCTGCTCTTCTTCGGTCTGATATGCACTCATCTTTCCAATCCTGTCTCTTGTTTATCGTGTTGCGGCTCCGGACGCTCAGGTCTCAGAGTGTTGATTCAATGGCCGCGGCCAGCGACTCCAGTCTGATCTGTTGCTGCTCGCCCGTCTCCCGTAGGGGTTTGAGACCCGCCTCGCCCCGGGCAAGTTCATCATCGCCCAGCGCCAGCGCATAGCGGGCGTTGCTCTTGTCCGCCTTTTTGAACTGGCTCTTGAAGCTGCCGCCCCCGCAATGCGTGATCAGACGCAAGGCCGGCAGTGCATCACGCAGGGATTCGGCCAGCTGCAGACCGCGCCGCTGGGCCTCCGCCCCCATCATGATCATGTAGAGGTCGGGTCCCGGCAGGCGCTGCGCCAGATCGGTCTCCTCCAGCAGGGCGATGAGGCGCTCCAGGCCCATGGCAAAGCCGACCGCGCTGGAGGGCCTGCCGCCGAGCTGTTCGACCAGACCGTCATAGCGGCCGCCGGCACAGACCGTACCCTGGGCGCCCAGTCGGTCGGTGACCCACTCGAAGACGGTACGGCTGTAGTAGTCGAGCCCGCGCACCAGACGCGGGTTCAGGACATAGGCCACTCCCGCTTCGTCGAGACCCCGGCGCAAGCTGTCGAAATGGGCCAGGGACTCATCGCCAAGATGCTCCATCAAGGTGGGCGCATCCGCCACCACGGCCGCCATCTCGGGATTCTTGGTGTCGAGAATGCGTAACGGGTTCCCCTCCAGCCGGCGCCGGCTGTCCTCGTCGAGTTCGTGCAGACGACTCTGGAAGTAGTCCACCAGGATCTGACGGTAGCGGCTGCGTTCGTCGGCCGTGCCCAGGGTGTTGAGCTGCAGCTCCAGCCCCCCGAGGCCGAGCTCCTTCCACAACCGGGCGGTGACCAGTATCAGTTCCAGGTCGATGTCGGGCCCCTCCAGACCGAAGGTCTCGACGCCGATCTGGTGAAACTGGCGGTAGCGTCCCTTCTGCGGACGCTCGTGGCGGAACATGGGGCCCTGATACCAGAGCCGCTGGGTCTGGTTGAAGATCAGGCCGTTCTCCAGCCCGGCGCGCACGCAGCCGGCTGTCCCCTCGGGGCGCAGGGTCAGGCTGTCGCCGTTGCGGTCCTCGAAGGTGTACATCTCCTTCTCGACGATGTCGGTCACCTCGCCGATGGAGCGCTTGAAGAGTTCGGTCATCTCGACGATCGGCATGCGGATCTCGGCATAGCCGTAACGGCCCAGCACATCGCGCACCCGGTCCTCCAGGTACTGCCATAGGGGGGTCTGCTCGGGCAGGATGTCTTTCATCCCGCGAATGGCCTGGATTTGCTTTGCCATCAGTGGTGTGCGATCGATCGTGGACGGGTTCCGGATGAAGCGCAGAAGGTTACCACGGATGGGCCCTTTGCACCTAGGGGATCGCGGTTTCAAGCACGCGGTCCCGGGACCGAAGGGCCGATCCTCACGTCGCCCTTCAGATCGCGGGCGGACGCCCCTGAATACGCATGCGCAGCCTTGCCGCAATCCGCTCAGAGCTGGGATGGGTCCAGGGTAAAACGCGCCACCTTGCCGCGGGTATGGCGCCGCAGATCGTACGCCTCGCCGTTGACGCTCAAGCGGGCGACGTTGATGTCACCGATAACCACCTGGAAGGGCCCGAGGCCGGCATTCAGGGAGCGACGCGCACCCTCACGCATGACACCGATGATACGGGCTCGACCGGTCGCATCGCGCACCTCGACCCAGCAGGGTCCCGTAAACTCAAACACCACCGATCCGACAGCACCCGTAGGGGCTGGAGGCACCGATTCGGGCTGGGTTGCCGGTTCCGGCTCGACCTCGGTGGCCATGACTTCGGGAGCGGGTGTCGTCTCGATCGTGGGCTCCGGTTCCGGCTCCGGTATCCGATCGGCCTCGAGTGCCGGCGTCTCGATGACCGGTTGCTCCATGGCGGGGGGTTCTGCGAATGTCTCCGCAGGGCTTTCAAGAGGGGATGTCTCGGGCTCGACAACGGGTTCCTGGAGGTTGGGCAGCGCCTGGTCCGAGGGCGCAATGGGCTCAACCGCTTGCGGGGGGGCGAAGCCGGGCTCGATCATGTCGCCCCGCTCCTCGACCGGCGCAGTGGTTTCGGTCGAATCCATGCGCCCCTGCCACCAGAAGAAGATTAGCACACCCATGACCAGAACCACGATCCAGGTAATGAGTCGTATCAATCGGTTGTCGCTGTGGAGTTCACGGGCCACCTCGTCCGGCTGATTTCGCGGCAGCGGCTGTTGCTCGGCATCGGGATTCAACTCCTGATAGGAGCGGATCACGGCTTCCTCGTCCACACCCAGCAGTCGGGCGTAATTCCTCAGGTAACCCTGCACGAAGACGGCGGCTGGCAGCTTTTCATAATCATCCCATTCCAGCGCCTGGATCATGGACTGGCTGAGGTGTAACTGCGCAGCCATCTTCGACTGTTCCAATCCCTGGCGCTCCCTGGCCTTGCGCAGTTGCGATCCCGGTCCGTCGACGGTCTGTTGCGATGTCGCGTTCTCTTCCTGGGCTGTCTTGTGCTTCATTACTGCCGTTCTGATTGGTTAAGGGCCTGGATCTCCGGCGCATCGGGAAACTCTTTCAGGAGCCGGCGTTTGTACTCTACAGCCTTGATACGATCCCCCAAGCGCTGCTCAACCCGCACGCCGAGCCAGAGGGAGGCGGCAGTGGCGGGCGTTTCACTGTGAAAACGCTCCAGATAGGCGCGGGCAGACATATCATTGTTTTGTTCGAAGGCGAGCTCCGCCATCTGGATCAGCGCCAGAGCATAACGCTTGTTGGCGGTCAGGGCACGACGATAGTAGCCTTCGGCCTTGAGTTTGTCGTCCCCTCGCTCCGCGCAGAGCCCCGCATTGGTCAACGCCACCCAGGGAGTGGGATAGAGGGGGTTGTCGAGCGCCAGGTCGAACTCCTGCAAGGCAGCTTCATACTTCCCCTGCTTGCAGAAAAAACTGCCGCGCGCGTTGCGGATGAAGGGGTCCCGGGGGTCCAGGGCCGCCGCCCGTTCGTAGTGCTTGGCCGCCAGCTCGGTCTCGCCGAGTCGTTCGTAGAGGATGGCGAGCACGTTGTGGGCGTCCGGACTCTGCGGATCGACCTCGATCGCCCGCCGTAGCTTCTTCAAGGCCACCGCATCCTGCCCGTCGCGCATGTAGGCGATACCCATCTCGACGTAGATCTTGGCCGGACTGTCGCGCCGCTCGACACCGAGATTACCGGTGGCGTCATCGCCGCCACCCGTGGTTGCACAGGCGCTGAGCAGCGCTGTCAGCAGAGCGATACCAAGTAGTCTGAGCACGGCTTGAAACCTCATGATACATGTACCTTCGGTGACTCGTTTACCGCCCGCCGCAGCTCCCTGCGACTCCGGTCCCTGACCTTACCCACCAGCTGACCGCAGGCGGCGTCGATGTCGTCACCCCGGGTCTTGCGGGTAGTGGCGATAATACCGGAACGCTTGAGCCGCTGACGGAAGGCCTCCACCCGCTCCGGCGGGGAGACCCGGTAGCGGGTGCCTGGGAAGGGGTTGAAGGGAATCAGATTGACCTTGGAGGGGGTGCCCTCGAGCAACCGGATCAGGGCCTTGGCATGCTGCAGGCTGTCGTTGACCCCGTCGAGCATGACGTACTCCCAGGTCACCTTGCGCCGCTTGTCGCCACGCACGAACTCCCGACAGGCGGGGATCAGCTCCTCCAGCGGGTACTTCCGGTTGATCGGCACCAGCTCGTCGCGCAGGGCGTTGTCCGGGGCGTGCAGGGAGACAGCCAGGCTGATGTCGCAGAGCGTTTTCAGCTTGTTCAAGGCCGGAACGATGCCCGAGGTACTGATAGTGACCCGGTACTTGGAGACCATATAGGCGAAATCGTCCTGCATGATGTTCATGGCCGTGACCACGGCGTCGAAGTTGGCCAGGGGCTCACCCATACCCATCATCACGATATTGCTCGGCGGCGTGCCCAGTTCGCGAGTGGCGATCCAGACCTGGCCGATGATCTCGGCCACGCTCAGGTTGCGGTTGAAGCCCTGCTGCGCGGTCGAACAGAACGAGCAGTCCAGCGCACAGCCCACCTGGGAGGAGACGCAGATGGTGCTGCGTCCGTCGTCGGGGATATAGACGGTCTCGATGCGCTGGCCATCCTCGAGCTCGATCAGCCACTTGCGGGTACCGTCCAGGGCCGGCTGTTCGAAGATCAGCTCCGGCAGCCGGATCTCCGCCACCTGCTGCAACCGCTCACGCAGTCGCTTGGAGATATCGGTCATGGCGTCGAAGTCGGTGACGCCGTGCTTGTGGATCCACTTGAAGACATTGCGCCCGTGGAACGCCTTGCTGCCCAGCTCAAGGAAGAACGCCTCCATCTGGCGGCAATCGAGATCGAGCAGATTGGTTTTCGTCTCAGTGGTCAATGCAGGGTTTCCAGGCCCGTGGGGCCGTCGTGTGTTCCAAATAAAAAACCATAAAATAACAACGCGTTAGTTTAGCCCTGGGAGAGGGGGCTGGCAATCAGCCGTATTCCGTTGTTCATGAGATTCGTTTGACCACGTTCACATCCGGCAGTTGCTCCACCTTGGAGAGCAGCCGGCTGAGCTGATCCATGTCGCAGACCTCCACCGTGAAACGCATGCTGGCGGTGTCGGTCTTGCGGTCGCTGTTGGTGTTCACGCCGATGACGTCGATATCCTCGTTGGTGAGGATCGACGAGATATCCCGCAACAGCCCCTTGCGATCGGCAGCCACCACCAGGAAGTCCACCGCGTAGGCGGTCTGGGACTGCTGCTCGCTCCAGTGGACCTCGACCAGCCGCTGGCGGCTCTCCTCGCTGAGGGCGCGCATGTTGGCGCAGTCCCGCCGGTGCACGGTGACCCCGCGCCCCTTGGTGACGAAGCCGATAATCGGATCGTAGGGTACCGGCTTGCAGCAGCGGGCGATGTTGGTCATCAGATCGTCGACCCCGGCCACCACCACCTCGCCTCTGATGGAGGCGC
>JBNKYJ010000009.1:0-12190 GCA_050300835.1 Sedimenticolaceae bacterium
GGCCTCGGCCTTCCCGTGAAGGAGGACGACGCCGCCGTCGTCGGCCTCGGCAGGAAGATCCTTTCCCGGCTCCGCCTGCGTTCGGTGCTGGTCACGCGCGGCGAGCGCGGCATGACGCTTTTCGAGCGTTCGCCCGCCCGCGTTTGGCACATCCCGACCGAGGCGCGCGAAGTCTTCGACGTCACCGGCGCCGGCGACACCGTGATTTCGGTGCTGGCGGCCGGCCTGGCGGCAGGCCTGCCCATGGACGCGGCCACCCACCTGGCCAACGTGGGCGCCGGCGTGGTGGTGGGCAAACTGGGCACCGCCTCGGTCAGCGTGGACGAACTCAAGGCGGCCCTGCTGGAGCAGCACGTCACCCACCGCGGCGTGGTCAGCGAGGAGGAGCTGATGCGCCTGGCGCAGATGGCCCGCCTGCAGGGCGAGAGCCTGGTCTTCACCAACGGCTGCTTCGACATCCTGCACGCTGGTCACGTGACCTACCTGGAACAGGCGAGCCGCATCGGCGACCGCCTGGTGGTGGCGGTCAACGTGGACGAGACGGTACGCCAGCTGAAGGGGGCCGATCGCCCGGTGAACACCCTGGAACGGCGCATGACCGTGCTCGCGGCGCTGGCCTGCGTCGACTGGGTGGTGCCGTTCAGCGAAGAGACGCCGGAACGGCTGATCTGCCGCCTCAAGCCCGATTTCCTGGTCAAGGGGGGCGACAACGTGCCTGACGATATTCCGGGCGCCCGCTGCGTGCGCGAGAACGGCGGCAAGGTGATGGTGATGTCCTATGTGGACAACGTCTCCACCACCGGGCTGATCCGCGAGATCCGCGCCCGGGATCAGTGACGCTGTTGGGCACTGCGAACACAGCCCATTCCGTCCAGGTCGATGTGGCCGTCTTCGGCGGCGGCATCGCCGGTCTCTGGCTGCTGGGCCGCCTGCGCCGGGCCGGCTACTCGGCCATCCTGCTGGAGTCGGACGGCATCGGCGGGGTGCAGACCCTGGCCTCCCAGGGCATCATCCACGGCGGCACCAAGTACGCCCTGACCGGCAAGCTCACCGGCTCCTCCCAGGCGATCAAGGCGATGCCCGCGATCTGGCGTGCCTGCCTGGAGGGCGGGGGCGAACTCGACCTGAGCGAGGTGCGGGTGCTCTCCGACCATCAGTTCCTCTGGTCCACGGCGGGACTGGTCTCCCGCATGGCCGGTTTCTTCGCCGGCAAGGTGATGGAGAGCCGGGTGCGCGAGGTCACGGGCGACGAGCGCCCCGTGCTGTTTCGCGATCCCGGCTTCAAGGGGGTCGTCTACCGTCTCGACGAGCCGGTGCTCGATACCGCTTCCCTGGTCGCGGCACTGACCCGCCAGTACGGCGATCACGCCTTTACCTATTCCTGGCCGGACGGGCTCGCGTTCGAAACTCCGCGCCGTTTCCGCCTGCGCGGGATCTCGGGCGACTGGCAGACGCTGGAGACCCGCTGCACGGTGTTGGCCGCCGGTGCGGGCAACCAGGCACTGCTGCAGCGGCTCGAGCGGCCGCAACCGGCGATGCAGCGGCGACCGCTGCAGATGGTGATGGTGCGTGGCAAGCTGCCGCCGCTCTATGCCCACTGCCTGGGCGCCAGCGCCAATCCCCGACTGACCGTCACCAGCTATCCCGCCGAGGGTGGCGAGACGGTCTGGTATCTGGGGGGCGACGTGGCCGAACAGGGCGTCGGCCTGGCGCCCGAGGCCCAGGTGAAGGCGGCCAAGCGGGAGCTGGCGGAACTGCTGCCCTGGGTGGATCTGAGCGACCTGGCCTGGCGCACCCTGGCGATCGACCGGGCGGAGCCGCAGCAGCCGGGTGGACGCCGCCCCGACACCAGCTTTCTGCATGCGGAGGAGGGCCTGATGGTGGCCTGGCCGACCAAGCTCGCCTTCGCCCCGAGGCTGGCGTCCCAGGTGCTCGAGGGGCTGAAGGAACAAGCTGTCCAAGCGAGTGCCAAGGGGGCGATTGCGTTGGATCTCGCGGCACCGGCCCCGGCGCTGCTGCCCTGGGAGGGAGATGAAAAATGGATCTGAGACCGCTCGGCTCGACGGGTATAGAGGTCAGCCCCCTGGGCCTGGGCTCGGTCAAGTTCGGCCGCAATCAGCAGGTGAAGTACCCGGCCGGATTCCAGATTCCCGATGACGCGGCGGTCAGCCGCCTGCTCGCCCTGGCCGCCGAACTCGGCATCAATCTGATCGATACCGCGCCCGCCTACGGCACCAGCGAGGAGCGGCTCGGCCAGCTCCTGCCCGGCAGCCGCCAGCAGTGGGTCATCGTCACCAAGGTGGGTGAGATCTTCGAGGATGGCGTCTCCCGCTTCGACTTCTCGGCCGACCACACCCGGGCCTCGGTGGAACGCAGCCTGCGGCGCCTGCGTACCGACTATCTCGACGTGGTGCTGATCCACTCCCATGGGGACGACTTGGCGATCCTTGAGCGGGAACCGGTGCTGGAGACCCTGCGGGATCTGCAGCGGGAGGGCAAGGTCAGGGCCATCGGCATGTCGAGCAAGACGGTCGCGGGCGGCCTGCGGGTGGTGGAGCGCTGCGACCTGGTGATGGCGACCTGCAATCTCGACTACAACGAGGAACTGCCGGTGCTGCAGGCGGCGGCGGATCAGGGAAAGGGCGTCTTGATCAAGAAGGGCCTGATGAGCGGCCATGTGGCCGGCGAGGAGGGGGTGCGCCGCTCCATGGAATTCATCTTCTCGCAACCCGGCGTCAGCAGCATGATCGTGGGCACCATCAACCCGGACCACCTGATCTCCAACGTACGACTGGTGGAGGAAGTTTTGAGTGATGAGTTTTGAGTTTTGAGTGGATGAGTTCGCTTCGCTCATGGCTCTTTTTTTTAAATTACGTCCCCTGAATTGCACGTGGCAAAGGCCGCAACATGAGCGCAATGAAACATCAGTGCGACTCCGACAACTCAAAACTCAACACTAAAAACCCAAAACTCATCTAGTAGGGGTCCGGCAGCCCGGGACGGTTCTTGAACCGCCGGTGGACCCAGAAGTACTGCTCGGGCGCTTCGCGCACCGCCGTCTCGATGACACTGTTGATACGCGCGGCGTCGGCAGCCAGATCGTCGCTCGGAAAGTCGGCGAGCGGCGGCTGGATCACCAGACGATAGCCCCGGCTTCCCGCTAACCGGTACCCGAAAAAGGGCAGTACGGGCGCGCCGCTGACCTTGGCCATCCTCGAGGTGCCCAGATTGGTGGAGGCGGGTACGCCGAAAAAAGGCACCAGGCTGCTGTTGGGATCGCTGTAGCTCTGGTCCGGCGCGTACCAGACCGCCTGGTTCCGCTTCAGGGTCTTGATCACCTGGCGCGCTTCGCCCCGGGGGATGGCGGCGCTGAAGCGCAGCTCCCGGTTGCGCCGGAAGGCCTGCTCGATCACCGGATTCTCATGCGGGCGGTACATCACGGCAAAGGGGTGGAAGAGACTGAGCAGCCGCCCGCTCATCTCCAGGTCGGAGAAGTGGGCGCTGAGCAGGATCGCTCCCTTGCCCCGGGCCATGGCCTGCTCCAGGTGGTGCAGGCCTTCGATGGTTACCCGCTTGCGCAGACGCCGGTCGCTCGACCACCAGGCCATGCCGGTCGTCAGCAGGCCGACTCCCAGGGCTTCGAAATGGCGCCGTAGCAGGTCGCCCCGCTGCGCCGTGCTCTGTTCAGGAAAGCAGAGCGCCAGATTGGTCTCTGCGATATGGCGGCGGCGCTCGGAGAGACGCATCAGCCGACGCCCCAGCCAGTTTCCCAGCTTCACGATGGCGGCATAGGGCAGGCCCCGGCAGATCAGCCACAACAGTCCCAGCCCGGCATGGGTGGGCCAGTAACGGAGGGCGGAGGATGAGCGCTTGGGTTTTGACGACACGGGGTGAGCGACGGTGTGGCTGATTCAGCTGTTTGCAACGGCAAAGCAGTATAGGACGATCTGCCCGCCATAGCGAACCGGTCTGATGGGAATCCTGCGCCCTGCGGGTCTCTTATCCGGCAGCGGAATCGCGTACACTCATACGCTGTTTTTATTCAAGATCTTCATCGTCCGGGTGATCTGATTTCATGCGGCATCCGAATCCGTCCGACGCGCGCATATTGAGTCAGAGTGGTTCGGGCAGATGCGGTGGGTAGCCGAAGTCGCTCTATCGCAAGCTGCGCACTGGGTTGGGGATCTCACCGTTCATGCTGGCCGGGACCCATGCGCTACCTCTACACCGTTTTCTTCACACTACTGATTCCGCTCTATCTGCTGCGGCTCTATTGGCGAGGTTTCAAGTCGCCCGCCTATAGGGAGCGCTGGCATGAGCGTTTCGGCCTGTTCGATCAGCCGACACGACAGGGTGTGATCTGGGTGCACGCGGTCTCGGTGGGTGAGGTGCTGGCCATCTCCCGCCTGGTGCAGCAGTTGCTGGAGCGCTATCCCGAGCGACCGGTGCTGATCACCACGGCGACCCCCACCGGAGCCGAGCGGGTCAGGGCGCTGTTCGGCGACGAGGTGGAACACCGTTACGCCCCCATCGATCTGCCCTGGGTGGTTCGTCGCTTTCTGCGCAGCTACAGGCCCAGCCTGTTGATCCTGGTCGAGACCGAGATCTGGCCCAACCTGATTTACCACGCCAAACAGGCCGGGGTGCCGATCTTACTGGCCAATGCACGGCTCTCCCTGCGTTCGGCCAGGGGCTATCACCGGGTGGCCGCTCTGACCCGCGAAGCCCTGCGCAACATCACGCTCATCGCCCCTCATGGGGAAGCCGACGGCGAACGCTTCCTGACCCTGGGGGCCCGTCCCGAACAGGTGAAGGTGACCGGCAGCATCAAGTTCGATATCCACCTGCCCGGCAGTCTGCGGGAGCGGGCCGATGTGATGCGTCGCGACTGGGGCGGTCAGCGTCCGGTCTGGCTGGCAGCCAGCACCCATGAGGGTGAGGACGAGTTGATCCTGCAAGCCCATGCCGCCGTGCGGTCACAAGTCGAGGACGCCCTGTTGGTGCTGGTACCCCGCCATCCGGAGCGCTTCGATCGTGTCGCGCAGCTGGTGGAGGAGGCCGGCTTTCCGCTGGTGCGACGCAGCGAACAGCGTCCCTGCGACGGAGAGACGGCGGTCTTCCTGGGCGACTCCATGGGCGAGCTGACCCTGTTCATGGGGGCATCCGATCTGGCCTTCATCGGCGGCAGCCTGGTGCCCCACGGCGGCCACAATATCCTCGAGGCGGCGGCCCAGGGCGTGGCGGTGGTGTTCGGTCCCCACATGTTCAACTTCAGTGAGATCAGCGAACTGTTTCTTGCTCAGGGGGCGGCGGTGCAGGTCGAGTCGGTCGATGCCTTGGCGACACAGGTGACCGCCTGGCTCGGTGATGCCAGCGAACGCAGCCGGGTCGGCGAGACGGGGCTGGCGTTGGTGGACAGGAACCGTGGCGCGCTGGAACGTCTCATGCAATGGGTAGACAAGCTTCTGTTGCCCTCGACCCATAACCAGAATTTATAGCCTTGCATGCGCTGTGCGAGTCCGAGGCATTCCGATCGACTCGATGAGAGGCGCACAAACAGTCCAGCGATTTTATTATTGAATATCGAAAGCGAAAGAGTTCGATGTTCAAGAGTGTCGGGGACTTTTACATCATCCAGACTCACCCCATCAGTCGTAAATATTAACCATCTGAAAAACGGCCAGGAATTTCTTTCGGTATTTTACTTGCTTGATTTATGGGAGGGAGTTTAAAGAACTCTCACTCACAAAGGAGCGGTGAAATGAAACCACGCAACAGAATCATTAACTGGATTATGGGTCTTTTTCTGATCTTGCCCTTCGGTGCTTCTGCGAATGTGATGGTGGAATGGCAGACGGTTGAACTGGGAGCCGGTGTCAACAGTGTGAAGAGCATGTGGGAGATCAGCGATGCCGCGGCAGCCGGCTCGTTCGGCTTCAATCCGGTGGATGTGATCGATTTCTATCTCAAAATCGATACGGTCGATGGGGCCTACCTCTTTACCGATGAGAACATGAGCCAGATCGGCGGCGGTACGACACCTTTCCAAATCGACCCGGATATGCAGCTGCATACACCGAGCGATGTGGGCTTCGAGACCACGGCCGGCCACATCATCAGTTGGTATTCGGATCCACTGGATCCTTTCAATCCGTCACCCTATGCCTCGTTTCTCAGGTTTGAATTTCAAGATGGTGATGACTATGTGCTTCGCAGCGCAATCGGCCAGTGGAACGTAGTACCCGAGCCGTCAGTCTACGCCTTGATGTTGCTTGGTCTCATTGGGATCGGTATTGCAAGACGACTGAAAGCGCAGGCATAACCGTTCATTGCGGACTTTGCGCCAGCTGGCTGCGCCATTCCTGTGTGAGAGACCGGCTTCCCTCGGGTGCGTCGCAGTGGACAGCGTCCCTGCGACGCAGAGACGACGGTGGTTTTTCCGGGTGACTCCATGGGCGAGCTGACTCTTTTCATGGGAGCATCCGATCTGGCCTTCATCGGTGGCAGCCTGGTGCCCCCCGTAATCGAACCCTCCGAAAAACGGCCGGGAATCTATTTAGTACCCTGATTGCTTGAATGATGGAAGGGGGTCAATGGCACTCTCAATTCACAAAGGAGCAGTGAAATGAAAACACGCAACGGAATCATGAATTGGTTTTTGGGTCTTCTTCTGATCTTACCCCTTGGCGTCTCTGCAAATGTGTTGGTGCAATGGAAGACGATTGAATTGGGACCCGGCGTCAACAGTGTGGAGAGTATGTGGGAGGTCACCGATGCCGCGGCAGCCCGCTGGTTCGCCTTCAATCCGGAGGATGTGATCGATTTCTATTTCAAAGTCGATACGGATCATGGGGTCTATCACTTCACAGATGAGAATATGACCCGCCAGTTCGGTGGCGCTAAGAGATACTTTCATATCCAATTCCAATCGGATCTGCAACTGCATACACCCAATGATGTGGGGTTCACGACCACAGACGGTCATACAATCGGTTGGTATTCGGATCCAATGGCAGAACAGGGACCAACAGAGTACGCCTCGTACGTCGGGTTCGCGTTCCACGATGGCGGTGACTATGGTTACAGTGCAACCGGGCAATGGAACGTGGTCCCCGAGCCGCCGATCTACGCCTTGATGTTAGTTGGACTCATCGGGGTTGGCATTGCAAGACGACTGAAAGCGCAGGCATAACCGTTCATTGCGGACTTTGCGCCAGCCGGCTGCGCCATTCCTGTGTGAATGGCGCAGTGCTTTGTCCGGCAACCCGGTGATTCGGTATGGCTGAGACGTCTCAGAAGGCATCACCGGGGATACGCACCCAGCCTTCCATCAGGATGCGCGCGCTGCGGCTCATCACCACCTTTTCGACGATCCAGTTGCCGTCCCGCTCGCTGGCCGCCGCGCCCACCTTGAGGGTGCCGGAGGGGTGGCCGAAGGTGACCGACTCGCGTTCGCCGCCGCCGGCGGCCAGGTTGACCAGGGTACCGGGGATGGCGGCGGCGGTGCCGATGGCCACCGCCGCGGTGCCCATCATGGCGTGATGCAGCTTGCCCATGGAGAGGGCCCGCACGTTGAGGTCGATGTCGCCGGCCTCGATCGCCTTGCCGCTGGACGCGGCGTAGTCGGCGGGGGGTGACACGAAGGCAACCTTCGGTGTGTGCTGGCGGCCGGCCGCTTCCGCCACGGCTTCGATCAATCCCATTTTGATGGCGCCATGGGCGCGTATGGTCTCGAAGCGCTGCAGGGCTGCCGGATCCTCGTTGATGGCGCCCTGCAGTTCGGTGCCGGTGTAGCCGATGTCAGCGGCGTTGAGGAAGATGGTGGGGATGCCGGCGTTGATCAGGGTGGCCTGAAAACTGCCGATGCCGGGGACTTCCAGTTCGTCCACCCGGTTGCCGGTGGGGAACATGGCCTCGCTGGGGTCCACCGGGCTGATGAATTCGACCTTCACCTCGGCGGCCGGAAAGGTGACGCCGTCAAGCTCGAAATCCCCAGTCTCCTGCACCTGTCCGCCGGTGATCGGTACATGGGCGACGATGGTCTTTTCTATATTCTTCTGCCAGATGCGCACCACGGCGATGCCGTTGTCGGGGATGCGTGCCTTGTCCACCAGGCCGCTGGCGATGGCAAAGGAGCCCACTGCGGCGGTGAGATTGCCGCAGTTGCCGCTCCAGTCGACGAAAGGTTTGTCGATGGAGACTTGGCCGAACAGGTAGTCCACGTCGTGGTCGGGCTTGTCGCTCCTGGCCAGGATCACCGTCTTGCTGGTGCTGGAGGTGGCGCCGCCCATGCCGTCGGTGTGCTTGCCGTAGGGGTCGGGGCTGCCGATCACGCGCAGGAGGAGTTTGTCACGGGCCTCGCCAGGGACCTGGGCGGCTTGCGGCAGGTCTTCAAGATTGAAGAAGACGCCCTTGCTGGTGCCGCCGCGCATATAGGTGGCGGGGATTTTGATCTGGGGGGGGTGGGTCATGGATTGGTTACTCGCTATGGATCTTCTTTGCTGGTTGCTTGCCCCCTCTCCGGCTGATTTCTCCCCCTCTCCCCCGGCCCCTCTCCCGCGAGGGGAGAGGGGAGTCAGATGGGGCGCTGCTCTCCCGCGAGGGGAGAGGGGAGTCAGACGGGGCGTTGCTCTCCCGTGAGGGGAGAGGGGAGTCAGACGGGGCGTTGCTCTCCCGTGAGGGTAGAAGCATGTTGGTCTGGTCGGTATGTTGTTGCTGGGTGGATGCACCTCTGTCCCCCTCTCCCCTGGCGGGAGAGGGGTTAGGGGAGAGGGGGGTAAACCGGCCGGAGAGGGGGCTGAGAGCCTCAAAAACCGTACTGAGGACGGATTCGGTTTTATTCAGTATTTCATGGTTCCAGAAACGGAGGACTCTGAAGCCCTGCGCCTCAAGCCAGGCATCGCGCCGGCGATCATACTGACTGTCATTGTGCTGCCCGCCATCGCATTCGACGATCAGACGCGCGCCGTAATGGATGAAGTCGACGATGTAGGATCCGATGGGTTGCTGGCGGCGGAACTTATGGCCGGAGAAGCGGTGAGCGCGCAGGTGTTTCCATAGCAGCCGCTCGGCATCTGTCATGTTTTGGCGCAACGCCTTGGCGTAGTGAAGTTGGTTCATGGTCATCTTCCTTGATGAGTGGTTGTTTTGGGTTGTTGCGAGATTTATCCCTCTCTCCGGCTGATTTAACCCCCTCTCCCCTAACCCCTCTCCCGCCAGGGGAGAGGGGGACTGAGGAGGTTCCACCTGCCGGAGCGTTCGCTGCACCACTCCCCTCTCCCCTCGCGGGAGAGGGGCCGGGGGAGAGGGGGCGCGATCCAGCGAAAAGGGGGGGAAAGGCATCAAGCCAGCCCCGCCTCCAGAAAGTCCTGTGCAAACCGCTGCAGCACCCCTCCTGCGTCGTAGACCGATACCTCCTCGGCGGTGTCGAGACGGCAGGTGACCGGAATCTCCACCGTTTCGCCGTTCGCCCGGTGCATGACCACCGTCAGCCCGGTGCGCGGGGCGCGCTCACCGATGACGTCGAAGGTCTCACTGCCGTCGATGGCATAGGTCTTACGGTTCTCGCCCGGTTTGAACTCCAACGGCAGCACACCCATGCCCACCAGGTTGGTGCGATGGATGCGCTCGAAGCCCTCGGCCAGGATCGCCTCCACCCCGGCCAGGCGCACGCCCTTGGCCGCCCAGTCCCGGGACGAGCCCTGGCCGTAGTCGGCGCCGGCGACGATGATCAGCGGCTGCTTGCGTTGCATGTAGGTCTCGATCACTTCCCACATGCGCATCTGCTCGCCCTCCGGCTCCAGCCGCGCCAGGGAGCCCTGGATGATCTCGCCCTGGTCATCGCGGCACATCTCGTTGAGCAGTTTCGGGTTGGCGAAGGTGGCGCGCTGGGCCGTGAGGTGATCTCCGCGATGGGTGGCGTAGGAGTTGAAGTCCTCCTCCGGCAGGCCCATCTTGGCCAGGTATTCGCCCGCCGCGCTGCTGGGCAGGATGGCGTTGGAGGGCGACAGATGGTCGGTGGTGATGTTGTCGCCCAGCACCGCCAGCGGGCGCATGCCTTTGAGCGTGCGCTCACCGGCCAGCGCGCCCTCCCAGTAAGGGGGGCGGCGGATGTAGGTGCTGCGGGGCCGCCAGTCGTAGAGGGGGCTCTTGGCCTTCTCACGTGCACCCAGGTCGAACATGGGATCGTAGATCTGAATGAACTGTTCGGGCTTTACATAAGCGCTGACGATGGCGTCGATCTCCTCGTCGCTGGGCCAGATGTCTTGGAGGGTGATCGGTTTGCCGTCCTTGCCGATACCCAGCGCATCCTGCTCGATGTCGAAGCGCACCGTGCCGGCGATGGCGTAGGCCACCACCAGCGGTGGCGAAGCGAGGAAGGCCTGCTTGGCATAGGGGTGGATGCGACCGTCGAAATTACGGTTGCCGGAGAGCACGGCGGTGGCGTAGAGATCGCGCTCGATGATCTCCTGCTGGATCTTCGGATCCAGCGCGCCGCTCATGCCGTTGCAGGTGGTACAGGCGTAGGCGACGATACCGAAGCCGAGTTTCTCCAGCTCCGGCAACAGGCCAGCCGCCTCCAGGTAGAGCCTGGCCACCTTGGAACCCGGCGCGAAGGAGGATTTCACCCAGGGCTTGCGCACCAGGCCGAGTGCGTTGGCCTTGCGCGCCAGCAGCCCGGCGGCCACCACGTTGCGCGGATTGGAGGTGTTGGTGCAGCTGGTGATGGCGGCGATGATCACGGCGCCGTCGGGCATCTTGCCCGCCTTCTCCTCGGCCAGTGCCTGCTCCAGGTCCACCGCGATGCCGCGTTCGTGCAGGGCGCTGGTGGGCAGGCGGCGGTGGGGATTTGAGGGCCCGGCCATGGTGCGGTCCACCTGGGAGAGATCGAATTCCAGCACCCGTTCGTAGACGGCGCCTTTCAGGGCGTCGGCCCAGAGCCCGGCGGCCTTGGCGTAGCGCTCCACCAGCGCCACCTGCTCCAGCGTGCGGCCGGTCAGCTTCAGGTAGTCGAGGGTCTGCCCGTCGATGTAGAAGAGGCCGGCGGAGGCGCCGAACTCGGGGGTCATGTTGGAGATGGTGGCGCGGTCGCCGAGGGTCAGGCTCTCGGCCCCCTCGCCGAAGAACTCCAGCCAGGTGGAGACCACCCGCTCGTTGCGCAGGAACTCGGTCAGGGCCAGCACGATGTCGGTGGCGGTGATGCCGGGCTTGCGTTGGCCGGTGAGTTTCACGCCGACGATCTCCGGCAGCCGCATCATGGTGGGACGGCCGAGCATGACGGTCTCGGCTTCCAGGCCGCCGACGCCGATGGCGATCACACCGAGGGAGTCGATGTGGGGGGTGTGGCTGTCGGTGCCCACGCAGGTGTCGGGGAAGGCCACGAACCTACCGTTTTCGTCGGCGCGCGCCTGGATCACCGGCGACATCTTCTCCAGGTTGATCTGATGCATGATGCCGTTGCCGGCGGGGATCACATCCACGTTGTCGAAGGCGGTCTTGGTCCAGTCGATGAAGTGGAAACGGTCCTCGTTGCGGCGGTCCTCGATGGCCCGGTTCTTCTCGAAGGCATCGGGATCGAACCCCGGCGCCTCGACGGCCAGCGAATGGTCGACGATGAGCTGGGTGGGCACCACCGGATTGACCTGGGCGGGGTCGCCCCCCTTGTCGGCGATGGCGTCGCGCAGGCCGGCCAGGTCCACCAGCGCGGTCTGGCCGAGAATGTCGTGACACACCACCCGCGCCGGATACCAGGGGAAGTCGAGATCCTGCTTGCGCTCGACGATCTGCTTCAGGGCCTCTTCGAGCAGGGTCGGGTCGCAGCGGCGCACCAGCTGTTCCGCCAGCACCCGCGAGGTGTAGGGGAGCGTGTCGTAGGCGCCGGGCCGGATCGACTCGATCGCCTCACGGGTGTCGAAGTAGTCCAGGTCGGTGCCGGGTAGGGGCTTTCTGTAATCTGTGTTCATGGGGTTCTCGGTCGTTGTGCTAAGACGGTTCAAAAAGTTTTGAGTTGTGAGTTTTTAGTTTTGAGTGGTGGTGTTCGCTGCGCTCACGGTTTTTGATTCCCCCTCTCTCCGGCCCTCTCCCGCGAGGGGAGAGGGAATGCATGGATCTGGATTCGAGCTAATCGGACAGACTGCACCGGCTACCAGGCTGGACGGTCGCGATGCACGCGAAAAGAACGTCCCCTCTC
>JBNKYJ010000010.1:0-3512 GCA_050300835.1 Sedimenticolaceae bacterium
GCCAGTACTGCTCGTTGGCGAAGAAGCCGATCAGCAGCACCCCCGCCAGCATGGTCGGCACCGACCAGAGCCCCAGCATCACCATGCCGCTGCTGACATCGAAGGAACGCCCCCGCTCCACCGCCGCGCGCACGCCCACCAACAGCGCCAGCAGGTAGACGATGGGGATGCTCAACACGTTGAGCAGCACGGTGATCGGCACCCGCTCGGAGAGCAGATCGGTAACCGGGCGACCGTAACGAAAGCTGCGTCCCAGATCCGAGCCCTTGGTGAAGGAGAAACCGCTGAGCGCGTTCTCCTCATCGAAGGTGAAGCCGATGGGGGAGGCGTTGTTGAGCCAGCGCAGATACTGCATCCAGGCCGGATCGTCGAGACCGTAGAGCCGGTTGTAGTAGGCCTCGATCTCCTTTTTCGCCTCCGGGTCCAGGTTCTGGCCCTCGACCAGACTCTTGGCGCTGATGCCTCCGGGAGAAGCGGCCATGACCGCGAACACGACCAGGGTGATCCCCAGCAGGGTTGGAAACATCAACAGCAGGCGGCGGAGAAGATAGGTCAACATGGCCGTTTATTGCTGATAGCGCTGCTCCGCAGCCGGCACGTAGTTCTCCATCGGCAGATTGCCCAGATTGAGTCCCACCTTGGTATTCACCACATTCCTGATGCGTCGGTCGATGAAGACCAGACTCTTGCGTCGCATCAGGAACGTATAGGGCTGATCCTCGAACAGCTGGTCTTCCGCCGCCTGCCACAGGGGCATGCGCTCTTCCTCATCGACAGTGGCGCGGGCCTCATCGATGAGCCGGTCCAGTTCCGGATTGCGATAGTTGATGAAGTTGTTGCCGGCGCCTGCGATCTGGCTGCTGTGGAACATCTGGTAGAGATCGGTCTCCAGTCCGCTGGTCCAGCCCAGGGTGATGGCCTCGAAGTCCCGCTTGTTGAGCAGATCGATCATCACCGACCACTCGGTGGGCTTGGGCTTCAGCAGAATGCCGGCGCGGGCCAGCATGTCCTTGAGGAAGAGCACCATGCGGCCGGTGTCTTCGTTGCCCTGGAAGTAGACCAGCTCGAATTCGAAGGGATTGCCGGCGGTATCATCCAGTACCCCATCTCCGTTTCGGTCCTCGTAGCCGGCCTCCCGCAGCAACTCCATTCCCCTGCCCTCGTCATAGGTGCGCGGCGAAAGTGCCGGGTCGTGTTGTTTGCTGGTGGCGTTGAAGGGACTGAGCGCCACCTCGCCGTATCCGAGGTAGATCTCCTCGATGATACGGTCGCGGTCAATCAGGTAGGTCATCGCCTGGCGCACCCGCTTGTCGGCAAATCGGGTTGCCTCGCCGTCACGCTGCTGATTCCAACCGATGTAGGTGTAGCCCGCCACCGGGCTCATGTACTCCCAGTGCTCCGCCTTCCTGGCCAGATCCTTGTCCTCGACCAGCTTGCGGTATTCGATGGGGCGCGAGCCGTAGGTATCGATATCGCCGTTGCGGAAAGTGGTCAGGCGGGCGCTGTCGTTCTCGATCACCCGCCAGATCAGCCGATCGAAGGAGGGCTGGATCTGTGCCCAGTAGCGGGGGTTGCGCCGCAACTCCACCATCCCCTTGTCGGGCGACCAGTTCCTGGGGTCCTCCAGACGATAGGGACCCGAACCCAGCAGCAGCCCCTTGGACTGGTTGTAGTCGTTGGACTTCTCCAGATAGGGGGCGTAGAAGTGCTTGGGCATCACCGACAAGCCACCGGCCAGCGAGAGGGCGTTGAAATAGGGCTCCTTGAATTGGAACTTGACGGTCAGCTTGTCGAGCGCCACGACCGAGTCGATCTTCGAATAGTAGGCCCGCTCCCTGGGCGCCTGAATCGCCTCGTTCATGATGAAGTCGAAGGAGAAGACCACGTCGTCCGCGGTCAGCGGAACACCATCTGAAAACGTCACCCCGTCACGCAGCTTGAAGACGAAGGTCAAGCCATCGTCGCTGACGGTCCAGGAATCCGCCAACAGGCCTTCCCACTCCAGGGATTCGGGATTCCGAATCAACAGACTCTCCTGGATATAGCCCTGCACTTCGGAGGAGTAGGCGTCGGCCGAGATGAAGGGCGTGAGCGACTTGAGATTCACACCGAAGGCCTGCACCAGCCAGTCACCCTCGGCATAGTCGGCTTGCCGGGTGGCATCGTAGGCTCGCTGAAAAGCGGGAGGCACGACCGGTTGCGACGCCTCGTTCCCCGTTGCCGACAGCGTCACCCCGCGTCCGATCCGTGACTCAAGGTTCCTCACCTGACTGCCAATTTCTCTGAGATCATTGGCCTGCTCCCGCATCAGCTGTTCCATGCTGGCCATCTTCTGCCATTGGCGGTCGATCATGTACATGGCGAGGATGAGGGTGATCAGGATCACCCCCAGGCCGCCAAAGTAGAGAATATCCCGACCGTTGAGTCGACGCTGCATCTGGCCTCTCCCTCACCCCTGGCTAGGTACTTGTTGAAGTTACAGAGTCTATTATGCTTTCCGGGCCCTTGAAAGGCGGTACACTCTCCATGGACCCACACCAACCCGCACTTTTCGCAGATGGCAAATTCCGGTACCTTTACCGGTTCAACTTTCGAACGTCATGGGCACTGCTTCGCCCGCTAACCGCGTTCCTTTCGATCACTTCACCAAGGAACTGTTCCATGGGCTTTTTACAAGACAAACGCATCCTCGTCACCGGCATCGCCAGTAACCGCTCCATCGCCTGGGGCGTGGCCGAGGCCATGCATCGGGAGGGCGCCGAGCTGGCGTTCACCTATCAGACCGACAAACTCAAAAAGCGTGTGGATGACGCGGCGGAGAAGTTTGGCGCCAAGATCGTGCTGCCGTTGGACGTGACCGACGACCAGCAGATCGCCGATCTCTTCGCTACCCTGGAGAAGGAGTGGGGTTGTCTCGATGGTCTCGTACACTCCATCGGTTTCGCCCCACGCGACCATCTGGAAGGCCGTTATCTCGACAACCTCACCCGCGATGGTTTCGCCCTCGCCCACGACATCAGCTCCTACAGCTTCGCCGCCCTGGCCAAGGCGGGCCGTCCGCTGATGCAGGGGCGTAACGCTTCGCTGGTCACCATGACCTACCTCGGTGCCGTGCGTACCGTCCCCAACTACAACGTGATGGGTGTGGCCAAGGCCAGTCTGGAGGCCAGTGTCCGCTACATCGCCGATACGCTCGGTCCGGAAGGGATCCGGGTCAACGGTATCTCGGCCGGACCCATCCGCACCCTGGCCGCTTCCGGCATCAAGGGTTTCAAGGGCATGCTCGATGAGGCGGAGGAGAAGAATCCGATGCGGCGCAATGTCACCATCGAGGAGGTCGGCAACGCAACAGCCTTCCTCTGTTCCGACCTGGCCTCAGGCATCACCGGCGATATTCTCTACGTCGACTCCGGTTACCACATTGTTGGCATGGTCTGAACCGAACGGCACTTAGCTTAAACGAAGCGGTACCGAAAAGGCCAAAGGATCACGGTGCGGCAAGCCGCACCCTA
>JBNKYJ010000011.1:0-21209 GCA_050300835.1 Sedimenticolaceae bacterium
GTCTTGTCTGTCGCATCCACGAGATACCAGTTACGGCGTACCTCAGCCGGCTTTGCACTTACAGTAGTCATTCGATGTGCTCCGATAGGGAACTATCTTGTCTCGAAAAAGACGGCGGATCTTACATGATCCGGATTCAGGGTACAAGTCCCGTTGATGGACGGCCGTTGGCTAGGGCATCGATTGGTGGATGGTGGACGAGTGGAATCGGTGTTGCAAGGCAAAAAAAAGCGCAACTGTTGAGTTGCGCTTGAGAATAACCACCAAAGGAGGAGTACTGTTACGAAAAACGCATCAGTATGTTTGAATTGTCTAATATACTAACTCGTCTTGTCAACCCTTCTTCGCTCCCTTATCTCTGATATCATCCCCCCTGCCGCCAGGTCTCGCCGACCGCGGCTCCCATTGGGCCAAGCAGTCACTGCTCGCGCCCGCCAAAAAGAACATAACTCGCTGACCTGTTGATATTTTTCTGATGCTGTTGAATTTGCTCGCCATTCTCGTCGGTCTTGTGGTGCTGGTCTGGGGCGCCGACCGCTTCATCAGCGGTGCTGCGGCCCTGGCCAACAACCTCGGTGTATCGCCGATGATGATCGGCCTCACTATCGTCGGTTTCGGCACCTCGGCACCCGAAATTCTGGTCTCCAGCATCGCCGCCCTCGACGGCAACCCAGGACTGGCCATCGGCAACGCCCTGGGTTCCAACATCGCCAACATTGGTCTGATTCTCGGTGTGACCGCACTGATCACCCCGCTTTCGGTCCACTCCGGGGTACTCAAGCGGGAGTACCCGCTGCTGCTCGCAATCAGCATCATCAGCCTGGCACTGATGTGGGATGGGACACTGAGCCGGGCCGACGGCTTGATTCTGATCATTCTGCTGGTGGCCATACTTTTATGGATGGTCCGCTCCGCCAGGCTGGACGGCAACGATCCCATCTCCAGCGAGTTCGACGCGGAAATCCCCCATGACATCCCCACTCCCAAAGCCTCACTTTGGCTGGTTATCGGGCTGCTGGCCCTGCTGGCCAGCTCCCGGGCGCTGGTCTGGGGGGCCGCCAACGTGGCCGCCACACTCGGGGTCAGCGACGTGGTCATCGGCCTGACCATCGTCGCCATCGGCACCAGCCTGCCCGAGCTGGCCGCCAGCATCGCCAGCGCGCTGAAGGGCGAACACGATATCGCCATCGGCAACGTTATCGGCTCCAACCTCTATAACATACTTGCCGTACTCAGCCTGCCGGGGCTGATCGCCCCCGGTCCCTTTCTGCCCGAGGTGCTCACTCGCGACCAGCCGGTCATGATCGGGCTGACCGTCGCCCTGTTCCTGATGGGTTACGGCTTCGGCAACCACGGTCGTCTCAATCGAATAGAGGGATTGATCCTACTCACGGTCTTCGTCGGCTATCAGACTCTGTTATTCTTCTCCGTGGTACATTCCACCTAGTCCAGCATCAGAAAGTCGCCATGCCATTCAAGAGTCTCTCCACAACGCAACGGATCGCACAGATGACCGATCTGGGACGCGCTGTCATCGAAACGGAAGCGGCCGCCATCACTGCCCTGCTCGACCGGCTCGACGAACGCTTCGAACGGGCTTGCCGCTATCTTCTGGAGTGTCAGGGCCGCATTGTGGTTACGGGCATGGGCAAGTCGGGCCATATCGGCAGCAAGATCGCAGCCACTCTGGCCAGCACCGGCAGCCCAGCCTTTTTCGTCCATCCCGGCGAAGCCAGCCACGGCGATCTCGGCATGATCACCCCCCAGGACGTGGTGCTGGCGCTCTCCAACTCCGGCGAGACCAGCGAATTGTTGACCATCCTGCCGCTGCTGAAGCGACTCGGTACCCCCCTCATCGCCATGACCGGAAAAGCTCAGTCGACGCTGGCACGGGAGTCCGAGGTCCACCTTGACGTCAGCGTGGAGAAGGAGGCCTGCCCCCTGGGCCTGGCCCCCACCAGCAGCACCACCGCCACCCTGGTGATGGGCGACGCCCTGGCGGTGGCGCTGCTGCAGGCACGGGGGTTCACGGCCGAGGACTTCGCCCTTTCCCACCCCGGCGGCAGCCTCGGCCGGCGCCTGTTGCTGCATGTCAGTGATATCATGCACGTCGACGACGCCCTGCCGGTGGTTACAGAGCAGGCCTCGCTGCACGATGCCCTGGAGATGATGTCGGCCAAGGGACTCGGCATGACCGCGGTGGTCGACTCCGAGGGCCATCTGAGCGGGGTCTATACGGACGGCGACCTGCGCCGTACGCTCAACAAACCGGTCGACATCCACCGACTCAAGGTCAGTGAGGTGATGACCCGCAACTGCAAGACCGCTGCGCCCGACATGCTGGCGGCAGAGGCGTTGCAGATGATGGATGAGAAAAAGATAAACGGCCTGCTGGCCGTCGACGACCAGCAACAGCTGATCGGAGCATTCAACATGCACGATCTGCTGCGTGCCGGTGTTATGTAGGGTCCGCCACGGCCTGTCCGTCACACTGATTCCAGCACAGCCTGTGGAACAGTGAACACAGACCCCGGAGACCCGGGAGGTTGAAATGCAGGATATCCACGCCAAGGCACAAGGCGTACGACTGGTGATTTTCGACGTGGACGGCGTGCTCACAGACGGCAGCCTCTACCTGGGCGATGACGGGCAGGAGTACAAGGCCTTCAACTCACGTGACGGTCACGGTATGAAGATGCTGCAGTACAGCGGCGTGGAGATCGGCATCATTACCGGCCGCACCTCTGAAGTGGTGCGCATCCGTATGGAGAGCCTGGGTATCGAACACGTCTATCAGGGCAAGCAGGAGAAGCTCCCGGCCTACCGGCAGCTGGTTGACAAACTCGGTCTGCGGGACGATCAGGTCGCCTACGTGGGAGACGATGTGGTCGACCTGCCGATCATGCGTCGGGTCGGCCTCGCCGTCGCCGTCAACGACGCCCACCCACTGGTGCTTCAACACGCCCACTGGCAGACCCCCCATGCCGGAGGCCGCGGTGCCGGCCGTGACGTCTGCGAAATGATCATGGAGGCCCAGGGGAGTCTCAAATCGGCGCTGGACCACTACCTTTGAAACCTCGACTCCTTGCATTCAGCCTGCTGCTGGCGGCCCTGCTGAGCCTGGGCTGGTGGATCCGGCAGCTGACCACACCCGAGGAGTTGCCGCGCCAAGCCGCCGAGGAGTCACCCGACGCCTTCGCCGAGAACCTCAAGGTACACACCTACGACGCCACGGGAAGCCTGCAACAGACTTTGCTCACGCCCTTTATGGAGCACTATGCATCACGCGACACGAGCGAGCTGTCGCAACCGGTCCTGTGGCGTTTCAACAACGATGCCCCTCCCTGGCGCATGCAGGCGGAAAGGGCCCTGGCCAACGACCGCACGGAGGAGGTCTTCCTGCCGGGAGAAGTGGTCATCGAGCGTGACGCCGACCCCCACAACCCGCCCTACCACATCGTCACCCATGACCTGACCCTGGAAACGGCCGATGCCCACGCCACCACCGATCAGCCGGTACTGATCCAAAGCGGGGAACAGCGCATCACGGCAGTGGGCATGGAGGGTTGGTTACGTTCGCCGGTCAAACTGAATCTGCTGCATCAGGTCAGAGGACGCTATGTATTCGATTAGAAACCTCTCGTGGTTAGCTCTTCTGCTCTGCCTCCTGGCCACGACGACGGCCCAGGCCATGAGCGGTGACCGGGAGCAACCGATGACCCTGGAGGCCGATAGCGTCTCCATCGACGAAGGTACCGGGGTAAGCCTCTACGAGGGCAACGTCGTCGTCACCCAGGGCAGCCTGACACTGTGGGCCGACCGGCTCTGGATCCACCGCCGCGAGGGCCGCACTGAAAAGCTCATCAGCGAAGGCGCGCCGACCCGCTTCCGCCAACTCACCGACGAGCGACAGGAGGTCAGTGGGCGCGCCCTGCGGGCCGAATTCTACGTCGATCGCGACGAACTGCTGCTGTTCGACGAAGCCCTGCTGGAACAGGGCAGCGACAGTTTCCGCAGCGACCGCATCATCTACAACCGCACCACGGCCCAGGTGAAGGCAGGCGCCAGCGCCGAAGGCAAACAACGTGTACAGGTGACCATCGAACCGCGAACAGGAACCGAGACCACCCCATGAGTCGGCTGCAAGCGGAGTCTCTGCAGAAGAGCTACCAGAAGCGACAGGTGGTCGACGGTGTCTCGCTTGCGGTGGAGAGCGGCGAGGTGGTTGGCCTGCTGGGCCCCAACGGGGCCGGCAAGACCACCAGCTTCTACATGATCGTCGGCCTGATCCAGGCCGACCGGGGCCGGGTCACGCTCGACGGGGAGGAGCTCACCGACCTGCCGATGCACCAACGGGCGCGCCTCGGCATCGGTTATCTGGCCCAGGAGCCCTCGGTGTTCCGCCGTCTCAGCGTGGAGCAGAACATCCTCGCCATCCTCGAGACCCGCAAGGAACTGGACGCCGGGGAACGCCAGCAACGCTGTGATCGCCTGCTGGAGGAGTTCGGCATCGCCCACCTGCGGGAAAGCCTGGCCATGAGCCTCTCAGGCGGCGAGCGGCGCCGGCTGGAGATCGCCCGCGCACTCTCCATCCAACCCCGATTCATACTCTTGGACGAACCCTTTGCCGGTGTCGACCCGATCGCCGTCAACGACATCAAGAAGATCATCGAACACCTGAAGGGGCTGTCGATCGGCGTCCTCATCACCGATCACAACGTGCGGGAGACGCTGGATATCTGCGATCGGGCCTACATCATCAATGCGGGCAACGTACTGGCGGAGGGCTCGACCGCCGAGATCCTGGCCAACCCCGAGGTGCGCAGCGTCTACCTGGGAGAGCACTTCTCCATGTAAAGACCGCGAGATCTAGGGCTTGCAGCAAGCGCGCGGAGACTCTAGGTTGTATTCAGGGCCGGATCGGCCGATACCATGATTAAGCACACTATTTGGAGAAAAAGAGGCTATTCCCAAGCAGTTTTTTTTGACTAGAATGAAATTAAAGACATACAAATAACATACCAGGTTTTATAATATCTCTGCGATGAAGCAGACACTCCAGCTCCGACTCGGACAACACCTCACCATGACGCCACAGCTGCAGCAGGCCATACGCCTGCTACAGCTCTCCGCGCTCGACCTCAGCCAGGAGATCCAGGAGGCCCTGGAGACCAACCCACTGCTGGAGGCGGAGGATGAGTACGGCCAGGCCGAACAGGACAACACGGGCGAGGCCCGGCAGGAACGGCAGAAGGAGTCCCAGGAGGGCAACGACATCAACAACGAGCGGGAGATCCAGACCGATTCGTCCCAGCTCACCGAGGATCTGCCGGTGGACAGCGAGTGGGCCGATGTCTACGACAGCTACCTGCCGAGCAGCGGCGGCGGCGCCGAGTCCGGGGACAGCGACTACCTGGCCCAGCGCAGCGGCGCACCCACGCTGCATGAACACCTGGTGTGGCAGATGAACCTGACCCCCTTCACTCCCCTCGACAACACCATTGCCACCGCCATCATCGACGGGATCAACGAAGACGGCTACTTCACCGGCGACCTGGAGGAGATCCGGCAATCGCTCGACAGCGGAGATGAGGACGAGGAGGAGGGACTCTCGCTGGAGGACGTGGAGACGGTGCTGCACCGCATCCAGGCCTTCGATCCTCCCGGCGTCGCCGCGCGCGATCCGCAGGAGTGCCTGCTGATTCAGCTGCGCCAGCTGCCGGAGTCGACCCCCAGGGCGGCACAGGCGATCAAACTCTGCAGTGACCACTTCAATCTGCTGGCCAGCCAGGACCAGAACCAGATCAAGCGGCGCATGAAGATCGATGATGAGGAGCTGCTGGAGATCATGCAGCTGATCCGCTCCCTCAATCCCCGCCCCGGCACCTCCATCGCCCAGAGCGAGCCCGAATATGTCATTCCGGATGTCTTCGTCAGCAAGCGCAACGGCCGCTGGGTGGTTGAATTGAACGCCGAGGCGACACCGAAACTGCGCGTCAACAGCGATTACGCCAGCCTGATCCGACGGGCCGACCAGAGCGACGACAACACCTTCCTGAAAAACCATCTGCAGGAGGCGCGCTGGTTCATCAAGAGCCTGATGAGCCGCAACGAGACCATCCTGCGGGTGGCGAGCAAAATTGTTGAATATCAGCGTGGATTCTTCGAACATGGGGAAGAGGCCATGAAACCCCTGGTGCTCAGGGACATCGCGGAGGCCCTGGAGATGCACGAATCGACCATCTCCCGCGTCACCACGCAGAAGTACATGCACACTCCCAGAGGCACACTCGAGTTCAAGTACTTCTTCTCCAGCCATGTCAGTACCAGCGCCGGGGGCGAATGCTCCTCCACTGCGATTCGTGCGCTGATCAAGAAGTTGATTGCCGCCGAGAAGCCCAACAAGCCCCTCAGCGACAACAAGATCGCCACCATTCTGTCGGAGCAGGGTATCGAAGTGGCCCGCCGCACGGTGGCAAAGTATCGCGAGTCGATGGGCATACCTCCATCGAACGAGCGCAAGCGTCTGATCTAGGCGCGCCGGGCGTCACGCCGACCGCTCGACCCGGGTTGATCGCACAGACGCCGACAACCGACAGGGACGGGGCAAGCCGGGAGGTGAATCCGGCCGCCGAAGCAGACAGGGTGATGAGTTCACTCATCTTGGGCCTGGTAACGCCAGATCAAGCGGGGCCCTAACCACAGGAGATAATTATGCAAATCAGCCTGACCGGTCATCATGTGGACATTACTGATGCCTTGAAGAACTATGTCGACAACAAGTTCGAGCGTCTCGAGCGCCATTTCGATAACGTGACCAATGTGCACGTCATCCTCAGCGTGGAGAAGATGCGACAAAAGGCGGAAGCGACCATGCATGTGAACGGTGCCAACGTGTTTGCCGACTCCGTGCACGAGGACATGTATGCGGCAATCGACGTGCTGACCGACAAATTGGACAGGCAGGTGATCAAACACAAGGAGAAGATGAAAAGCCATCGCGCCGGAAGCGGCGCCAAGTACGCGGCCGAATAGCCGTCACGCGAGCGACGACTGGCGAGGTCCGCATGTTTCCCGACGGTTTTCTGCTGGAGAAACGTATCGGCTGCAACGTGGAAGCAGCCAGTAAGAAACGCGTGCTGGAACAGCTCGGCCAACGCCTGGCCGAGTCTGTTCCGGAACTGACCCAGGATCTGGTGTTCGACGCCCTGCTGGAACGCGAGCGTCTTGGCAGCACCGGTCTCGGCAAGGGCATCGCCCTGCCCCATGCACGCATGGCCCAGGTGGATCACGCCATGGGCGCCTTCATCAAACTGACCGACGGCGTCGACTTCGATGCCATCGACGGCGCGCCGGTAGACCTGGCCTTCGCCATGCTGGTGCCGGAAGAGGCCACCGACGAACATCTGCAACTGCTCGCCACCCTGGCCAGCATGTTCAGCGATGCCGCTTTCTGCACCGAACTGCGCAAAGCAGAGAGCGATCACGACCTTTACCAGCTGATTCGCCGGCGGCAAGCCCGCGTCGACGATTAGGCCCCACCGCATGCCGATCCGCACCGTTCAGGAGCTGTTCGACAAACTCGGCAAAGAGCTCGAACTAAGCTGGGACGGCAGAGACGGCGAAAACACCATCATCGACAACCGTGCCGACCGGCAGGTCAACAGCCCGGCAGGACCACTGAACCTGATTCGTCCCAACCAGATCCAGGTCATCGGCCCTCCCGAACAGACACACCTGTGGAGCGGAGAACCGGAAAACTATCATCGCTGCCTGAAGCAACTCTTCGAAGCACAGCCCGCCGCCCTGATCTTCACCGATGGCTTGGAGCCGACCGTTGAGTGCACACAACACGCACATGACAGTCATACCGCAATTCTCCAAACCAACCGTCCCGACCACCAGGTGATTCGCCGGTTACTCGAACGCTTCTCCGAGATCAGCAACGAGACCCTGCTGATACACGGCGTCTTCATGGAGGTGCTGGGCAAGGGCGTGCTGCTCAGTGGCGATCCCGGCATCGGCAAGAGTGAACTGGCGCTGGCGCTGATCTCACGCGGGCATCGCCTCGTCGCCGACGACGCCACGGAACTCTACAAGACCCGTAGCCATACCCTCTTCGGCCGCTGCCCGAAGGTGCTTCAGGACTTTCTCGAGGTACGCGGTCTCGGTCTCATCAACATCCGCGCCATGTTCGGCAATTCGGCCATCAAACCGGACAAGCGTCTGCACCTGATCATCGACCTGGTCCAGTTCGATGACCAGAAACTGAAACAGATGGATCGCCTTGAGGGCAGCCACTCAAGCCGCAAGCTGCTCGATGTGGAAATTCCGCAGACCAGTCTGCCGGTGGCTGCAGGACGAAATCTGGCCATCCTGGTGGAGACGGCGGTACGCCAACATATGTTGTCGGTGGATGGTTACAACGCCGCTAGGGATTTCATTCAGCGTCAGCAGGACTATATCGATCGACAGGGCAGTAATGAGGCCTGAATATGTATCGCTTTCCGGCCCACTCACAGATGCGTCGACTCTGCTGCCCGGTAAACGGCTACACCACCCAGCCGGATTGAGCTAACCTAACCGGAGGACTTTTTAATCGACCTCTCGGCAGGTCCTTCCCAATTCATCATGAGCAACAGCATCAAGCTCCAGATCGTCACCGGCATGTCGGGATCTGGCAAAACCATCGCCTTGCATACACTCGAAGATATGGGTTACTACTGTATCGACAATCTGCCGGTATCGATCCTGGAGGCGGTCGCACTACACCTCACCGACGAACCGGAGGCAATCTTCTGCAAGACCGCCGTCGGCGTCGATGCCCGCAGTCAGTCGAGCCAGATTCCGCAGTTACCGGAGTTCGTGCTGAACATGCGTCGCCAGGGGCTGGACGTCAACGTCCTCTTCCTCGATGCGCAAAACGAGACCCTGATCAAGCGCTTCAGCGAAACCCGCCGTAAACACCCCTTGAGCGACGGCGAGCGCTCCCTCGACGAGGCGATCCAACATGAACGCCTGCTGCTCGAGCCACTCAGCACTTCGGCCGATCTGCGCATCGACACCTCACACACCAACCTGCACGAACTGCGCGATCTGATCCACAACCGGCTGGGTGGCAACACCACCCGGGCCTCGGTGCTGTTCGAATCCTTTGGCTTCAAGCACGGTGTGCCGCGCGACGCCGACTTCGTGTTCGACGTGCGCTGCCTGCCCAATCCCCATTGGCAGGCGGCCCTGCGCCCCCACAGCGGACTGGAAAAACCTGTCGCCGATTTCCTCGACAGCCACCCCGCCACTCACGACATGCTGAACGATCTGACGCGCTTCTTCGAACACTGGATCCCCACCTTCGAGGCCGACGGCCGCAGCTATCTGACCATCGCCATCGGCTGCACCGGCGGTCAGCACCGCTCCGTCTACCTGGTCGATCGCCTGACCCAGCACTTCATGGCGCAGGGGATGCAGGTCATGAGCCGGCATCGGGAGCTTTCATGAGCGTGGGCCTGCTCATCGTCACCCACGACCGTATTGGCGAAACCCTGTTGCGCACCGCCAAACGTATGCTCGGCGACATGCCTCTCGCAGCCAAGGCGCTGTCGGTGACGATCGACGCCAATACCGAGGAGCTGTCGCGACAAGCCCTCTCCCTGCTGGATCAGATCGACCGGGGCGACGGCGTACTGGTGCTGACCGACATGTACGGCTCGACACCCAGCAATATCGCCTTCGGCCTGATGCAACCCGGCCATGTGAACGTGATCTCGGGTGTCAATCTGCCGATGCTGATCCGCACGCTCAACTACGCCAGCCTCAACCTCGGCGCCCTGACCGAGAAAGCGATCAGCGGCGGCAAAGAGGGCATCTTCTGCTGTACCCAGACGGAGCACGCCTGAGCTCATGCTGAATCGCGAGATAGAAATCATCAACAAACTCGGCCTGCACGCACGCGCCGCCGCCAAGCTGGTCAGCTGTGCCAGCAGCTTCCAAAGCAACGTCTACCTGCTGCGCAACGGCCAGCGCGTCAACGGCAAGAGCATCATGGGCGTGATGATGCTGGCGGCCAATCAGGGCACGCAACTCGAACTCGAGATCAACGGCGGTGACGAAGCCGAAGCGATGGCGGCCATCGTGGCGCTGATCGAAAACCGTTTCGGAGAAGAGCAGTGACCCTCTCCTGCCAGGGCATAGGCATCAACACCACCCGCGAAGTCGCGATTGGTGACGCCTATCTGCTGCACCATGGTGTCTCAGAGATCCGTGTGCGCGAGATCGCCGAGGAGATGATCCAGCAGGAGATACAACGCTTCCTGGCCGCTCTGGAGACCACCACCGGCCACCTGCGCAGCGTGCGCGAACAGATCCCCGGAGATACCGCGCCCGATATCTCCGAATTCATCGACACCCACCTGCTGATGCTGGAGGATGCCGCCATCAGCCAGGCCACCATCAACCTGATTCGCGAAAACCGTTTCAGCGCCGAGTGGGCACTGCAGGTGCGTCGCGAAGAACTGGTACGGGTGTTCGATCAGATGGACGACCCCTACCTGCGCACGCGCAAAGACGACGTGGAGCATGTGGTCAATCAGATCCAGTTCGTGCTCGCCGGGGGCGAACCTACCCATAACGACGATCTGAGCGGACGCGTGGTGGTCGCCCGCGACCTGACGCCGGCCGAGACCATCGTGATGAAGAACCAGGGTATCGCCGCCTTCGTCACCGAGTTCGGCGGCCCCCTCTCCCACACCGCCATTCTTGCCCGCAGCCTGGGCATACCAGCGGTGGTCGGTATCCATCAGGCCACTACCCTGCTACGCCAGGGTGAGACCCTCATCGTGGATGGCGCCCAGGGCGTGGTGCTGGCCGATCCCACACCGCGCATCCTGCAGCACTACCAGGAACGCATCGCCGCCCGCGCCCTGCGGGAGGCCGATCTCAGGCGTCAGGTCGATCTGCCGACCATGACCACCGACGGTTATCACGTCTATCTCCACGCCAACATCGAGCTACCGGAAGACATCGAGACCACCCTCGAGAACCGGGCGGACGGCGTCGGACTGTTCCGCACCGAGTTTCTCTACATGAACCGGACCGAGCCGCCCGACGAAGAGGAGCAGCTCGATGTCTATCTCTCGGCCGTGCGCGGACTCAAAGGCAAGCCGATCACCATCCGCACGCTCGACCTGGGGGTCGACAAGACCACCGGCAACATCACCGAGACCAGCTGCCTGCCCGCGGTCAATCCCGCGCTCGGCCTGCGCGCCATTCGGCTCTGCCTGAAGGAACCCGACCTGTTTCTGCCCCAGCTGCGCGCCATCCTGCGCGCCTCCGCCGAAGGACCGGTGCGCCTGATGATTCCGATGCTCTCCAGCCTGCCGGAACTGCATGAGGTAATCACCCTGATCGAACAGACCAAGGCAGAGTTGAGCCGACAGCACCTGCGTTACGATCCGCTGATCCCGATCGGGGGCATGATCGAGATCCCCTCCGCCGCCATCGCCGCCAAGGCCTTCGCCAGCAGACTCGACTTCCTGTCCATCGGCACCAACGACCTGATCCAGTACACCCTCGCGGTCGACCGTATGGACGAGGAGGTCAATTTCCTCTTCGATCCTCTGCATCCGGCGGTGCTCTACCTGATCCAGAACACCATCAATGCCGCCGACCAGGCCGGTATTCCGGTCAGCATGTGCGGCGAGATGGCGGGCGATCCCCGCTACGTCCAGCTGCTGCTCGGCATGGGACTGCGTGAGATGAGCATGCATCCGAGCGCCCTGCTGGAGACCCGTGAAGTGATACGACGCAGCAGCCTTGCCGACCTGCAGAAACGGACCGAGACCTTCTTCAAGCAACTGGAGGATCATGAAGACTCGGACCTGCTCTTCGAGGAGATTTTCATCCGCAACTGATGCCCCACCCCCACACGGCAGCACCTCGGCAACCGACCTTCGCCACACATTAACAATTCAGTGCAACCCTATGTATTGGGGTAAAAAGAGTACTCCGCACAGGGAAATAATCGCGCCAGCTTCACGCTCCAGCGGCCCCCTGTTACACTGCCGGTTATCAGCCAAGAGGTCTCTCCATGTCGATCAGCCTGCCGCACAATTCGGACGATAACCGACTGCAGGCGGTGCGGGATCTGCTGGACGGCGGCACCCTGACGCTGGCAACGCGCATGCTCAACGCCCTGCGACCGGCGGAGATCGCCCATCTGCTCGAATCACTGCCGCTGACCCAGCGCAAGGTGGTCTGGGAACTGCTCGACGAGCACGCCGCCGGCGAGGTGTTGCTGGAGGTCACCGAGGACGTCCGTGACAGCCTGCTGCAGGAGATGGACCTGGCCGATATCGTCGCCGCCACCGAAGGCCTGGAGATCGACGACCTGGCCGATCTGGTCAAGGAGCTGCCGCGCCACATCACCTGGGAAGTCATCGACTCCCTCGATCACCAGAACCGGGAACGCCTGGAAGCGGTACTGCCCTATCCGGAGGACAGCGCCGGCGGCCTGATGAATCTGGACACGGTGACGGTACGCGCCGAGGTCAGCCTCGATGTGGTGATGCGCTACCTGCGACGGCTGGGCGACAAGGTACCGAAGGACACCGACAAGCTGTTCGTGGTCAACCGCGACGGCTTCTATCTCGGCGCCCTCTCCCTCAGCCGCGTGCTGACCCACGACCCGGACGAGAGCGTGGCGGAGGTGATGTCCCTGGATATCCAACCGATCCCCGCCGACTGGGGCGAACGCGAGGTGGCCAACCGCTTCGAACAGCACGACCTGCTGTCGGCCCCGGTGGTGGATGAACAGGGCCGGCTGCTCGGCCGTATCACCATCGACGACGTGGTCGACGTCATCCGCGAGGAGGGCGAGCACCAGTTCATGGGCCGCGCCGGTCTGAGTGAGGACGAGGACATGTTCGCGCCGGTGCTGATCAGCGCCCAGCGCCGGGCGCTCTGGCTCGGCATCAACCTGCTTACGGCCTTTCTCGCCTCCTGGGTCATCCGCCAGTTCGAATCGACCATCGATCAGATCGTCGCCCTGGCGGTACTGATGCCGATCGTCGCCAGCATGGGCGGCATCGCCGGCACCCAGACCCTGACCCTGGCCATCCGCGGTATTGCCCTGGGCCAGCTCTCGGCCAACAACTCACGCTGGCTGGTGATCAAGGAACTGGCGGTGGGGGGCATCAACAGCATCATCTGGGCGGTGGTGGTCGGCGTCATCGCCGGCATCTGGTTCCAGGACACCCACATCGCCCTGCTCATCGCCGCCGCCATCACCATCAACCTGATCTTCGCCGCCCTGGCGGGTGCGGCGCTGCCCCTGCTGCTGCAGAAGCTCGGCATCGACCCGGCCCTGGCCGGCGGCGTGCTGTTGACCACCGTCACCGACGTGGTCGGCTTCCTCGCCTTTCTCGGCCTGGCCACGCTGTTTCTGCTCTGAATACTGGCACCGTCCCGATTTTGCCAGCGATCGCTGGGGCAGGGCCCCACCGAAATCCCTCGGATGATCCTTCCGCAGGCTTCAGCCCCTGCCCGCCTCGAAGGCCGCCACCGGCGGATGGTAGATGATCTGAACCACGGTACCGTCGGGATCGTAGCAGTAGAAACTGCGCGCGCCATCCCGGTGGGTACGGGGGTCGTTGCGCATGCGCACCCCTGCGGCCTGAAGGAAGGCGAACCACTGATCCACCGCTTCCGGGGTGGCAAGAAAGAAACCGATGTGGTCGAGGCGCTGGGCGGCCTCGTCGAGCGCGCCTGCCGGCGCCTTGTGCAGGGCCAGGTTGTCGGGTCCCGAGGTGAGATAGAGATTGTCCGGATCGGGCCGCCACTCCACCGTCATGCCCAGCAGCTCCACATAGAAGCGCTCGCTGGCCGCCATATCCCGCACATTGAGGGCCACGTGACGCAGTCCCAAATGCGACCCGGGCCGGCTCATGACAATACCTGCTCGATCGTCGCCTGCCACTGCGCCTGCCCGAACGCCCGCTGCACCACCAACGGCAGCGCCACCGGTCCCGTGGCCAAGAGCCGCTCGTGATACTCCTTCAGGTTCATGGAGGGCTCCTGCTCGAGGCATCTGCTGCCGAGTTGCTCGATCAGGTCGGCCCCCAGCAGAGCCATGAAGGCGTCGGTAGGACGGCGGGAGATGGCGGTCATACTCACCTCCGCCCAGCAGGGGATGTCGGAGAGGGACTTCAGACGCTCCAGGGCCTGCCGGCTGTCGATCTCGCCGGCATGGAACTCGAGATCGACCACCGCCTGCTCCGCCAGCGCCAGCCGCCGCTGAGCGAGTACCAGCCGATCCTCCTCACTGAAGAAACCGCGCGACTCCAGCACCCGACTCATATAGTGAGCCCAACCCCGTTTGAAGGCCGCCGAGGGATTGATCTGACGCACCAGGCTGTGGGCCGGAACACCACCCGCCCAGGCCAGGTAGTGACGCCCGGCCCAGGCACCGTAGAGGATGCGCATGCGGATTCCGGAGAGCGTCTCGCCACCGCCCACCTGCTGCTCGTGCGGCACCAGGAAGATGCCGCCGCTTTCGCTGCGCAGGTAGCTGCCGCAGTCGGGCTGACGAAAACAGCTGTCGGTGACCTGGAACTCCAGGAGTTGCTCGATCAGCGGCAGCAGGTCCTGCTGTTCGAGAAAACCCTTCAGCCTGGCGGCTTCACGATGATAGGCCTGCAGCCGGCTGTCGCCCGAGAGCTTCTCGCCATCCCCCGCTCTCAGCTGCTGCAGGCTCATGCCCTGCTGCTCCAGTTCGCTGTAGGTCTGGCGCAGACGATTCCGAGCGTAGACCAGTGCCTCGTCGGTGGAGAGATCGAGCTGATCCCTATGTTTGAGCAGCCAGTCGAGCAGCTCCCGGCCGCAATCGGCGGTGCCGTTGGCGCTGGGCGCCAGATCGTTGATCAGCCTGACCTTGTAGTCCTCGATGGCCTCGGCCGCCTGACTGGCGAGGCTCTGCAGACGTCCCATGTCGGAGCAGCACTCGCGGGTTTGCGGCAAATCGCGTCCCAACCGTTTGAGCCAGGGCACCCCCCGCTCGGCCAGCTCCAGGGCATCCGCCAGCCACAGGGTCGAGACCAGTCCCGGCAGCTCGCCCAGACGACCGCGCGCGTCACGCATATAGTTGGGTGTCTTCTCGAGAATCCCCATCAGGGCGTCACAGAGACGCTCGGGCTGGCGCACCACCAGTTCCTGCAACATTCTCAGCGGCAGGTACTTGGCCGGATCCCGGTGCCGCCAGTCATGCTCCAGCAGGGTACGGTGCTCGATCATGACCGATCCGTAGATCAGCTGCAGATCGAGCTGGCGGTCGGGGTCGAGGGCATCGTAGTCGAGCTCCTTCAGGCATCCCAAAAGATTGCTCAGCAGATGGGACAGGGCGCCGACGTCGTCGTCCCCGTCCGGATTCATCAACCCCTCATAGCCCGGCACCCCGGCATAGATGGCCGCCACCGGATGGTAGCGGAACCAGACCCGGTAGAACTCGCTGACCAGCGTATCGAACGCCGCCGCTTCACTCATCGCGGATCTCGTAATCGTGAGTGATTTCAGCCGTCTTGCCCAGCATGATGGAAGCGGAGCAGTACTTCTCCGCACTCAGTGAAATCGCCCGCGCCACATGCTTCTCGCTCAGATCGCGGCCGCTGACGATGAAATGGGCGTGGATACGAGTGAAGACCTTGGGCTCCTTCTCGGCCCGTTCGGCCTCCAGCTCGACCACACAGCCGGTGACCTGCTGACGCGCCTTCTTGAGGATCGAGAGGACATCGAATTCGGTACACCCCCCCATGCCCAGCAGCAGCATCTCCATCGGCCTGACGCCGAGGTTGCGCCCTCCGTGATCCGGCGGACCGTCCATGATCACGGCATGGCCGCTGCCCGCCTCCCCCATCATGGCGGCCTCCTCTACCCACTTGACACGTGCTTTCATCGGTCGCTCCGGTGGTCTCTCACTGAGACCCAGTTCATAGGTCGTCAACAGAGTGCGTTTATTTGTCATAGGGCCGAATTCATCAGCCCCGCTTTGTTTGTTACACTACGCGATTATACGTTTTGCAGATAGTCGCTAATTCGACAAGTTGAAAAGGGTTGCTAAACTTAATCGTGAACTCTTTACGGCGCTTATAATAACTGAACCAAGAGGAAAGGTGGTGGCGCTTATGCTATTTCCAGGGGGGGCGTATCCTGCCCCGAGACGGCAATATGCCCAAGGCCATCCCGCACTCTGCATTCCAAGAGTCAAAGGATCATGTCGATCATAAAACCGCCACCGCAGGAACCTGAGTACCTTCAGCGTTTTCTCTCCTTCTGCCACCGTCGCCGTTATCCGAAAAATACGGAGATCATCCATATCGGTGATCCGGCGGATATCCTCTACTACCTGACGGAGGGATCGGTCGCCGTCTACATCGAGGACGAGGATGGCCGCGAGATCATCCTCACCTACCTCAACAAGGGGCAGTTCATCGGTGAGATGGGACTCTTCATCCCGGAGCCCAAGCGCAGTGTGATGGTGCGCACCCGCACCCCCTGTCAGATCGCGGAGATCAGCTATCAGCGGCTCGAACAGCTGTTCGATCACGACCTGAAGGAGTACACCAAGGATATCCTCTACGCCATGGGCGCCCAGCTCTCCCAGCGGCTGTCGCAGACCAGCAGCAAAGTCGGTCACCTGGCCTTCTTCGACGTTACAGGGCGCATCGCCCGCACCCTGCTCGACCTGTGCAAGGAGCCGGATGCCATGACCCATCCCGACGGCATGCAGATCCGCATCACGCGTCAGGAGATCGGACGTATCGTCGGTTGTTCCCGCGAGATGGCGGGACGGGTGCTGAAGAATCTGGAAGAGCAGGGGCTGATCAGCGTCAAGGGCAAGACCATCGT
The DNA here is from genome assembly GCA_050300835.1 of Sedimenticolaceae bacterium. Taxonomy (GTDB): domain Bacteria; phylum Pseudomonadota; class Gammaproteobacteria; order Chromatiales; family Chromatiaceae; genus Thiodiazotropha. Next base: position 16,897 of record JBNKYJ010000011.1, read on the forward strand.
GGTGTTCGGCACCCGCTGAGCAAGACCGTCACCGACGCAGGCTTTTTTCAGTCCGCAAATTAACGCAAATAGATTTCCGCGATTATTCCGGACCTGTACGTAGGGTGCGGATTGCCGCAACTTATGTGGTTCGATGAACTGCCTCTCGGTGCGGCAAGCCGCACCCTACGCCTCGATCAAGCCCATCCTTATTCAGCCCAAGATTTGGCGCTTGACGCCAATTTTCGCTGGAACGCTCACATTCGCGTATTTAGCCGAACAACTCCGCCAGCCTGGCACCCGGATCCTCCGCCCGCATGAAGGCCTCGCCGACAAGAAAAGCGTTCACACCGTTCTCCCGCATCAGGGCCACATCCTCACGCCTCAGAATGCCGCTTTCGGTCACCACGATACGCTCCTCCGGTATCCGTGAGAGCAGTGACAGGGTGGTGTCGAGCGAAACCTCGAAGGTCCGCAGGTCGCGGTTGTTGATGCCGATCAGCCGGTTCTCCACCTGCAGGGCGCGTTCGAGTTCCTCACCGTCGTGCACCTCGATCAGGACGTCCATGCCCAGGTGGTGGGCCAGTTCGTTGAGTTCGCAGAGCTGTCGGTCCTCGAGGCAGGCGACGATGAGCAGAATACAGTCGGCGCCGATGGCCCGCGCTTCGTAGACCTGGTAGGGATCGATAATGAAGTCCTTACGGATCACGGGCAGCTGACAGGCACCCCGAGCCTGGCGCAGGTAGACATCACTGCCCTGAAAGAAATCGATGTCGGTCAGCACCGAGAGGCAGGCGGCTCCGCCATCGGCGTAGCTGCGGGCGATCTCGGCAGGTTTGAAATCGGCCCGTAACACCCCCTTGCTGGGAGAGGCCCGCTTGATCTCGGCGATGACACCGGCCTCTCCCGCCTCGATCTTGGCGTCGATGGCGGCAGCGAATCCACGCGGCAGCGATGCGTCATCGATATCGCGCTGCAGCTGTTCCAGAGGGCGTCTCTGCAGACGTTCGGCGATCTCTTCCAGCTTGCGCCGTACGATCTTCTTCAGGATATCGGGGGTATCGCTCATATCACTCGAAGCTCTGAGTCAATACCACCAGCCGGTCGAGTCGGTTGCGCGCCTCGCCGCTGGCGATCGCCCGATCCGCCTTTTCGATACCTGCCTTCAGCGTATCGGCGAGGCCGGCACAGTAGATACCGGCCCCCGCATTCAGTACCACGATATCGCGTGCCGGACCCGGCCGGTCCTCGAGTACTCCACGGATGATTTCGAGGCTCTGAGCCGAGTCCTCGACCAGAAGGGCGTCCAGCGCGACCCGCTCGAGACCGAAATCCTCCGGCCGAATGGAGTAACGACTGATCTGACCGTCCTTGAGCTCCGCCACGTCGGTGGCATCTCCGATGCTGATCTCGTCGAGCCCGTCACGGGAGTGGACCACCATCACGTGGCGACTGCCGAGCCGTTGCAGCACTTCGGCCAGGGGCTCCAGCAGTTCCGAGCTGAACACGCCCAACACCTGGTTGGGCACCCCGGCGGGATTGGTCAGGGGACCGAGCACGTTGAAGATGGTACGCACGCCCATCTCCCTGCGCGGACCGATCGCATGCTTCATGGCGCTGTGATGGCCGGGAGCGAACATGAAACCGACCCCGACTTCCCGCACGCACTGTTCGACCTGCTGCGGCGTGAGATCGAGCCGGATGCCGGCCGCCTCCAGGGCATCGGCGCTGCCCGACTTGGAGGAGACGGAACGGTTGCCGTGTTTGGCCACGTGGCAGCCGGCGGCGGCGGCGACGAACATGCTCGCGGTGGAGACATTGAAGGTCCCGGAGGCGTCACCACCGGTGCCGACGATATCCACCGTGTTGACCAGGTCGCCGATGGCCACGCCGGAGGCCAGCTCACGCATCACCGAGGCGGCGGCGGCGATCTCGCTCACCGTCTCCCCCTTCATGCGCAGGCCGACCAGAAAACCACCGATCTGGGCCGGCGTGGCACCGCCGGTCATGATGGTCTGCATGACCGAGGTCATCTCCTCACCGGTCAGATCCTGTCGCGCCAGCACCTTGTTGATGGCTTGTTGCATGTCCACGGGTAACCCCCCCTCTGTTGGCCCGTAAGTGAGCGTGAATATTTTTATAACGCAAAGATCGCAAAGAAGCGCAAAGTACGCTGAGCCTATTATTCAATAAAAGTCTTTGCGCACATGGCGCTTCTTTGCGTCCTTTGCGTTATATAACAAATCCACCTTATCTGTGGACCAATCATACCCTACCGCCCCTCGACGAAGTTGCGCAGCAGGTCGTGTCCGTGTCGGGTCAGGATCGATTCCGGGTGAAACTGCACGCCCTGCACCGCCAGCTCCTTGTGGCGCACACCCATGATCTCGTCCAGCTCGCCGGCCCGCTCGGTCCAGGCGGTGATCTCCAGACAATCGGGCAGGCTCTCCCGCTCGATCACCAGCGAGTGATAGCGGGTCGCCTCGAACGGATTCTCCAGACCGCTGAAGACACCGGTATCGGCGTGATGAATGGGCGAAGTCTTGCCGTGCATCACTTCGCGGGCGTGGACGATACGACCACCGAAGGCCTGGCCAATCGACTGGTGGCCGAGACAGACACCGAGAATCGGGATACGCCCGGCATAAGCACGAATCGTCTCCACCGAGATACCCGCCTCGTTGGGGGTGCAGGGACCGGGAGAGATGACGATCTGGTCAGGCCTTATCTCCGCGATGTCGGCCGCACCGATCTCGTCGTTGCGCACCACCTTGACCTCCACGCCCAGCTCGCCCAGGTACTGCACCAGGTTGTAGGTGAAGGAGTCGTAATTGTCGATCATCAGGAGCATGCCGCGTCCTCCCCGTCACAGGCGTGACGATCGAGCCCCGCCTCAGCCATGGCCACCGCACGGAACACCGCACGCCCCTTGTTCATGGTCTCCTTCCACTCCAGCTCGGGGATGGAGTCGGCGACGATGCCGGCGCCGGCCTGGATGTGCAGGATCTTGTCCTTGATCACCGCGGTGCGGATGGCGATGGCGGTATCCATGTTGCCGTTCCAGGAGAGGTAGCCGACGGCGCCGGAGTAGACGCCGCGCTTGACCGGTTCCAGCTCGTCGATGATCTCCATGGCACGGATCTTCGGCGCGCCGCTGACGGTGCCGGCGGGAAAGGTGGCGCGCAACACGTCGATGGCGCTCATGCCGTCGCACAGCTCGCCGGTGACGTTGGAGACGATATGCATGACATGAGAGTAACGCTCCACGATCATCTTGTCGGTCAGTTTCACGCTACCGATCTTGGCCACCCGACCGGTGTCGTTGCGGCCCAGGTCGATCAACATCAGGTGCTCCGCCAGCTCCTTGGGATCGGCCAGCAGCTCCGCCTCCAGCGCCCGGTCCTCCTCCTCCGTATAGCCGCGGCGGCGGGTGCCGGCGATGGGCCGCACCGTGATCACGCCGTCCTCCAACCGGGTCAGGATCTCCGGCGAGGAGCCGACGATGTGAAAATCCTCCAGGTCGAGGAAGTACATGTAGGGCGAGGGATTGAGTCCGCGCAGGGCCCGGTAGAGATCGAGCGGCGGCGCCTGGAAGGGGATCGAGAGGCGCTGGGAGACCACCACCTGCATGCAGTCGCCCTCCAGGATGTACTCCTTGATCCGCTCCACCGCCTGTTTGTATCCGGTCTCGGTGAAACCGGAGACGAAGTCGGATTCGTCGATCTGCCGCGCCGGCTTGGCGGGGGTTCGGGGAGACGGCTCGCACATGGCCCGGATCAGCTCGCGGATGCGCTTGTCGGCCGACTCCAGGGTGCCGCCCTCCTCCGGGTTCACATGCACGATGACGTACATGCGTCCACTCAGGTTGTCGAACACCACCACCTCGTCCGAGACCATCAACAGGATGTCCGGGGTTCCCAGCAGGTCGGGGTTGGGGCAGTGCGCCAGTTTGGGCTCGATGTAGCGAATGATGTCGTAGCCGAAGTAGCCGACCAGGCCGCCGTTGAAACGGGGCAGGCCCTCCACCTCCGCCGCCTTGTAGCGCTGCTGGAACTGCTCCACCCAGACCAGCGGATCCTCGACGGTCTCCGTTTCGACCGGCTCGCCGTCGGTGCGCACCTCGACCTGGTGGCCGCTGATACGCACATGGGTACGGCAGGGCAGGCCGATAATGGAGTAGCGCCCCCACTTCTCCCCCCCCTGCACCGATTCGAACAGATAGGAGTAGGGCCCATGGGCCAGCTTGAGATAGACACTCAGGGGTGTATCGAGGTCGGCCAGAACCTCACACACGACGGGAATGCGATTGTAGCCCTGTTGCACCAGGGCGGCGA
>JBNKYJ010000012.1:0-13132 GCA_050300835.1 Sedimenticolaceae bacterium
CGTGGACGTGGTCGACCGCGACGAACCCGGCCGCCGACAGCGCCGCGGTGAGGCCGGCCGGCCCGGCACCGACCACCAGCACATCACAGTGCGTGTTGCGCTTGACGTAGTCGTCGGGATCGGGCTCGCGCGGCGACACGCCGAAGCCGGAGGCGCGGCGGATGACCGTTTCGTACTTGTGCCAGAAGGAGCGCGGCCACATGAAGGTCTTGTAGTAGAAACCGGCCGGCAACAGCTGCGCAAAGCGGCTGGTGACAGACCACAGGTCGAGGTCCACGCTCGGCCAGCAGTTCACACTGGAGGCAGCCAGGCCGTCGAACAGCTCGACCTGCGTGGCGCGTGCGTTGGGCACCGTTTCGGCCCCGCTGTCCCACTGCACCAGCGCATTCGGTTCTTCGGCGCCGTGGCCGATCACGCCGCGCGGGCGATGGTACTTCCAGCTGCGAGCGACGACGTCAACCCCGTTGGCCAGCAGCGCCGAGGCGAGCGTGTCGCCCTTGAAGCCCTGGTAGGTTTTGCCGTTGAACTGAAAACTGACCGGCCCCTCTCGGTTGATCCGGCCTCCGCTATCAAGGCGTCGCTGTTGGCTCACTGCTCTTCTCCGGGGGCTTGTTCGCCGACCTGGTATACGGCGCTGATCTGGTAGCTGACGGTATCGCGCACGACGTTGAACCAGCGCCGGCAGCCATGGGCGTGGTTCCACTGTTCACGATGGGCGCCGCGCGGATTGGTGCGCATGAACAGGTAATCGGCCCATTCGGCGTCGCTCAGCGCATCGGGATCCTTGGGACGTACGATGTGCGCCTCACCACCACAGGTAAATTCGCTCTCGTCGCGGGCCCCGCACCAGGGACATACTATCTGCAGCATCTCAGCATCTCCTTAATCGGTTAGTGCGCCACACCGGCGGCCCCATGCTCGTCGATCAGGTGTCCGGTGACGAACCGGTCCAGCGCGAAGGGGGCATTCAGTTGGTGTGGTTCGCCACGGGCCAGGGTGTGGGCGAAGACCCAGCCGGAACCGGGTGTCGCCTTGAAGCCGCCGGTACCCCAACCGCAGTTGATGAACAGGTTTTCGACCGGCGTCTTGCCGATGATCGGGCAGGCATCCGGCGTGGTGTCGACGATACCGCCCCATTGCCGGTTCATGCGCACCCGGCTGAATATCGGGAACAGCTCCTTGATCGCGGCGATGGTGCCCTCGATCACCGAGTAGCTGCCGCGCTGACCGTATCCGTTGTAACCGTCGATGCCCGCGCCGATGACCAGATCGCCCTTGTCTGCCTGGCTGATATAGCCGTGCACGGCATTGGACATCACCACCGTGTCCAGGATCGGCTTGATCGGCTCGGACACCAGCGCCTGCAGCGGGTGGCTCTCGATCGGCATGCGGAAGCCGGCCATATCGGCGAGCACGCTCGAATTGCCGGCCACCACGATGCCGACCTTGCCTGCACCGATGTAACCACGGCTGGTCTCGACACCGACCACGCGGCCGTTTTCGCGCCGAATCCCGGTCACTTCGCACTTCTGGATGATATCGACACCGTGCGCATCGGCCGCGCGTGCGAAACCCCAGGCCACGGCATCGTGCCGCGCAACGCCGCCACGCGGTTGGAACGAGGCACCGAGTATCGGATAGCGCGCGCTCTTCGAGGTGTTCAGAAAGGGCATGCGCCGTTTGAGTTCAGCGGCGTATACCACCTCGCCGTCGACGCCGTTGAGCCGGTTGGCGTTGACCCGCCGCTCGATGTCGCGCATGTCCTGCAGGGTATGGCCGAGGTTGTAGACTCCGCGCTGGCTGAACATCAGGTTGTAGTTGAGCTCTTGCGACAGTCCCTCCCACAGCTTCAGGGACTTTTCGTACAGGTGCGCGGCCTCGTCCCACAGGTAGTTGGAACGTACGATGGTCGTGTTGCGCGCGGTGTTGCCGCCACCGAGCCAGCCCTTCTCCAGCACCGCGACATTGGTGATGCCGTGCTCTTTCGCCAGGTAGTAAGCGGTGGCCAGGCCGTGGCCGCCGGCGCCGACGATGACGACGTCGTAGTGCGACCTGGGCTCCGGGCTGCGCCAGGCGCGTGACCAGTTCTCGTGGTAGCTGAGGGCATTGCGCGCCAGGCTGAAAATCGAATACTTACTCATGATGGATCACTCGTCAGGGCTTCGGGGATGGCTACGCCGTGGTCATCGCCTTCTATCTGCAGTACGTCGTCATCGATACGGTAGTAGTCTCCGGCGGTCTCCACGCAGATATGGGCCGCCGTCACCAGACCGGTCGCACCGTCCAGGCTGCCGGCCATGATGCTGATATGTCCGCCTTCGGCCGGCTCCCAGAACAGGCTCGAACCGCACTGATTGCAAAACCCGCGTCGCGTGTTGTTCGACGAGGTGTACCATTGCAGGCCTTTGTCCTCGAGCAGTACCACATCGATGCTGCGCGCCGCCGTGGCGGCGACGAAGTGTCCGCTGGTACGGCGGCACTGGCTGCAGTGACAGGCCACCACGTCGCGCAGCGGTCCCGTGACCTGGTAGCGCACCGCCCCGCACAGGCAGCCGCCGCTCGCACGTAGAGCCGATTCATTCATCGCCATCACATCAACCTCCCGCATCAACACTCGATCACATTGACCGCCAAACCGCCGCGCGCGGTCTCCTTGTACTTGGTCTTCATGTCGGCGCCGGTGTCGCGCATGGTCTTGATGACCTTGTCGAGTGACACGAAGTGCTTGCCGTCGCCGCGCAGCGCGATGCGGGCGGCGTTGATCGCCTTGATGGAGGCCATCGCGTTGCGCTCGATGCACGGCACCTGCACCAGGCCACCGACCGGATCGCAGGTCAGGCCCAGGTTGTGTTCCATGCCGATCTCGGCGGCATTCTCGACCTGCTCGGGGGTACCGCCGAGCACCTCGGCCAGCGCGCCCGAGGCCATGGAGCAGGCCACACCGACCTCGCCCTGGCAGCCCACCTCGGCGCCCGAGATGGAGGCATTCTCCTTGTACAGGATGCCGATTGCGGCCGCGGTCAGCAGGAAACGGACCACACCCTCATCGCTCGAGGTGGAGACGAAGCGATCATAATAGTGCAGCACGGCCGGTATGATGCCGGCCGCACCGTTGGTCGGCGCGGTGACGACCCGTCCGCCGGCCGCGTTTTCCTCGTTGACCGCCAGTGCGTACAGGTTGACCCAGTCGAGCACGGTCAGGGGATCTCTCAGCGCCGCCTCCGGCCTGGCGTTCAGCTTGTTGTAAAGCTCGGCCGCGCGGCGCTTGACCCGCATATTGCCCGGCAGCACCCCCTCGGTGCGACAGCCACGCTGGACGCAGGCCTGCATCACCGCCCAGATGTTGAGCAGGCTCTCGCGGATCTCGGCCTCGCTGCGCCAGACCTTCTCGTTCTCGAGCATGATGCCGCTGATCGGCAGACCGGTCTCCTCGCACAGCGCAAGCAGCTCGGTGCCTGTTCTGAAGGGAAACGGCAGCGGTGTATCGTCGACCTTCAGCAGGTCGGCGCCGGCCGCCGCCTCATTGACCACAAAGCCGCCGCCGACCGAGTAGTAGACGCGACTGCTTAACAGTTGCTTGGCTGCATTGTAGGCTTCGAAGCGCATCCCGTTGGGGTGGTAGGGCAGCGACTTGCGCCGGTGCATGATCAGGTGAATGCTCTCGACAAAGGGCAACGGGTGCTTGCCGAGCAGGCGCAGTTCGCCGCTCGAACGAATCGCCGCGAGACGGTCTGCCACCGCATCGGTATCGACCGTCTCCGGATCCTCGCCCTCGAGCCCCAGCAACACCGCCTTGTCCGAACCGTGCCCTTTGCCGGTCGCGCCCAGCGAGCCGAACAGCTCCACCCGGACACTGCCACAGGCATCGAGCTTGCCGTCACGTTCGAGACCGGTGACGAACTGCCGCGCGGCACGCATCGGTCCCACGGTGTGTGAGCTCGAAGGGCCGATGCCGATCTTCAGGAGATCGAAAACACTGATTGCCATCTTGCCGACTCCAGCTGTCGATGCCGGGCGCGCCTCAGTGAGGATGTGCGCCGGCTCAGCCATAGACCGGGAACCGCCGGCACAGGTCGATGACCTGCCCGCGCACACGCTCGATCACCGCCTCGTCGGCGATGTTGTCAAGCACATCACACATCCAACCCGCCAGCGCATCGGCCTCGGCAATGCCGCAGCCGCGGGTTGTCACCGCGGGCGTACCCACCCGGATGCCGCTGGTGACGAAGGGTGACTGCGGATCGTTCGGCACGGCGTTCTTGTTGACCGTGATGTGCGCCCGGCCAAGCGCGGCATCCGCCTCCTTGCCGGTCAGGCCCTGCTCGACCAGGTCGACCAGGAACAGGTGATCGTCGGTGCCGCCCGAGACGACCTTGTAGCCGCGTTTCTGGAACACGTCAGCCATCGCGCGGGCATTCTCCAGCACCTGCCGCTGGTAGCCGCGGAACTCCTCTGACATGGCCTCTTTCAGCGCCACCGCCTTGGCGGCAATCACATGCATCAGGGGGCCGCCCTGGATACCGGGAAACACGGTGGAGTCCAGCTTTTTGGTGAGTTCCGCGTTGGCACGGGCCAGGATCAGACCGCCGCGCGGCCCGCGCAGCGTCTTGTGCGTGGTGGTGGTGACGACATCGGCGATCGGCACCGGGTTCGGATAGCAGCCGGCCGCGACCAGGCCCGCCACATGCGCCATATCAACAAAGAGATAGGCGCCGACCTCGTCGGCGATATCACGGAAACGCTGCCAGTCGACGACCCGAGAATAGGCCGAGAAGCCGGCCACGATCATCTTCGGCTGGTGCTCACGGGCCAGCGCCTCGACCTGCGCATAGTCGATCTCGCCGGTCGACTCATCGAGGCCGTACTGCACTGCGTTGTAGATCTTGCCGGAAAAATTCGGCTTGGCGCCATGGGTCAGGTGACCGCCATGGGCCAGGCTCATGCCGAGCACAGTGTCGTGCGGCTGCAGCAGCGCCATGTAGACGGCGGCATTGGCCTGTGAGCCGGAATGCGGCTGCACGTTGGCATAGTCCGCGCCGAACAGCGCGCAAGCACGCTGAATCGCCAGGCGCTCGGCCTCGTCGACGAATTCGCAACCGCCATAGTAGCGCTTGCCGGGATAGCCCTCGGCGTACTTGTTGGTGAGCACCGAGCCTTGAGCCTCCAGCACGCGCGGACTGGTGTAGTTCTCAGACGCGATCAGCTCGATGTGCTCTTCCTGGCGCCGGACCTCGTTCTGCATGGCCGTCCACAACTCGTCATCGAAACCCGCGATCTGATCTGACTGCTGGAACATGCGTCTCTCCTCAAGTGCACACACCCCTGCGCCCAGCAGGCACGGGGGACTCTTTCGGGCAAGCTTACTGTGAAGGCATCGGCTGGCTTTGTCGCTCACGACGCGGTCTTGTCTTGGCGCGACTGCGTGACAGATTCCGCTGGCGGCGGCAATTCACACTCGGCGCGGAAGGTGGTCTTGCGCTTACCCCGTAGGCTGCTTTGGCTCCGCAGCGGGCAGCTATAGCCGGGAGACAGGCTCTCTTCCGCCACCCCCAGCAAGGACCTGTGGCAGGCTCATCCAGGGCCTCGTCCGATCCGGGATTTCCCGCCAGCCAACGAGGCGCAACGGTTGCGCCTCGCGTGGAAACCGCGCCCACATGGCCTGGAAGGTTTCACCGGTCACCGGGTGGCGCTCGCTGCCCGCGATCTCGGCCAGCGGTCGCAGCACGAAGGCGTAGCGCTCGACGTCACTGCGCGGCAGGCGGATGCCCTCGACCATGCCATGCCGTCTGCCGAAAAGCAGCAGATCGAGATCTAGGGGAATAGGCAAGCTGGTAGTCCCGTCGCGCCGTCGTCCAAATTCTGCCTCGATGCGACCCAGTCGCCTCCTGACCTGGGCGACGGAATCCGTGGTGTCGAAGCCCACCGCCAAATTGAGGAACTCCCCGGAATAGCCGTTGACTGCACCGCTGGCGTAGACCGATGACCATCGGACGCGTCGATAATAGCGTTGCAGCGCGCTCACGGCCGCGTGGATATGAAACTCGCGTTGGTAATTGCTGCCGATGCCGACATAGACTCTGGTCATCGATCTCTCCAGTTGCCGAACCGAGGACCGACCGGTCCTGGGTCAGGATAACCAGCGGGGATACTCGTCAACCCTCTGCAAGCGACACTCAACTTGTCGGGAGCGACCCTGTGCGGCATTACACGAATTTCATTCCGGAGCGGACCTGCGTTGGGGCTCGTGTTTAATATATAGAGTGTTGTGGAGCCCCTGGATTATTTCAGCGATTGAAAGCAAGGCGAAAAACACACTTCTTCACTTCGCGTAGGCAGTAAATTCTGGGCGCATTATTCCGAGTTTCCCTGGCGACGCATGCAACAGGAATACCGAGCTTTCGGATTCTGACCCCAGTGGCAAGGTACCTTATACCCTAGGCAAAAGCTTACGGTGTCGCTCAGTGGGAATTCTGTGTCGCCATCGGATAACCTCGTTATCCCACGATACCGCTAGGCTTTTTACAGCCCCATCCGTGTGTCGATCCTGTGATGCGGCAACGAAAACAACGCACCCACCCTACAGGGGTCGTGAGTGGGCGCATTCCAGAGAAATATTATCCAGAGGAGAATGTGGTGAATGAAGCGGAAAATATCGACTATGAGGTAGGGCAGGACAATGTCCAGATTATCGGGTTGGATGTTCACAACCCGGTCTTCGGCATATCCGCCCTGCTGATTGTCGCCTTTGTGGTATTTGTCCTCATCTTTCAGGACAGTGCCGCGACTATGTTCGGCGACTTGCGCAAGTGGCTGACGTCTACCTTTGACTGGGTGTTCATGATCTCAGGCAACATCTTTGTGCTGTTCTGCGTTCTTCTCGCGCTCTCGCCGCTTGGCAAGATACGCATTGGCGGCAAAGATGCAACTCCTGATTTCTCTTACTCGGGCTGGTTCGCGATGCTGTTCGCCGCCGGCATGGGCATCGGTCTGATGTTCTTCGGTGTGCTCGAGCCGGTCTATCACTTCCAGAACCCGCCGCTCGGACTCGGCACCGAAGACCAGGAAGCGGCACGCTCCCTGGCCATGGCCGCAACCATCTTTCACTGGGGCCTGCATCCCTGGGCGATCTACGCCGTCGTGGGGCTGTCACTCTCCTACTTCTGTTTCAGCCGAGGCCTGCCGCTGACCATACGTTCGGCCTTCTACCCGCTGTTCGGCAACGCCGTGTGGGGCTGGTTTGGTCATGTGATCGACACCCTTGCCGTGTTCGCGACACTGTTCGGCCTTGCCACCTCGCTGGGTCTCGGTGCCAATCAGGCGTCGGCCGGGCTTGAATACCTGTTCGGGCTGCCGGCTACCGATACGGTGAAGGTCCTGCTGATTCTCGGCATCACCGCTATGGCGCTCACTTCGGTGGTGGCCGGTCTCGAGGCCGGCGTCAAGCGCCTGAGTGAAATCAACATGCTGCTCGCGCTGACACTGCTCATCTTCGTGATCGCCGTCGGTCATACTCTGGACGTTCTTACCGGCTTCTTCAGCGGTCTGGGCAGCTATCTCGAAAACCTGGTACCTTTGAGCAACTGGATCGGTCGTGAAGACACCGACTTCCTGCATGGCTGGACGACCTTCTACTGGGCCTGGTGGATCTCCTGGTCGCCGTTCGTCGGTATGTTCATCGCGCGCATCTCCAAGGGTCGTAGCGTGCGCGAATTCATCCTCGCCGTACTGATTGTTCCGACGCTGGTCAGCGTACTCTGGATGAACGCCTTCGGTGGCACGGCACTGAGTGAGTTCATCGAAACCGGATACACCGGCGTGGTCGAAACCGTGACCAACTGGCAGCCCGAGCTGTCGCTTTACAAGATGCTTGAACCCCTGCCGCTGACGACGGTGACATCCGCACTCGGTGTCATCCTGGTCATTGTGTTCTTCGTCACCTCGTCGGACTCGGGTTCGCTGGTCGTCGATACCATCACTGCCGGCGGCAAGATCGAAGCACCCGTCGCACAGCGTGTCTTCTGGTGTCTCCTCGAAGGCCTGGTCGCCATCGCCCTGCTGCTCGGTGGGGGGCTGACCTCGCTGCAAGCCGCGGCCATCGCAACCGGATTCCCGTTCGCGATAGTACTGGTCCTGATGTGTCTCAGTCTCTTCAAGGGGCTTATGGCTGAACGGAGGAGCCAGTGACATGGATCCAGTAAATCCACATAACGACAACAAGGGAGAGTTAAGATGAGTAGACTCATTTTAGTCGCGATCGATGGCTCGGAGCACTCCAAAAAGGCGCTTCAACTCGCCTGCGAGCTGGCCTCGAAACTCGATGGCAAACTACATCTGATACACGTCGCACAGACACCGCATCAGAACAAGACGCTGGTGCTGGGGGCAGCCTCGGTCACCGTCCATGCCTCGCGCGCAGAACTTGAACAGATAGGCCATAAGGTTCTCGATGCGGCCAAACAACTGATGGCAAAGACCGGTTGTGACCAGTTCGAGACGGAGGTGCTGACCGGCAATCCGGCCAAAGCGATCATCAAGGCCGCCACCGACAGAAAGGCCGACATGATCGTGATGGGCAGCCGCGGCCTGAGCGATTTCGAGGGCCTGATGCTGGGTAGCGTTTCGCACAAGGTCAATCAGTTCGCGCCCTGCACTTGTGTATTCGTAAAGTAGCGGTCCGTGTGTCACAGGTCGGCTTGCGCCGACCTGTGTGAAGAGAATTTTTGTATACCATTTAGAGATTAAGAGCATGAAGACATTGATTAATAAGTCACATACGTTGCGCCGCTCCGCCAGCGGACTCCTATTCGGGGCTGTACTGGCCGGCGTGCCGCTGAGCCAAGCCATGGCACACGCTGACGCCGATATCGAGTTCAAAGGCGATAGTTTCGGTTCACTGAAGATCGGCGGCGCCATGCGCGCCAACTATGCCGTCGGCGATTACGGTGACAAGACCGGCGCGCCATCCCGAGCCTGGGACGACTACGGCAATTTCAGCCTCGATACCTTCCGTATCAACGCCGACTACACGAATGGGTCCTACATCGGGAAACTGGAGTATCGCTTCTACAACGGCTACAACTTCCTGCACACCGGCTGGTTGGGCTACAACTTCGAAGACAAGAGCCAGCTGCAGGTAGGCGTGAACCGCGTCCCATTCGGTCCTGGCGCTTATGGGGTATCACAAAGCTGGTTCTTCGATCAGCACTACTATGTCGGCCTGTCCGATGACATGGATCTCGGTGTCAAGTACACCAAGCCACTCGGTGACTGGACCTTCGATCTCGCTTATTACATCTCGGATGAAGGCACCTACGCCGGCAACTCCAATGACAGTGCCCGCTACTCGTATGACGTGGTGAACGAGAGCGGCAATGGCTACGAGGAGCGAAACCAGGTCAACATCCGCGGCATCTACAAGTTTCCTGACGCAGCGGTCGATACGGCGCTTGGCTTCTCTGTCGAATACGGCCAGCTCGACAGCCAGGGTCCGCAGGATGACGGCAGCCACTCGGCCATATCCGCGCACATGGTCAACAAGTGGGACAATTTCACGCTCGCCTCGCAGCTCACCTACTTCAATTACGACGTGGATGCGGCTCAGCCACTTGGAACCGATACCCTTGTGCAGTTCGGCGCCTATGACTTCCCGAACACCGTGGCGGCCAAGGGCATGATCCCGGCCATCTCCCTGAGCTACTACCTTGAAACACCGAAGCTCGCCTGGCTTGACTATATCGTCCCCTATGTCGAATACAGCTCCATCTTGAAAGACGAAAGCGGCTTCAATGACAGCCAGCTGATCACTCTCGGCGCTGCCTGGGCGCATGGCGGATGGTATATCTACACCGACCTCGCCTTCTCCACTGGCAATGAGTTCGTCGGCGGAGAAACGACGTTCGGCGATCGTCTCGGCGCCAATGCCGACGACGACAGTCAGACCCGCTTCAACATCAACTTCGGCTACTATTTCTGATCCCGCCGTGACGACAACGCGGTTCCCGCCCCGGATCCACTCCGGGTGCGCGAACCGCGTCGGTCGTTCCCTGTCACAGACTAGGTCTCCAGCCCATGTGGTGTCGCCAGGAGAATCACTTCAGGTGAGCATGCCGATGATGCCTGTCGGTTGACGACAGCCTATCGATACAAGGGATATGTGATCTCGGAAAGCCTGGGCTTGTCAGCGTTCCTCGTTTCCGGGGCGTCAAGCCGAAAAATCACCCCACAAGGTCTGAATCGCCGCAATCGCCGCCAGTGGCGCCGTCTCCGTGCGCATCACGCGCGGGCCGAGGCGGATGCCGGTGTAGCCCTGGGCCTTGGCCAGTTTGCGCTCTTCACTACTGAGGCCGCCTTCAGGACCGACCAGGATGGTGACGCCCTCCTTGGGCTTTTTCAGATCCTGCAGGGTCTTGTTGCTGCGGTGGTCCAGCAGCAGGGCAGTGCCGCTGTTGTACCTCATGACGGCGGCGCCGACTTCGAGCGGGGTGTCGAGGCGGGGTAGTCGGCAACGTCCCGACTGCTCGCAGGCGTTGACGATGATCTTGCCCCAGTGGTCCATGCGGCTGGCCGTCTTTTTCTCGTTGAGCTTGACCACGCAGCGCTTGGTGAAGACCGGGGTGATGCGGGTGGCGCCCAGTTCGGTGGCCTTCTGCAGGGCGAAGTCCATGCGCTCACCGCGTGAGATGCCGATCAGCAGGTGGATGTCGAGCTTGGGCGCGGGTTCTTCGTAAACCAGCTTGCGCAGTACCGCGGTGGTGCCGTGCTTGCCGATCTGGCCGAGGGTGGCGGCGAACTCCAAACCGTCGTTGAAGAGGTTGACACTGTCGCCCGCCTGCATGCGCAGGACGTGGTGGAGGTGGTGGGAGGAGTCCTCTTCGAGGGTGATTTCAGCGCCGGCATCGAGCGGCTGATCGGTATAGACGCGCTGGATTCTCATGGTCAGGTGGCGACGCCTTCAGCTCCTTCGGTGGTTTGCGTTTTGACTGCCGCGCGCGCGGCAACCCGTTTGTCGATAAGGTTTTTTACCATGATCAGCAGGCCAAGACCAATAAAGGCGCCGGGGGGCAGGATGGCGATCAGCATGCCGGGGAAGTCTTCGATCTTCAGCGACAGGCCCCGGGCCGCTTCGCCGAACATCAGGTGAGCCTGGTCGAACAGGGTGCCCTGGCCGATCAGCTCCCGCATACTGCCGAGGGTGACCAGGACCAGGGTAAAGCCGATGCCGATGCTGAGACCGTCGATCAGCGAGCGCGAGAAGCTGTTCTTGGAGGCAAAGGCCTCGGCGCGGCCGATGATGGCACAGTTGGTGACGATCAGCGGGATGAAGATGCCGAGGATCTTGTGCAATTCGTGGAAGTAGGCGTTCATGCCCAGTTCGATGGCGGTGACGAAGGAGGCGATGACCATGACGAAGACCGGCAGACGCACTTCGGGCCGCACCAGGTTGCGGATCAGCGAGACGGTGCCGTTGGAGGCGGTGAGCACGGCGGTGGTGGCCAGGCCGAGGCCCAATCCGTTGATCGCGGTATTGGTGACCGCCAGCAGGGGGCAGAGGCCGAGCAGGGCGACCAGCGCCTGATTGTTGTTCCAGAGGCCGTCGGTGACGATGGTGCGGTAACTGGTGTCGGTCATGGGTCAGCTCCGAGGGTATCCGGCAAGGAAGGGATGTCCTGAGTGAGCGGTCACTCGCGTCTGGTTGCGGCATGGATGGCGATGCATCGTTCAGCCCTCCGCCGTCACGCCGTCGCTGGCGGCCTGTTTATCGTAAAGGGCATCACGATGGTCTTTCACGTAGAGCAGCGTCTTCCTCACCGCGGTGACGATGGAGCGGGGTGTTATGGTGGCGCCGGTGAACTGGTCGAAGACGCCGCCGTCGCGCTTCACCTTCCACTTCTCCAGGGGCGGATTGCCCAGCGACTTGCCGGTAAAGCTGTAAATCCAGTCTGAACGGCTCGCCTCCACTTTGTCTCCGAGCCCCGGGGTCTCCTTGTGGCTGATGACCCGGACACCGCCCAGGACGCCGTCGTAGCGGACCGCCACCAACAGTTTGATCGGCCCGCTGTAACCGTTGGGTACCACAGTGGTGAGCACGGCGGCCACCGGCTGTCCCTGCATGCGGCCCCGGTAGACCGTGGTGGCCGGGGCGCCGAGCTGCTCCGGGTCGCTGACTTGCAGGGTATCGAGGGCGATGTTGTTGTCGATGGTCGCCTCCGGCACCAGGGCATAGAGGTTGCGCAGCAGCGTCTCGCGCTCATTGGCGGCGATGCGCTGCTTGGTCGCCTGGTGGGTGAAGGCGACCAGGGAGGTGCCGGTGATGGCGAATATGGCCAGGATTCCTGCGGCAATCAGGATCGGCAGCCGCCTAGCCATTCTTCACCCCTCCGTGGCCGTAAACGCGCGGGCGGGTGTAGTAGTCGATGGTCGGTGCCGCCATGTTCATCAGCAACACCGCGAAGGCCACCGCATCGGGATAGCCGCCCCAGGTACGGATGATGTAGACCAGCACGCCGATGGACACCCCGTAGATCAGCTGTCCCATGCGGGTGGTGCAGGCGGTGACCGGGTCGGTGGCGATGAAGAAGGCACCGAGGATGGCCCCGCCGCTGAAGATGTGGAACAGGGGGAAGGGATAGCTCTCGGGGTCGAAGATCCAGAACAGGGCGGCCATACCGGCCAGGCCCGCAAAGAAGGCGAGCGGTATCTGCCAGGTGATGGTGCGCTTGTAGACCATCCAGATCCCGCCCATCAGGAACCAGTTGCCGATCCACTCCCAGCCCCGGCCGCCGAAGTCGCCCCACAGGGGGCTCTGGCGGATCTCGCTGATCATCTGGTTCATGTCGAGCTTGGTGCGCATCTCGTCCAGCGGCGTGGCCATGGTGATGGCGTCCAGGCTCAGGCCGTCGGGCATGATGCCGGCAAACTTGATGCTGAGGATCTGGCCCAGGGTCAGGGATTGATCGGTCAGCAGGGCCGGGGGCAGCCAGCTGGTCATCTGCACCGGGTAGGAGATCAGCAGCAGCACATAGGCCGCCATGGCCGGATTGAAGGGGTTGTAGCCGAGTCCGCCGTACATCTGCTTGACCATGATGATGGCGAAGGCCATGCCCAGCACCACCAGCCACCAGGGCAGCAGGGG
>JBNKYJ010000013.1:0-9814 GCA_050300835.1 Sedimenticolaceae bacterium
CGATTCACTGTAGGGTGCGGCTTGCCGCACCGAACACCCTGTTCCATCCGCTTCAGAAGCGCAAATGGGTCGAGGCGTTGAGGCTCTTCTGCTGACCGCGCCAGTTGTCGATGTGGAACTTGGTGAAGGGCAGCTCGGTGACCTCGAAGAATCGCGGCCAGCCGATGCGCTCGACCCAGTCGCTGATGCGCTCCCAGTCGCGGGCATCCTCCCGGTAGGCCTTGAGGATACGCTTGACGATGGCGGTGGCCTCGGGCCAGCGCGGCGGGTTGTTGGGAATGCCGGCCGCCACCAGCTTCTGAAAGCTGGGGCGACTGCGGGCGTTGGAGTGGTTGCCACCGACCCAGACCGCCAGCTTGGAGTGCTCCGGATCGTTGATCTGCATCGGCGGACAGGGCGGATAGCAGGCGCCGCAACAGACGCACTTCTTTTCGTCCACCTCCAGCGACGGCTTGCCGTTGACCATGGCGGGACGGATCGCCGCCACCGGGCAGCGGGCCACCACCGAGGGTCGCTCGCAGACGTTGGCCACCTGGGTGTGGTCGATCTTCGGCGGCTTGGTGTGCTGGATGTTGATGGCGATATCGCCCTGGCCGCCGCAGTTGATCTGGCAGCAGGAGGTGGTGATGTGAACCCGGTTGGGCATGTTCCACTGGCGGAACTCGTCCACCAGCTGGTCCATCATCGACTTCACCACGCCGGAGGCGTCGGTGCCCGGGATGTCGCAATGGAGCCAGCCCTGGGTGTGGGAAATGGCGGCCACCGAGTTACGGGTACCACCGACCACGAAGCCGTTGTCTTCCAGCGCCTCGATCAGGGGCCCGACCTTGGCACGGTCGGCGACCATGAACTCCATGTTGCTGCGGATGGTGAAGCGTACATATCCGTCGGCAAAGGTATCGCCGATCTGACACAGCTTGCGCAGGGTGAAGAGGTCGAGGATGCGCTGGGTACCGGCACGCACGGTCCAGATCTCGTCACCGCTCCGGGCCACGTGACGCAACACGCCGGGGCGCGGATCCTCGTGGTACTGCCATTGCCCGAAGTTGGCCTGCATGACCGGGTGCATGTACTGGATGCCGTCGGGGCAGCCGCTCTCGATGGGTTCTCTGCGTGGGGCTTTGGCCATGGCTTACCTCCTCAGGCGACATCCGCCGATGGTTTGCGGGGATGGCGTTCGTACCACTTGGCGGCCTCCTCCTCCCAGGTGTCGGTGCGCACGTAGGAGCTCTCGCGGGGACTGACGATCATGTTGGGGTCTACATCGATACCCAGGGCGTCGAGGAAGTTGACCAGCCCGATGCGCTCGATCATCTCGCCGATGCGTTCGTGCTCCAGGGCGTTCTCGGCGAAGAAGTCCACCGTCTCCTCGGCGATCTCCACCAGGCGCTCGTAGTCCGCCTCGCTCTCCAGCTTCATGAAGGGGATGATCACGGTGCCGAAGCGGTCGCCGATCTTGAGCGTGCGCTTGCCGCCGATGAGCAGGCTGATGCCCCGGTCCCTGCCGGGCGAGAGCGCCTTCGGCATCACATTCAGGCAGTGCATGCAACGCACGCAGTTCGGGTTGTCGACGCTCAGGGTGTCATCGTCCTCCAGCGACAGCGCATGGGTCGGGCAACGGGTGATGACGTTGTCGATGAGGTACTTGCGGCCCTTGCTCCCGACATACTTTTTCACTTCCGCCTGATCCACCTGCATGTCGTCGCGCCAGCTGCCGATGACGGCGAAGTCGGCCCGCTCGATGGCGTTCATGCAGTCGTTGGGACAGCCCGAGACCTTGAACTTGAACTTGTAGGGGAGCGCCGGCCGGTGCATCTCATCGATGAAGTTGTTGACCAGGCGGCGGTGGATCTCGTGCTCGTTGGCGCAGGACTGCTCGCAGCGGCCCGCGCCGACACAGGACTGGGCGGTGCGCACACAGGGCCCGGCGCCGCCGAGGTCGAAGCCGTAGTCGTTGATCTCGTCGAAGAAGTGCTGGGTGTTCTCGGAAGTGGCGCCGATGAACATGATGTTGCCGGTCTGACCGTGGAAGGTGACCAGGCCCGAGCCCCACTTCTCCCAGCTGTCGGCCATGCGCCGCAGGATGTCGGTGGTGTAGTAGTTGCCCGCCGGCGGTTGCACGCGCAGGGTGTGGAACTCACGGGACTTGGGGAATGTGTCCCCCACTTCGGAAAAACGGGGAATGATGCCGCCGCCGTAGCCGAAGACGCTGACGGTGCCGCCCTTCCAGTAGCCCTTGCGGGTCTCGTAGGAGTGCTCGAGCTGGCCGAGCAGGTCGTTGGTGGTCTCGCGGATGCGCTGATCGGGATGCTGGTCGCGCAGGCGTTTGATACCTGTGATGAAGCTGGGCCACTCACCGCCTTCGAGCTGATCCAGCATGGGGGTCTGGTGTTTCTCCATCGCTCTCCTCCGCTTTACTGCGCCCATTGGCCAGCCTGGGTGGATCGCACAACGGGCTGTTTTGATAGTGAGAATGATTTGCGTCTATACCCTATCAACAATAGTTGATTAATTTAGTGCGGTAATATCACCGATGGTATAGATGCCAGCGCCTGCTCTATCCCTTCCTAGGAGGATCTGTTGGGCCTAGACAGTCTGAATCAACCCCCGTCGCCACCTCTCACGCCGTTGCCTGAGCAATCGGCGAGGGTTGTAGAAGCTCAATCCAGGAAGCGCTTTCCTCATTTCAGGGGCGAGATTCTTTTTTGATTTTTTAGGCGAAAACGAAAATAATTACCTATTCGGACCGAGGCTTTACCCGTTCGGATAGTCACCCATGACCTCTATCGACAAGACACCGACCGCAGCACAAGTTTCGGACCTCCCGGTGAGGGTGAAGAAGATAGAAGCCAACTGGCCGATACTGCCTTCCGGAATCTGGAACAGCTCCTCGATTCAGTCGCTGACGCGACATCTCCACGAACTCGTCCGCCGCAGCGAACAGGACCATGACGAGCCCCTCTATCAGGTCGTGACCACCATCGATGAGATGATCAATCAGATCATCGAGGACAATTCGCCGCCCGATGGCGAGCAGTTGCGAACGCTCGATGGTCAGTTGGATGAACTGAGGAGACTGGCCGGCAAACCCGCGCGGACGACGACACCCCACACCGTGACGGCGAAATCGCAGACGCCGGCGGCACCCTACGATCTGGTCATCCTCTGCGAAACGGACGACCAGGTGGACATCTATGTCGAAGGGCTCGAAAGCCATGGTCTACGCTGTCGGAAGACAGCGGATGCGGATGAGCTTCACGTCATTCTCGTCGGTCCCGGCACCAAGGCGCTGTTGATCGACGCCGCCCTGCTGGGAATCCAGGCTCTGGAACCGGTTCTGCACCTGCTGAAGTTAAACCGACCCGCCGCCCCCGCGCTTTTCATCATCGCCGATGAGAGCACCATCGATGTGCGACTGAGTGCCATGCGTGCCGGCGCCGCCCATCTGTTCACCCGTCCGGTGGATGTCGACCAGCTGCTCGCGGGGGTGCGGATTCATCTCTTTCCCCAGCTCAAGCCGCGCCATCGCGTACTGATCGTCGAGGACGACGAGGCCCAGGCGAAGTTCGCCAGCAAACTGCTGCAGAAGGGGGGACTGGAGACCCTTGCCATCACCAATCCCTTGAGTGTCATCGACGCCGTGGTCCGGTTCGAGCCCGACCTGATCCTGATGGACCTCTATATGCCCGGCGCTGACGGGATAGAACTGACCCGGGTGATCCGCGATCGCTGGGAGTCGTCCGCCATTCCGGTGGTGTTTCTCTCGGGTGAGGGTGACCCGGAGAAGAAACTGCTGGCCCTGCAGGCCGGGGCCGACGATTTTCTCACCAAACCGGTACGTCCCCAGCAACTGCTGGCGACCATCAACACCCGTATCGAGCGGGCGCATCAGATCGCTGCTGTCGCGCTCAAGCAGATCGATGTATCCACACCACTCTCCAGTCGCAAAATGCTGTTGAACCGGCTCGATATGCTTCTGGGCGAGGCCGGTGAGAAGGCCGGATTCCGTGCATTGCTGGTGATTTACCTGGCCGATCCCGGTTCGATCGACGCCGACCAGCACATGCCGATCGACGCATTTGTTGATAAGGCGCAGGCCCATTTGCGGGAGAACGATCTGCTGGCTTCTCTCGACCGGAACCGGTTGGCGCTGCTCTATCGACGCGACGACGAAAAGGCGTTGGAAGACCTCGCAGAGCAGCTCTACGTCGCGCTGTCGAAGACGACGGTCAGCGACAAGCCGCTGCGTGTCGGCATCGGCATGGTGCTGCTCAATGGGGCCGATCGCAACGCCTATGCACAACTCTGCCATGCCGAGGCCTGTGCTGAATCGGCCCATCGCAGGGGTGTGCGGGGCTTTGAACTCCATGGCGAGACAGCCGAGGAAAGCGACGCGACGTCGCATGCCGCGACGGCAAAACACGAGGGCTTACTGAAAGCCATCAAAGAGGGAGCGATACCGTTCAAGCGCCAGCGATACGACAGTCGCCTCGACACGGCGCCGAAAACGATCGAGCTGATTCCAATGCCCGCGCCCGACACCCGCCATGAAGATCCCTATCTGACGGCGGTGAAGAGCGATTTGATCCGGGAGTTCGATCATTTTGTCTGCATGCAGGCCCTGCAGGCGTTGGGTGACATGGTCGTACAGGGACGATCGGAACGCCTGATCTTCAGACAGTCCGCCTCGGTTGCGACAGAGCCCGACTATCTCGACTTCATCAGATCCGAGCTGCGACGACGCCAGATTGTCGGCACCGGACTGATGGTGGAATTCGATCTGCCCTCACTTGCCGCCAATCTGAAAGCGGCCAGGGAGCTGATCAGAGAACTGGCGGGAATGGGGGTGAGCGTGATGCTGGCCAATTTCGCCTGCAACGAGACCGCATACAAGGTCCTTGCCTATCTGCGTGCCGATGCGGTCAGGCCCCAGCGTTCATTGCTGCGTATCAGCGCTGAGCGGATTCAGCATATCGCACGGCAGCTTCGCTCCCTGCATGCCGAGATCATTCTGCCGCGGGTGGCCAGCCACGGGGAGATCGCGCTACCGTGGACCGAATACGCCGACTTCATACAGGCCGACTTCAGCGATTGAATCAGCGCCGCTGGGCGTACTGCTCAATGAGGGCCACGGGCCGCTCCAGAAGCCAGAGCAGAAACAGTTTCAGTAAGCGCTTGGGCCGTATGACCGGACTGATCGTAATCCAGCCATGACGGTGACGCAGGCGGTAGCCGCCCCGTCTCGATTCGATCTCACCCCGGGCACCTGGCAGCAACTGCCACTCGATTGCCCCGATACGCCAATCGACCCATCGTCGCCAGCGTTGCATATCCGGCAACCGGCATTTCCAGAAGGGATGACATCGCAGCATGTGCCAGACATGTTCCAGGGACCAGCCCTCCCAGTCGATCATGTCCCAGATCTGCTGGTGGCTGCGACGATAGGCGTACGGGGTCGGACTCTCCACCGGTTGCGCCACCGTCGCCAACGCCCCCTGCGCGAGTTTTTTCAGCCCCCGTATCGTGAGAGGAATGCCTAGCTCATGGATTGCCCGCCGCTCCACTTCCTCCTCGCTGGCGCCCGGCGTGATGGGGAAAGAGGCCTGGGCCAGCAGCTCGCCCCTGTCGGCCTGAGGCGTCATGAAATGGACACTCACGCCGCCTTCGAGATCGTAATCCCGTGCCATCCAGAGAATGGGGTGGCCACCGCGATATTTCGGCAGCAGGGAGGGATGGAGATTGATGAAACCGAGTGCGGGAATGTCCAGGAAATCTGGGTTCAGGATGGGAATCTTGTAGGCCACGACCACATCAGGCTTCAACGCTCTCAGACACTGTGCCAATGCCCCATCCGAACCGCGAGCGATGTCGTGGTGGCTGCAGCCTTTGTTTCTCGCCTGGTAATGCATCTGCAGGCGGCAATACTTCATCACTCTCGTACGCCTGATGAGCTCTTTCAGATGTTCCCTGAGCGATACGGGGCTGGCCTGCCTGTTCAGTTCGATGATGCCGACGATGGAGAGTTCCGAACCGAGAAAGGGCAATATGAAACGTGGACCGCCCCCGGTCAGGATCACCACGCGCAACGGCGCATTTTCGCTGGCTTCGAGCTGTCGCTGCTGCCCCTTTTTCCGCTCAGAGGCAGTCGCTTGGTGCGCATCGTCCGTTGTCACCTGGCACCCCCTTGCGCAAGAGAGGAACCAGGGCGCTGAAAGCTGAGCGGAAAACAACTTTGTCGGCGGTCACTGCACCGGTTCGTTCCTGGTCTGGAGGCCGACAACCTGGCCCGGAGATCGTATCGCATGAGAGACACTCCTCACGACAGTGTTGGAGGATGTCCTTTTTGGATCGCGGTCCGTTCCATCGGTCCGAGAGGCCGAAGACTCCATGGCCTGGCGAACGGCAATCGCCATATCACCGGATTCTAGCCCTTTGTCGATGAATTAATTTCGTTTTTACCGGCGGCGTTTCTGTGGAAATAGTCGCTTCGGGAGAACGGAACCGAGGTGAACTACGAGGCGATGATAGGGGGTGTTACCTAGGTTTTGAGGAGTGTTACCTAGGCTATGGGGGATTCTCCCCTCCCCCGAAGTATGTCCTTCGGAGAAGAGGATGCAAGCCGGAGGTGAATCAGCGGGTGCGCTCGCAGACGCCTTCCGGAAAGAAGAAGGCGATCTCGACCTTGGCGGTGTCGGGGCCGTCGGAGCCGTGCACCGCGTTCTCGTCGACGGTCTTGGCGAAGTCGGCACGGATGGTGCCCGGAGCGGCATCCTGGGGATTGGTTGCACCCATGATCTCGCGGTTGCGCGCAATCGCGTTCTCCCCTTCCAGCACCTGCACCATCACGGGACCGGAGGTCATGAAGTCGATCAGGTCGTTGTAGAAGGGACGCTCCTTGTGCACGGCATAGAATTCACCGGCCTGTTCGCGGGTCAGGTGGAGCATCCTGGAGGCCACGATCTTCAGGCCCGCCTGCTCGAAACGGCTGTAGATCTGTCCGATCACGTTCTTTGCCACGGCATCGGGTTTGATGATAGAGAAGGTGCGTTCAATGGCCATTGATTGACTCCGGATTAGCGAAATGAAAAGCGACACGATCGAGGCGAGGTCATACAGCCGCCTCTGCTGCAGCGCAGCAACGGTGCTGCACGGTACTGTCCCGCGTCGCCTCTGTCAAGCCGGTTGACGTTCAGCCACGCGATCGACCCAGCGCCAGGCGACGATCACCGCCAGCAGGGCATAACCCGCGGCCACCCCGTAGGTGGCCTCCGGGCCGATTCCGGTCCAGAGGTATCCGCTGAGCAGACTGCCGAAAGCGCCGCCGGCGCCGAAACTCACGCTGCTGTAGAGGGCCTGACCGCGGCCCTGGTGGCGGCCGACGAAGTAGTGGTGGATGAGGTGGATGGCGGCGGCATGGAAGGTGCCGAAGGTGGCCGCGTGCATCAGCTGAGCCAGCAGCACCAGGGGCAGGTTTTCCGGCGCCACTCCCACCAGTATCCAGCGCACCACGGCGATGGCCAGGCTGGCGATCAGCACCCGCCGCGCACCCCAGCGCTGCAGCAGGCGATGCATGAAGAGGAAGACCACCACCTCGGCGATCACCCCCAGGGCCCACAGCTGGCCGATGGCGCTGCTCGAGTAGCCCGCATCCTCCATGTAGATGGAGTAGAAGGCGTAGTAGGTGCTGTGGCTCGCCTGCATGAGGAAGGTCACCAGCAGGAAGGCCAGCACTGCGGGACGCCTCAGCACCTGCATGATCGAACCCTGCTCCCCCTGCGGATGCTCGGGCGGCTTCTCCGGCACCACCAGGCTGTTGAGAAAGATGCCGATGTAGAGCAGCAGCACCATCTGCGGCACCACCTCGACACCCCGCTGCTCCAGCAACACACCCAACAGCCCCACGGTGAGGATGAAGCCGATGGAGCCCCACAGGCGGATGCGGCTGTAGTGCTGGATGCGCTCCTTCAGGTGGCTCATGGTCACCGCCTCGAACTGGGGCAGCGAGGCGTTCCAGAAGAAGCTGAAGAGCATCATCACCAGGGCCAGCCACCAGAAGCCCTCGGCATAGAAGACGCCGACGAAGCAGAGCGCCGACAGCAGGGAGGCCAGACGTACGAACGGCATGCGCAGCCCGGTGTGATCGGCGATCCAGCCCCAGATGTTGGGTGCGATCAGCTTGGTGACCATGATCACCGCCATCAGCTCGCCGATCTCCTCAGGGCCGAATCCGCGTGCTTTCAGGTAGGGACCCCAGAACGGCAGCAGCGCGCCCAGCGAGGCGAAGTAGAAGAGATAGAAGCCGGAGAGGCGCCAGTAGGGCATGCCGTATCAGCGCCGCTGCGTCATCGGGATAGATAACGCAAAGCACGCCATGAAGCGCAATGCACGCAAAGCTTTTGAATCGTAGTCACTGTTCATACTTGGCGAGCTTAGCGCTTCGTTGCGCGCTTTGTGTTATTGAGAGATTTCCACTAACCCTTCAAGTAACCCGGATGGAGCGAAGCGTAATCCGGGAAAGCGCTACGCCCGATTCCCTGGATTACGCTTCGTTCCATCCAGGCTACACCTATATACACTTTGCGGGCTTTGCGCTTCTTTGCGCCCTTTGCGTTATAGAGACGACACTACGCTCCCAGGTCGCTCAAACCGGAACTGACATCCATGTTCTGCCCCCGGTGGCGCAGCACATGGTCCATCACCACGATGGCCATCATCGCCTCGGCGATGGGAGTGGCGCGGATGCCGACACAGGGATCGTGACGCCCCTTGGTCACCACCTCGACCGGCTGTCCCTCCCGGTTCACCGTCTGACCCGGCAGGCGCAGGCTGGAGGTGGGCTTGAGGGCGATGCTGGCGATCAGGTCCTGGCCGCTGGAGATACCGCCCAGCACGCCGCCGGCATGGTTGCTGAGAAAACCCTCGGGGGTCATCTCGTCCCGGTGCTCGGTGCCCTTCTGCTCCACGCACAGAAAACCGTCGCCGATCTCCACCCCCTTGACCGCGTTGATGCTCATCAGGGCATGGGCCAACTCGGCGTCGAGACGATCGAAGATGGGTTCGCCGAGACCGGCCATCATGCCGCTCGCCACCACGTTGATGCGGGCGCCGACTGAGTTACCCTCCTTGCGCAGGGCATCCATGTAGGCCTCCATCTCCGCCACCTTGTCGACGTCGGGGCAGAAGAAAGGGTTGCGCTCCACCTGGTCCCAGTCGAACCTCTCGGCGCGGATCGGACCGAGCTGGGCCAGGTAGCCGCGGATCTCGATGCCGTAGCGCTGGCGCAGGTATTTCTTGGCGATGCCGCCCGCCGCCACCCGCATGGCGGTCTCGCGGGCCGAGGAGCGGCCACCGCCCCGGTAGTCGCGGAAGCCGTACTTCTGGTTGTAGGTGTAGTCGGCATGGCCGGGGCGGAAGCGGTCCATGATCTCCGAGTAGTCCTTGGAGCGCTGATCGGTGTTGCGGATCAGCAGACCGATCGGGGTGCCGGTGGTCCTGCCCTCGAAGACCCCGGAGAGGATCTCCACCTCGTCGTCCTCCCGCCGCTGGGTGGTATGGCGTGAGGTGCCCGGCTTACGGCGGTCGAGATCGTGCTGCAGATCGGCCGCCGAGAGTTCGAGTCCCGGCGGGCAGCCGTCGACGATGCAGCCGATGGCGGGACCGTGGGACTCGCCGAAGGAGGTGACCGAAAAGAGTTTGCCGATGCTGTTGCCGGACATTCCGCTCAGCGCTCCAGCCAGCCGTTGGCCCGCTGCAGGTCCTCCTCGCTGAGATTGCCGGCGGCCGCCTTCAGCGAGAGGGCGTTGATGATGTAGGC
>JBNKYJ010000014.1:0-15890 GCA_050300835.1 Sedimenticolaceae bacterium
GATGATCGCCACCTTCAGCATGGGAATCTGCAAGCGGCTGATCAACGCCTTCATCGCGTCCGGCAGGCTGTAGTCGTCGAGGATGAACTCGAACAACATCGAGATCACGTCGATGGTGTCGTTGTCCGCGTCACCGAGCGCGCGCGTGACCTGCCCGCCCTCCTGGGCCATGCGCAGGTCAGTGACCAGGCGCTCGCGCATCTGATCCGGACTCAGGGCCTGGGTGACCCGACGCCCTTGCGGCAACATCACCACATTCGACTGCTGGATGGCATTGAGCGCGCCCAACAGTTCGCCGGTATCGATCACGGGAACGCCGGAGACCGGGGTGGTCAACATCATGCTGGAGCTGAGGCTGCCGTCAGAAATTCTGGCGCGCCGCACGCCGAGCAACTGCTGCAACGCGGCGAAGACCTCGCCCTGGACGCTGACGCCGGTGGCGGGCTCACCCGCGACCGTGGCGGTGTAGGCCGATTGGCTGGGATCAGCCAGATAGGAGGATTCGCCGGCCAGTTGGCTCTCACTGCCATCGCCCCGCCGCAAGGCCGGTGAGACAGGATTGCGCCGCACTTTGGGGGTCAGCTTGGGAATCACGCCGATCTTGCCCAGCAGGATGTTGATCTCGTCGTAGAGACCCCCGATGAAGTGCATGACATGGCGGTCGAAGAGCTTGTAGACCACCAGCTTGACCGGCAGCTCTACCGGCACGTTGCTCATAGCGGCCTGAAAGGCGGCACAGAGAATGGCGGGTGAGATCGGAGTCTGTTGCGCCAGATGCTCATCGATCCGGCCGCCACCGATTACGAAGGCGAAGCGCTGCCCCAAGGCAAACAGCTCCCGGTTGAAGTGGTTCTCCGCCTTGCTGATCATGTTGGTGATGGCCAGGGAGTCTTCCAACTCCTCATCATCCAGCAACGCCAGTTCGGAATTCTTGCTCAGGTCCTCCAGGCTCTGCTGCCGGACTTCGACTTCACCGGTCTCCCAATAGCGGTCATAGACACGCAGCAGCTCCTGACTGAAGACACGCTCGATGCCGACCCGCTGCTTGCGCAGCTCACGCATGGAGTCGAAATAGATGTTCTGCAGCGTATTGCTGTCAGACTTGTTGGCCATTTCGTAGAGGGCGTCATCCAGATTCTCGAATAATCCGCCCATGAGCTTGGGCATGGTCTGGACGATGAGTTTACGGCATTCAGCCGCAATCCGGCGCCCATTGACGTCAAGCGTGATGGTATTTCGACGAGGCACTGCAGAGCCGAAAGTGATGATGTTGTCTTGACCAGGCATCTATGGACACTTCTGAAAAAACCGCCGGTGGCTGAGAGTCAATAATAACGCGGCTTGATTCCACACTTGTACTAAAGGTATGTCAGCTGCCAAAGGGTGACTGAGAATACCCTCACAAAGCTGGCAGGAGGCCGCGAGTCCACGCCAGTCGAACACAAAACCGGTAACTAAAAGCTAGCACCAAGGCCCTGAGTGTTCAACAAATATCAATATCGGCAGCAGCTTAACGATACTTGAGCGGCATCTAATCGCAGCCGCGAATCGGGATTGTCAGACCCGGCACGAGCCAACCTGTGAACGAAACGATTTTTTAACTCGCGTTTCCCCCTCCAGCGATGCGTCCAGCATCCCGCATAGACCGTTGCGTGCGCTGCCTGGACTCCTGTAAGGTCGTCTCCGTCAGTACCTCAGCCGACCCCAATACCGTATGCGCTTGCTCAGGCACTTCACAGCCTCCCTACTCGACAGTCTTCGCGACCTGACCCCAATCGCCGCCGTCATCGGCTTTTTTCAACTGATCGTGTTGCAGCAACCGATCCCCAACCTGAGCGGACTCCTGATTGGTACCCTGCTGGTGGTACTGGGATTGACCCTCTTCGTACAGGGCCTCAACCTGGCCCTGTTCCCGCTGGGTGAAGGCATGGCCTGGGACTTTGCCCGCAAGGGCAGCCTGAACTGGCTGTTGCTGTTTGCTTTCGCGCTTGGCTTCGGGACCACGGTAGCAGAACCCGCACTGATCAAAATAGCGGATGAAGCTGCCAAGATCGCAGCAAATGGCGGCATGATAAACGCATCGAAAGAGTCGCAGGAGGGTTATGCCGACGGTCTGCGCTATACCGTCGCACTCTCGGTGGGATTCGCCATTGTGCTGGGGGTACTGCGCATCCTCAAGGGCTGGCCGGTCCAGTACCTGATCATAGGCGGCTATATCGGCGTGGTCGTCATGACCGCCCTGGCTCCACCGGAGATCATCGGCATCGCCTACGACTCCGGCGGCGTCACCACCTCCACCATCACGGTCCCCCTGGTCACCGCCCTCGGGGTGGGACTGGCCTCCAGTATCAAGGGGCGCAACCCGATGACCGACGGCTTTGGTCTCATCGCCTTCGCCTCGCTGACGCCGATGATCTTCGTCATGGGCTACGGGATGTGGCTGTGAACGGAGCGCTTATCCACTTCGTCGAGGTGATGCTGGGCACTCTGCTCGATGTGCTGCCGATCGCCGCCATCCTCTTCGGCTTCCAATTCCTGGTCCTGCGGCGACCGCTGAGAAACCCGCGCGAGGTCCTGATCGGCTTTCTCATGGTACTGGTCGGTCTGACGCTCTTCCTGGAAGGGCTCGACCTGGCGCTCTTCCCCCTGGGTGAGCTGATGGCCAGCCAGCTGACCTCACCGGAGCTGCTCGACATCGAACATGCGTTGCAGGCGGAGTGGCACCACTACTTCTGGGTCTATCTGTTCGCCGCCAGCATCGGTTTCTCCACCACCATCGCCGAGCCCTCGCTGATCGCGGTGGCCATCAAGGCCAACCAGGTCTCCGCCGGCGCCATCAGCCAGTGGGGGCTGCGTATCGCTGTCGCCATCGGCGTCGCCATCGGCATCGCCCTGGGCAGTTACCGCATCATCAGTGGCACCCCTCTGCACTGGTACATCATGGCCGGTTACGTGGTGGTGATTCTGCAGACCCTGTTCGCGCCACGCACGATCATCGCCCTGGCCTACGACTCCGGCGGCGTCACCACCTCCACCGTGACGGTGCCCCTGGTGGCGGCCCTCGGCCTGGGACTGTCGAGCAACATTCCCGGCCGCAATCCCCTGCTTGACGGCTTCGGCCTGATCGCCTTTGCCAGCCTGTTTCCTATCATGTCCGTCATGGCCTACGCCCAACTGAGCGAATGGCGCACGAAACGGAGCGATCCATGATCCACAGAGGATAAGCCCATGCACTTTAAACTCATCATTGCCCTGGTGGAGGACAGTACCACCGACAAGGTCCTGGAGGCGGCACGCGCAGCCGGCGCCACCGGCTCCACCGTCATCAACCAGGCGCGAGGCGAAGGGGTGCAGCAGCCGAAGACCTTTTTCGGTCTCACCCTGGAGACCCAGCGCGACGTGCTCCTGCTGCTGGTGGAGGAACATCTCAGCCGCACCATCCTGGAGACGATCGCCGAGGCCGGTCACTTCGACGATCAACCGGGCAGCGGCATCGCCTTTCAGATCGACATCGAGGATGCGGTCGGTGTCAGTCATCAGATTCAGACTCTATCTCACGTTATCGAGGAGGAGCTATGAGCCAACGCCAATTGATACGGGTGCGGGATGTCATGAAGACCGACTTCGACATGGTCGATGGCATGGACACGGTCGCCATGGCCCTGGAGAAGATGCTCCACGTGGAGACCAAGTCGCTGATCGTCAAAAAGCGCAATGCGGACGACGCGTTCGGCCTGGTGATGCTCTCCGATATCGCACGCCAGGTGCTGGCGGTCGACCGGGCACCCGAGCGGGTCAACATCTACGAGATCATGACCAAACCGGCCCTGACCGTCTCGCCGGACATGGACATCCGCTATTGCGCCCGCATCTTCAGCCGTTTCGATCTCTCCCGCGCCCCGGTGGAAGAGCATGGCGAGGTGGTGGGGATCGTCAGCTACACCGACATGGTGCTCAAGGGCCTCAAGCGCAAGCAAGACGACGACTGAGCAGCGCCATGGAGATCCTGCTTCCCCAGGCGGAATACCGGCCCTGCGACAACTGGGACGAACGGCCGCAGGGCGAACCGGTCGACCTGCTGGTGATCCACAGCATCAGCCTGCCGCCCGGCGAGTTCGGCGGCCCCTGGATCGACGACCTGTTCATGAACCGGCTCGATCCTGGCGCACACCCCTACTTTCGCGACATTGCCGAACTCCGGGTCTCGGCGCATCTGCTGATCCGTCGCGACGGCCGGCTGATCCAGTATGTACCGCTCAACCGTCGTGCCTGGCATGCCGGTGCCTCCAATTTCTGCGGACGCGAACATTGCAACGACTTTTCCATCGGCATCGAACTCGAAGGCTGCGAGGAGCAGCCGTTCACTGACGCCCAATACGCCACACTCGCACTGGCCACCCGGGAAATCCGTCGGCACTTTCCGCAGATCAGCCCGCAACGCATCACCGGTCATGCGAGCATATCGCCCGAACGCAAGACTGATCCGGGGCCCAGTTTCGACTGGTCCCGCTATCTGGCATCGCTGGAGACGGACGAACCCGGGCAATACGTCTGAACTTTTCGGATACAGGCGCCCATCTGCATTGAAATCGCGGCCACTTTCTTGAAACTTTCACCGAATTACCGGAAACTTGCGCGATGAGTCTCATCGTCATTGTCATCTGCCTGATCGCAGAACGGTTTCTGCTCGACTATCAGCACTTGCGCCAAAAGCAGTGGCTGGAGGCCTACAGTCAATGGCTGGCCCAGCAGCACGCAGCGGCATGGACCCGGAACGGCATGATGAGCCTGATCATCCAGCTGCTGCCCCCGGTACTGATCATCGCCCTGCTGCAGCAAATGCTCCCCGGCAGCCTGTTCGGGCTTCCCAGCGTCGCTTTCGCCGCCGCCGTGCTTCTGTTCTGTCTCGGCCCCACGGATCTCGACACCCAGGTCAACGACTATATCCGTGCCGTGGAGGATGAGGACGAGGCCGGCCAGAGACGGATCGCGAAGGAGATCATCGACGACGAACCGCCCACCAGCGAGCCGGCGCTCTCCCAATCGGTCGCCGAAAGTGTCCTGTTTCAAGCCAATCAGCGCCAGTTTGGCGTACTCTTCTGGTTTCTACTGCTGGGTCCGGTGGGCGCACTCTTCTATCGAATCGCCACCCAGCTGCCACGGCTGGAGCAGGCCAATCGTGATATCGATTTCTTTCTCGGCGCCAAACAACTGCTGCTGATCATGGACTGGCTGCCCGCCCGAATCACTGCCGTATGCTACGCCATCGCCGGCAGTTTCGAGGATGCGCTCTATGGTTGGCGCAGCTATCAGGATCGGCGCTACGATGAGTTCAGCGACAGCAACAGCGGCATATTGATCTGCACCGGCAGCGGCGCCATGCGACTGACCACTCTGCTTGGGGACCACAGCGACGAGCTTCATGACTACAGCCACCTGCCTCAATCGGCGATGGCGCTGGTCTGGCGATCTCTGGTGGTCTGGCTCGTCATCGCCGGGCTGCTGACACTCACCGGCATCGTCTGAAACCTTGTCCGAGATGACCATCATCGACCTCCTGCGCCATGGCGAACCCATTGGCGGCAGGCGCTACCGGGGACAACTGGACGATCCGCTCAGCGAACGGGGGTGGCAGGAGATGTGGTACGCCACCTCCGCGGAAACGCCCTGGGACACCATCATCAGTTCGCCTCTGAGTCGCTGCCGAGCATTTGCCGAACAACTCAGCGACAAGCTTTCGCTGCCGATCACTATCGACGAGCGCTTGAAAGAGGTGGGTTTTGGCGTTTGGGAGGGACAATCGGGCGAGATGCTGAGAGCCCAGGACGATGAGATTCTCAAGCGGTTCTACAACGACCCCATCAATCACAGACCACAAGGCGCTGAATCCCTTGAAGATTTCACCCAGCGCGTCAATGCAGCCCTAGAGACAGCCATAAAGACCCATCAGGGTAAACACCTATTAATCGTGACGCATGCCGGCGTCATCCGTTCTGCCTTAACCTCGACGCTGGGCGCCCCCTTGGGCAGCATGTATCGGCTCTCGATCGCCACCGCCAGCCTGTCTCGTATCCAGATCGAGGATCAGCGCCCACCCACTATTTCGTTTATCGGCAGAACCCGTCTCACAGACTGAACTGAGAACCAGATCTCAGCAATCCCCGGAATTATCTTCATAAGATAGAGTTAAACGACTAGTGCAATACAACCTAACGATTTTAGGAACGGAAGCCTTACCATGAGATGAGGAGGCACCCTATGATCTGGCTACTGCTATTGCCCGCCGCCGCTGGCGTCATTCTCTCACTGTTGGTGACGGAGCGGTTCAAGATTCCATCCTGAATCGACCACCACCGTGTGACAGCCCCGGTTCTGTTACATCTCAGAACGGGGACCCTCTCTTCGGCCGTGCTGCCTGATGTATTCGTACATGGCGACCGAGGCGGCAACCGCCACATTGAGGCTTTCGATCTGTCCGAACTGAGGTATCGAGAGTCCTTCGATATCCGGATACTCCTCCGGCTTGAAGCTGTGCCCCCACTCTTCATGCCCCAGAACAAAAGCCGATTTCTCCGCCAGCCCGGTTGAAACCAGTGAGCACTCACTCTCGGCATTGAGCATGTATATCTTGTATCCCCGCTCATCCAAATCGGCATAACAGTCGGCAAACGTCTCGAAAAAGCGGGCGGGTACCTTTTTGAAACCACCTTTACCCGGCGCCGGGTCAAAGGGACCGATATTGATCAGCTGGACCTCCCGGGCACCAAAAACCTCCGCACTGCGAAATATCTTTGCCACATTGAAACCTGCTTTCATATGATCGAGAACGACGATAAAGGGGTGTGGACCGGGCTTTGCCAGTAGATTGCGCTGTCTCTGCTTGGTATAGCGCAGCATCGCCTGATCCCTGGCTTCGCGTCTCTCCCTTTTGCTTTTTCGTTGTCGCAACATGAACTGAAACCATCTACTAGTCGCAGTGAAACTGACTGACTTCGCTAACCGAATAGCACACTGATACCGGGTGGTTACATCGGCATTGAAAGGTTAATCTCAGACCCAAAGCAGGATATTACCATGCACGCCAAAACCGTTTCCCACGTACTCGTCTGGAGCCGCTGGCTCAGGCTCGCCCACTGGACGCTGGCGCTCTCCACACTGGGACTGATCGCTACCGGTTGGCTCATGAGCATCGACTTGGCGATCACCTCCACGGCCGGAGAGGTCCACTACCTCCTGAGCGGCGTGTTCCTACCGGCCCTCTTGCTGCGTCTCTACCTGCTCTTTTTCGGTCAGGGCACCGACCTTTTGACCGATTGTGAACCAAACCTGCATCGACTCAACCAGGCATGGCAGGTGGTTCGTTTCTACCTGACGCTGGGCAAAGCACCATTGCCCAAATGGTACAGCCACAACCCGCTTTGGGGACCGATCTACATCGCCCTTTTTTTCATATTGACGCTTGCCACGCTGAGTGGACTGATGCTGCTGAACGATCTACACCTGCTGGGTCCTGTCAGTATGCTCGACCTGCATCAACTCTGTTACCAGATCATCCTCATCTTCACAGTGCTGCACCTGCCGGCG
Organism: Sedimenticolaceae bacterium; assembly: GCA_050300835.1. Taxonomy (GTDB): domain Bacteria; phylum Pseudomonadota; class Gammaproteobacteria; order Chromatiales; family Chromatiaceae; genus Thiodiazotropha. The sequence continues at coordinate 7,585 of JBNKYJ010000014.1, forward strand.
GTCTTCTCACATGACATGTCCTCCAAAAGCGGCGACATTTCCGCCATGGTGAACGGATTTCGCGCTTTTGACGTCGGTGAGGGCGAGATCGGGAAAAGTGGCAGCCCGCAAGCGGTGTCACTCGACGCCTTGATGAAACAACTCAAGCGGTAGAAGTTCGACCCGGCGAAGTGATGCGGTACAGGCCAGCTTGAGCAGTGAGCGGGTAACCAGGGAGCAGGGCGAGCGGTAAGCCGCGCGAACCCAGAAGCAAGAAAAAACCCGCATGACGAATCATGCGGGTTTCATATTCAATCGCTTGTCGGCTGTTATTCAGCGTCAGTCGCTTCAGCTTCCGCACCTTCATCCAGCGGACGATCGACCAGCTCCACGTAGGCCATCGGCGCCTGATCTCCCGGGCGATAACCGCACTTGAGAATGCGCAGATAACCACCGGGACGCTCTTGATAACGCGGACCCAGCTCGGCAAAAAGCTTACCGACCGCAGCTTTGTCGCGCAGGCGGGCAAACGCCAGACGACGCTTGGCCACACTGTCCGACTTGGACATCGTGATCAACGGCTCGGCCACACGGCGCAGCTCTTTCGCCTTCGGCAAGGTGGTCTTGATCAACTCATGTTTGATCAGAGAGACAGCCATGTTTCTGAACATGGCGTTACGATGACTGCTGTTACGGTTTAACTGCCGTCCTGATTTGCGATGGCGCATGGGTCGACTTCCCCAAATTCAAATTAGTGTTTAACCGGCTCGTTCAGTGAGCCAGTTGCTCTTCAATGTTTTCCGGCGGCCAACGCTCGAGGCGCATGCCGAGCGAAAGACCACGGCGGGCCAGCACGTCCTTGATCTCCGTCAGCGACTTCTTACCCAGGTTGGGCGTCTTGAGCAGCTCAACTTCGGTACGCTGAATCAGATCGCCGATCAGGAAAATATTCTCGGCCTTGAGACAGTTCGCGGAGCGAACGGTCAGCTCGAGATCATCCACCGGACGCAGCAGGATCGGATCGATAGCCGGCTCTTCCGGTTCGGATACCGCCTCGGCAGCCTCGGCCTCCAGGTCGACGAACACGGACAGCTGATCCCGCAGGATGCTCGCCGAGCGGCGAATCGCCTCTTCCGGATCGATGGTACCGTTGGTCTCGAGTTCGATGACCAGACGATCGAGATCAGTGTTCTGTTCCACACGCGCCGACTCCACGGCGTAGGCGACATTACGCACCGGGCTGAAAGAGGCATCCACCTGCAGCATACCGATGGGACGATCATCGCCGGCGGAACCCTGGCGCACTGCAGCCGGCTGATAACCGCGGCCGCGTCGCACATTGAGCGTCATGTTGATTTCGCCCGATTTGGTCAAAGTGGCGATCACATGGTCCGGATTGGCGATTTCCACATCGTGGTCGAGGGTGATGTCGCTGGCCAGAACCTGACCCGGGCCCTTCTTCTGCAGACGCAGTGTGGCCTCATCCCGACTGTGCATGATGATGGCAACCTGCTTCAGATTCAGCAGGATATCGAGCACATCCTCCTGCACACCCTCCATCGTGGTGTACTCATGCAGCACATCGGCAATCTCCACCTCGGTGATTGCGCTGCCGGGCATGGAGGAGAGCAGGATGCGTCTCAGGGCGTTGCCAAGGGTATGCCCGAAACCCCTCTCCAGGGGCTCCAGCGTCACTTTGGCGCGGGTGCCGGTGATCTGCTGTACGTTGACGATCCGAGGCTTGAGAAACTCCGTAACGCTTTCGGTCATGTATTTTCCTCTCGTCAGTGTCTACTTATTTGGAGTAGAGCTCGACGACCAGCTGTTCGTTGATTTCTGCGGAAAGATCGGAACGATCAGGCACGCGTTTGAGTTTGCCCTTCATCGCCTTGGGATCCACTTCAACCCAGTCTACAAAGCCATACTGGCCCTGCAGTTCCAGTGCACCCTGAATACGCAGTTGTTTCTTGGCCTTTTCACGGATTGAAATTTCGTCTTCGGCGGAAACCTTGAAAGACGGAATATTGACTACCTTGCCATTGACCTCGATCGCCTTGTGGCTGACCAACTGACGGGCCTCTGCCCGTGTCGCTCCGAAGCCCATGCGATAGACGATGTTGTCAAGACGTGTCTCGAGCAGCTGCAGAAGATTTTCACCGGTCGCGCCTTTGCTCTGGGCAGCCGCTTTGTAGTAATTGCGGAACTGACGTTCCATGACACCGTAGATACGGCGCACTTTCTGTTTTTCACGCAACTGCAGGCCATAGTCCGAGACGCGACGGCGACGATCACCGGCCTGACCCGGCACCTTCTCCATGTTGCACTTGGAGTCGAGTGAGCGCACTCGGCTCTTCAGGAAGAGGTCAGTGCCCTCTCGCCGGCTAAGCTTGCATTTCGGTCCGATATACCTTGCCATGATAGAACTCCAGAAATTAGACGCGGCGCTTTTTGGGAGGACGGCAACCGTTGTGCGGGATCGGCGTCACGTCCGAGATGCTGGTGATCTTGAAACCGGCATTATTGAGTGCGCGCACAGCGGATTCGCGGCCGGGACCGGGACCTTTGACATTGACGTCAAGGTTTTTGACGCCGTACTCCTTGACCATCTGACCGACGCGGTCGGCAGCCACCTGGGCCGCGAACGGCGTGCTCTTGCGCGAGCCACGAAAACCGGAACCACCAGCGGTAGCCCAAGCCAGTGCGTTGCCCTGACGGTCGCTGATAGTGATGATGGTGTTGTTGAAGGAGGCGTGGATGTGCGCAACGCCATCGGTTACGCTTTTCTTGACCTTCTTCTTGGTACGGCTACTCGGTTTTGCCATCTTTTGTACCTACGGATTCAATCTGTTGTTTGTTGACTTAGCGCTTGATGGGGCGACGCGGGCCTTTGCGGGTGCGCGCGTTGGTACGCGTACGCTGACCACGCAGCGGGAGACCGCGGCGATGACGGATACCGCGGTTGCAACCGAGGTCCATCAGGCGCTTTATGTTCATGGAGATTTCGCGTCGCAAATCACCTTCGACGGTGTAGCGCGCGACGATGCCGCGAAGCTTCTCTACTTGATCTTCGCTCAGCTCCTGGATCTTCACGTGCGGTTCGATACCGGCCTCTTTACAGATATCGCCGGCACGCGAACGGCCGATGCCATAAATCGACGTCAACGCGATTACAGCGTGTTTTCGATCCGGTATGTTGACCCCTGCAATTCGAGCCATTTCTCTAGTCTCCTGAACAACCCTAGCGGCATCCCACCCAAGGGAAACGCGCAATATTACCCTACGTCGCGCGCTCTATCAATAGAGGCGACGATCTATTTTCAGCTCAATCAGCCTTGACGCTGCTTGTGCCGGCCCTCTTTGCAGATGACCCGCACAACACCGTTACGACGCACGATTTTGCAGTTGCGGCAGATTTTTTTCACAGATGCACGCACTTTCATGAAATCTACTCCAAACGTTCGTTAACCCGCTTGATCAGCGAAGCAGCCCGGCTCCGGTACCCTTCAGATTGGCCTTCTTCATCAAGCCTTCGTATTGATGTGACATCAGATGCGCCTGCACCTGTGCCATGAAATCCATAACCACGACCACAATGATCAGCAGAGAGGTACCACCGAAATAGAACGGCACGTTCCAGCCTACGATCAGGAACTCCGGCAGCAGACAGACCGCCGTGATGTAGATCGCACCCGCCAGGGTGAGGCGCGACATCACGCCGTCGATATATTTGGCAGTCTGTTCACCCGGCCGGATGCCGGGAATGAAGGCCCCTGAGCGTTTCAGGTTGTCGGCCGTCTCCCGCGAATTGAAAACCAATGCGGTGTAGAAGAAACAGAAGAAGATAATCGCTGCCGCATACGCCATGACATAAACAGGCTCACCAGGGGAGAGCTTGGAAAAGATCTCCTGGATCCAGCGGGTACCCTCCGTATTACCGAACCACTGCCCCAATGTGGCGGGAAACAGGATGATACTGGAGGCGAAAATCGGCGGAATGACACCGGCCATATTCAGCTTCAGCGGCAGATGGGTACTCTGCGCCGCCAGCAGACGACGCCCTTGCTGTCGCTTGGCGTAGTTGATCGTAATACGGCGCTGACCCCGCTCGACAAAGACGACGAAAGCGGTCACCGCCGCAGCCAGCACGAAAAGAAACAGGATAGTGAGGGCGTTCATCTCACCTGTCCGTGCCAGTTCCAGGGTGCCGCCGATGGCCGCGGGAAGTCCGGCCACGATACCGGCGAAGATGATCATGGAGATGCCGTTGCCGATACCCCGTTCGGTGATTTGCTCGCCCAGCCACATCAGGAACATGGTCCCTGTCACCAGTGAAACCGTCGCCGTGACGACGAAACCGATCCCCTGATGGGTCACCACCGATTCACCGCCGACCGTCTGACTCTGCAGCGCGACCGAGATACCCACCGCCTGGAAGGTGGCCAGCAGCACCGTACCATAACGGGTGTATTGGGTGATCTTACGGCGTCCGGACTCACCCTCCTTCTTGAGCTGTTCCAAGCTCGGGATAACAGCCGACATCAGCTGCATAATGATGGAAGCCGATATATACGGCATGATGCCGAGAGCAAACAGGCTGGCACGCTTCAGCGCGCCACCCGAGAACATGTTGAACATGTCCAGGATCGAGCCCTGGGCCTGCTCCAGCAGCGCAGCCAGAGCAACCGGATTCACACCCGGTACCGGAATAAAGGTACCGATACGGAAAACCAGAAGCGCACCGGCCACGAACAGCAGACGCTGACGCAACTCCGTCACACGCCCCATGCCGCCCAGAGCTCCCATCATTGGTGCGCTTTGCTTTGCCATGACTTTACTCGACCGATCCACCAGCCGCTTCAATCGCGGCCTTGGCACCCTTGGTCACTGGGATGCCTTTGACGTTGACCGCACGACCGATCTCGCCGGAAGCGAAGATCTTCGCGCGCTTCATGGACTTGGCCACTACGCCGGCCTTTTTCAGGCTATCGAGATCGATCACGTCGCCCTCGACCTTGGCCAACTCGCCGAGTCTCACCTGCGCAGTGGTCAGCGAAACGCGGGAAACGAAACCCACCTTGGGCAGGCGACGCTGCAGCGGCATCTGGCCACCCTCGAAGCCTACCTTGTGAAAACCGCCAGAGCGGGACTTCTGTCCCTTGTGTCCACGACCACAGGTCTTGCCCAGGCCGCTGCCGATACCCCGGCCGACCCGCTTGCGATCAGACTTGCTGCCCGCTGCGGGCTGTAACGTATTCAGACGCATCTTAGGCCTCCTCGACCCTGACCATGTAGTTGACCTTATTCACCATGCCACGGGTGCAGGGTGAATCTTCCACTTCCACCGTCTGGTGCATGCGACGCAGGCCCAAGCCTCTGACACAGGCCTTATGGCTGGCGAGACGGCCATTCATGCTGCGCACCAGGGTGACTCGCATTGTTTTCTTATCCGCCATGACTTACCCCAGAATCTCTTCAACGGTTTTGCCGCGCTTCAACGCTACCGCCTCGGCATCGTCCATCTCGCTCAGACCGTTGATCGTGGCGCGTACCACATTGATCGGATTGTTGGTACCGATGCACTTGGCCAGCACGTTGTGTACACCAAGCACCTCGAACACGGCACGCATGGCGCCACCGGCGATGATACCGGTACCTTCAGAGGCCGGCTGCATGTGGACCTTGGCGGCCCCGTGACGACCGACCAGCGGGTACTGCAGCGTATCGCCACTGAGTTTGACATCGACCATGTTCTTGCGTGCGGTCTCCATCGCCTTCTGGATGGCGATCGGCACCTCGCGAGCCTTGCCGGTACCAAAACCGACACGACCCTTGCCGTCACCCACGACGGTCAGCGCGGAGAAACCGAACTGACGACCACCCTTGACCACTTTCGCGACCCGGTTGACGTTGACCAGCTTCTCAAGCAGCTCGTCACCCTCAGGTTTTGCATTGAAATTTGCCATAATCCTGACCCTTAGAATTGAAGACCGGCTTCACGCGCCGCATCGGCCAGTGCCTTGACGCGACCGTGGTAGCGAAAGCCGGAACGATCGAAAGCGACGCTTTCGACACCGGCGGATTTCGCCCGCTCGGCAATGAACTTTCCGACCACGGAAGCGGCACTGACGTTGCCAGTGGCACCACTGATCTCACCGCGAATCGTCTTGTCCAGGGTGGAGGCACTGGCCAGCACCTGGGAGCCGTCGGGGCTGATCACCTGGGCATAGATGTGGCGAGGCGTGCGAAAGACAGACAGCCTGTGCACTCCCAGTTCGCGAATCTTCGCACGGGTCTTACGACCGCGACGTAAACGTGATTCTTTCTTGTCCATCGTTCTATACCCTATTTCTTCTTGGCTTCTTTACGCATCACTTGCTCATCGGCATAGCGCACACCCTTGCCCTTGTAGGGCTCGGGCGGGCGGAAGGCGCGAATCTCAGCCGCCACCTGACCGACACGCTGCTTGTCGCTGCCGGAGACCACGATCTCGGTGGCCGATGGGGTTGCGATCGAGATGCCTTCGGGCACCGGATAATCGATGGGATGCGAGAAACCCAGACTCAGATTCAGTGACTTACCACCGGCTTGCGCGCGATAACCAACGCCGACCAGCGACAGTTTGCGCTCGAAACCCTGGCTGACACCGGTCACCATGTTATTGACCAGGGCCCGCATGGTGCCGGCCATGGCCCAGGACTGCTTGTCTTCGCTGACCGGCTTCAAGGTCAGGGTGTTGTCGGCCTCATCCAGACTGACCAGCGGATGAATCTTCTGCGACAGCTCACCCTTGGGACCCTTGATGGTGAGCAGACCCTCATCCTGTTTGATGCTGACACCGGAGGGCAGCGAAATCGGACTCTTTGCTACACGTGACATGACCGACCCCCTTAGGCGATGAAGGCGATGACTTCACCGCCCTGGCCAAGTTCGCGGGCTGCGCGATCGCTCATCACGCCCTTCGAGGTGGAGATGATCGCCACGCCCAGGCCGCCACGGACCTTCGGCAATTCACCCCTGCCCTTGTAGACACGCAGGCCAGGACGGCTCACCCGCTTGATCAGGTCGATCACGGGACGGCCCTGAAAGTAGCGCAATTCCAACACCAGGGTGGGCTTGCCTGCATTCTCGTTGACAGAGACTTCTTGGAGATAACCTTCACTTTTCAGAAGGTTGGCGATTGCCAATTTCTGCTTGGACGAGGGCAGCGCGACGGTCGTCTTCTTGGCTGCCTGGCCATTGCGGATACGGGTAAGCATATCCGCGATAGGATCCGACATACTCATTTATGAGCTCCTGGGGTCAGTCCGCCTTTGACGACGCGATACCCAAAATTAACAAAACCGGGCCGCAAGGGCCCGGAAAGGCGCAATACTATACAATTACCAGCTGGCTTTTACAAGACCCGGAACATCACCGCGCATGGCCGCTTCGCGCAGCTTGTTACGGCAGAGGCCGAACTTGCGGTAGAAGCCATGCGGACGACCGGTGATCTGGCAGCGGTTGTGCTTGCGCGCCGGACTGGCGTCGCGCGGCAGCTTCTGCAGCTTCAGGGTCGCCTCTTCGATCTGCTCGAAGGTGCTGTTCGGATTCTTGATCACCGCCTTCAGGGCACTGCGTTTGGCAGCAAACTGGGAGGCGGTACGGGCACGCTTGCTTTCACGTGCGATCATGCTCTTTTTTGCCATATCTGGACTCAGTTCTTGAATGGAAACTTGAAGGCCTCGAGAAGGGCACGCCCTTCCTCGTCGGTCTTGGCCGTGGTGGTGATCGTGATATCGAGACCGCGCAGGGCATCAATCTTGTCGTAATCGATCTCAGGAAAGATGATCTGCTCTTTCACACCCATGGAGTAGTTGCCACGTCCGTCGAATGCCTTGGCGTTGAGGCCACGGAAGTCACGGACACGCGGGATCGCGACATTGATGAGACGATCGAGAAACTCATACATGCGCTCTCTGCGCAGGGTGACTTTGCAGCCGATGGGCCAACCCTCGCGAATCTTGAAGCCGGCAATGGACTTGCGCGCACGGGTTACGACCGCCTTCTGACCGGCGATCTTCTCCATGTCGCCAACAGCGTTTTCAAGGATCTTCTTGTCGCCAATCGCTTCACCCACACCCATGTTGAGGGTGATCTTGGTGATCTTGGGCACCTCCATGACGCTGTTGAACTGGAACTTGTCCATGAGTTCCTTGACCACGGTCTCTTTGTAGTGTTGCTGTAATCTAGCCATGTCTGATCACGCCTTAGATATCGACGACTTCTTGGTTCGACTTGAAAATGCGAACCTTCTTGCCGTCTTCGAGAATTTTAAAGCCAACGCGGTC
>JBNKYJ010000015.1:0-8175 GCA_050300835.1 Sedimenticolaceae bacterium
GCACCCTACCCGTAATTAAACCGTAGGGTGCGGCTTGCCGCACCGTGAACTTCGTTTGCTTACCCTATTGTTTCGCTGTCCGTCGTCACACCTTGTCGCGCGCTTGCAGATAGGCGAAATCGGCGATGGAACCCCACTGACGGGAGCCCTTGAGAAAGTCCATGTAGGAGTCGTAGACCTTGCGCGCGAAATCGTCCTTGGCCGCCAGCTCCTCCACCACTTCGCTGGAGTACTTGCGCAGGGTCGCCAGGACATCGTCGGGATAGGTACGGATGTCGACCTTGTGTTTCTCGACCAGGGTCTTGAGCGCCGCCGGGTTGCGTGCGGTGTATTCGGACAGCATCTCCTGATTGGCCACCTTGCAGGCGTTGAGAACGATCGCCTGCAGATCCTTCGGCAGGGCCTCGAAGGCCTCCTGGTTGATCAGCGCTTCCAGGGTGGTGCCCGGCTCGTGGAAACCCGGATAGTAGTAGTATTTGGCCGCTTTGAAGAGGCCGAAGGCGAGATCGTTGTAGGGATTGACCCATTCGGTGGCGTCGATGGCGCCCGACTGCAGGGAGGTGAAGAGTTCGCCCCCCGGCAGATTCACCGGGGTACCACCGGCCCGCTTGAGTACCTCGCCACCGAGACCGGGGATGCGCATCTTCAACCCCTTCAAGTCTTCGACGCTGTTGATCTCCTTGTTGAACCAGCCCCCCATCTGCATGCCGGTGTTGCCGCCCGGGGCCGGTATCAGGCCGAACGGCTTGTACAGCTCGCGCCACATCTCCAGTCCGCCGCCGTAGTAGAGCCAGCCGTTCATCTCCTGGGCGGTGAGCCCGAAGGGGACGGTGGAGAAGAACTGGGCCGTCTCGCTTTTCCCCTTCCAGTAATAGGCCGCGCCATGCCCCATCTCCGCCGTGCCGCGCTCCACCGCATCGAACACCTCGAAGGCCGGCACCAGCTCTTTGGCGCCATAGACCTTCACATGCATGCGTCCGCCACTCATCTCGTTGATCGCCTCGGCCAGCCGATTGGCGCCGGTACCCAGGCCGGGGAAGTTCTTCGGCCAGGTGGTGACCATCTTCCACTTGATCTCGGCCTTCGCTTCGGCGGCCTTTATACCGGCAAGCCCCGCACCGGCGGCGATGGCGCCGCTACCGATCTGCTTGATGAAATCACGACGTTTCATGGATCACTCCTTAACTACTACTGCGGTTCTCGTTGTTGATCGACAAGCTGCGGTGGGGGAAGGCCCACACCCTACGCCTTGATCAGGTTTGATTTATAACGCAATGAGCGCAATGAAGCGCAAAGCTCGCGAAGGCTTTCTATCGATTTATTATCACCTTTACGGTCTTTGCGCTTCATTGCGTCCTTTGCGTTATAACAACTCACACCGGCGATAGATTGGCATAGGCCACCACCAGCCACTTGCTGCCGACCTCCTCGAAATTGACCTGCACCCGGGCGCTGCGCCCCTGTCCCTCGGCGTTGAGTACCACCCCCTCGCCGAACTTGGCATGGCGCACCCGCTGACCCAAATTGAAGCCGGTCAGCTCCTGGCTATCGTGATAGGGCGATCCGCCGTAGAGGGGCTGGCTGATGGAGGGCCCGGCGCGCACCTCGCGCATCAGCTCGGCGGGGATCTCGCGGATGAAACGCGACGGCAGCGGGTAGTTTTCGCTGCCGTGCAGACGACGACTCTCCGCATGCGAGAGATAGAGCACCTGCATGGCGCGGGTCATGCCCACATAGCAGAGGCGCCGCTCCTCCTCCAGGCGGGCCGGGTCGTCCGAGGACATGCTGTGGGGAAACAGCCCCTCCTCCATGCCGACCAGGAAGACCAGCGGGAACTCCAGTCCCTTGGCCGAGTGCAGGGTCATCAGCTGTACGCAGTCCTCGTAGGGGTCGCCCTGGGCCTCGCCCGCCTCCAGGGCGGCGTGGGAGAGAAAGGCCGAGAGTTCGTCCATCTCCGCCGTCTCCTCCTCCAGGTCATAGGTGAACTGGCGGGTGGCGTTGACCAGCTCCTCCAGGTTCTCCTTACGGTCGATCCCCTTGCCGTCGCGACTCTTCTCGAAGTGCTCCGGCAGACGGCTCAGGTTGAGCATCTGCTGCACCTTCTCCGACAGCTCCCGGTCACGGCTTTCGACCTCCAGCTCCTCGATCAGATCCAGGAAGCCGCGCAGCGCCGTGGCCGCCCGCTTGGGCATGCTGCCGCCCTGGAGCAGGGCCTCGGTCGCCGGCCAGAGGGCGCAGTCGAAATCCCGGGCATGGGCGCGCACTGCATCCAGGGTCTTGGCACCGATACCCCGCGGCGGCGTGTTCACCGCCCGCTCGAAGGCGCCGTCGTCGTCCCGGTTGCTGAGCAGGCGCAGATAGGCCAGGGCATCCCTGATCTCGGCCCGTTCGAAGAAGCGCAGCCCGCCATAGACCCGGTAGGGGATACTGGCCTGGATCAGCGCCTCCTCGAACAGGCGGGACTGGGCGGTGGTGCGGTAGAGGATCGCCGCCTCGGCCCTGGCGTGTCCCTGCTCGATGTATTGGCGGATGCGCTCGACCACGAAGCGGGCCTCGTCGATCTCGTTGTAGGCGGCGTAGAGATTGATCGGCTCGCCCTCGCCGTCCTCGGTCCACAGCTGCTTGCCCAGTCGCGAGGCGTTGTGATTGATCAGCGCGTTGGCGGCGTTGAGGATGTTACCGGTGGAGCGGTAGTTCTGCTCAAGCCGCACCAGGGTGGTCGACGGATAGTGGCTCTGCAGGCTCTGGATGTTCTCCACCCGGGCGCCGCGCCAGCCATAGATCGACTGGTCGTCGTCACCGACCACGAAGAGGTTGTTGCGATTGCCGCAGAGCAGCCGCAGCCAGGCGTACTGGATGGCGTTGGTGTCCTGGAACTCGTCCACCAGCACGTGATGAAAGCGCTCCTGGTAGTGCTGCAGCACGTCGGGCCGGTCACGCCAGAGCTCATGGGCGCGCAGCAGCAGCTCGGCGAAATCGACCATGCCGCCGCGCTCACAGGCCGCCTGGTATTCCGCATAGAGCCGGATCATCTGGCGTTGATAGGGATCGCCCCCGTCGTCCAGGTGCTGTGGTCGCAGACCTTCATCCTTCTTGCCGTTGATGAACCACTGAATCTGGCGTGGCGGCCAGCGCGCCTCGTCCAGGTCGAGGCTCTTCAGCAGACGCCTGATGAGGCGGTACTGGTCGTCCGAGTCGAGGATCTGAAAAGACTGGGGCAGTCCCGCCTCCTTCCAGTGTGCCCGCAACAGGCGATGAGCCAGGCCGTGGAAGGTGCCGACCCACATCCCCCCCAGGGGCTGACCCAGCAGCTGCTCGATACGGGTGCGCATTTCCCGCGCCGCCTTGTTGGTGAAGGTGACGGCCATCACCGACCAGGGAGAGGCGTTCTCCACCGCCAGCAGCCAGGCGATGCGATGCACCAGCACCCGCGTCTTGCCGCTGCCGGCTCCGGCCAGTACCAGCACACTGCCGACGGGAGCGGTCACCGCCTGGCGCTGGGCATCGTTGAGGGGATCGAGTATCAGGGAGACATCCATCCGGGTATTTTAACAGGCATAGTCCCTGGTGTGCCTGGTTGGAGATTGACTAGACTCCAAAGCCACTCCATACGCCGGATCAAGGCGCGGTCGAACACTGCGGACCTGCTCTAGGGTGGAGAATCCATGACGATGCACACTAGAATTGCCTTTAACCACACCTAACATAACAGGTCCTCTCCATGCAGATCCTCGCTGGTGACATCGGCGGCACCAACACCCGGCTCAGCCTCTACCACGCGCGCGCTCACAATCGCCTCGAACCCTTGCGGGAGGCGACCTACCCCAGCAACGATTACAACGGATTGGAGGCGATCCTGCGGCAGTTCCTCCAGGGTGTCGAAGCGGAACGGATAGAACGGACCTGTTTCGGCATCGCCGGGCCGGTGGTCAACCAGACCTGCGACGCCACCAATCTCCCCTGGCGGGTATCGGCAGAGTCCATCAGACAGGAGTTCGGCTTCGACGCCAGCTGGCTGTTGAATGACCTCGAGGCCAATGCCTGGGGCATCGAGGCGCTGCCGGAGAAGGATCTTTACCTGCTCAATCCCGGCAACCCCCAAGCCTCGGGCAACCGCGCCATCATCTCCGCCGGCACCGGTCTCGGAGAGGCCGGTCTCTTTTGGGACGGACTCAATTACCGCCCCTTCTCGAGCGAGGGTGGACATAGCGATTTCAGTCCGGCCAATCTGCTGGAGTATGAGCTGCTGGAGTGGCTGAGCGAGCGTCATGACCACGTCAGCTGGGAGCGCGTGGTCTCTGGACCCGGCCTGGAGAGCCTGTTCCACTTCCTCTCCAGCTACCATCAATCAAGCCTGCCTGACTGGCTGCACACCGAGATGCGGGAGAAGGGCAGTGCACCGGCAATCTCAAGTGCCGCCCTGAGCGGACGGGATCCGCTCTGTGTCGAGACACTCGACCTCTTCATCACGCTCTATGGGCGCGAGGCAGGCAACCAAGCCCTGAAGATCATGGCCCGCGGAGGGGTCTACCTCGGCGGCGGCATCGCGCCCCGCATCCTGACACGCTTGAAGCAGGGCGGCTTCCTGCACGCCTTTTTCGACAAGGGCCGCATGCGCCCGTTGATGGAGGCGATGCCGGTCTGTGTCATCCTGAACGACAAGGCCGCACTCCTCGGCTCGGCTCGGTACGCCTTGCTGCAGTAGTCACCACCGATATCCAGGGTGCCCGAATGACGCCACCCCGCAAGGACGGCGGCGGGGCCGATCACGGGGACTCATCCCAGACCGAGATCTGGTCGGCTGCCCATCGCAACCCGCACAACTGAAGCGATTGATATTATTAAGATTTCATTAACGGGCAAGTTGAAATACCCTATGTTTTCTGATCATAATTCACGGTTAAACGACTTGCGCGGCCAACAGTCCGCATAAGCAACCGACACTTTGCTCAATGCATCCAGAGGATAGGAATGGCTCACTTGGAATGGACTAAAGATCTCAACACCGGCATCGATGTCATCGATGGCCAGCATCGGCAGATCGTCGACTACATCAATCAGCTTCACGATGTCCGGATGACCAGAAACCGAACGGTTATCGGCAAGATCATAGAAGACACCGTCGAATACACCGTATCTCATTTCGGCTTCGAGGAAGCACTCATCGAAGACGCCGGCTACCCCTATGCACGTCCCCACAAACGCGTGCACGAGTTGTTTATCAAACGCGTGGGTGAATACAAGGCACGATTCAATAATGGCGAGGATATCGCCGAAGAGCTGCATGGCTTGTTGTCACGCTGGCTTTTCAGCCACATCCTGAATGATGATGCCGCCTATGTGCCAGCCGTGCAGGCATCGTTGGCGGGGCTCGATAAACAGGGGCGGAAACAGGGCGTGTTCTCCCGTTACATGAAGAGATTCTTTCGCTAGCCGGCGACAGGCGTGACGTTCCTCTCCAAGACCCCATAGTCCCGGCTAGCGGCGAGAGCCCTTGCCGCCAACCGGGAACGATCAGTCGATCAGTTGAACGGTTTTGGTGCCGGCGTCTTATCGGTAGACGGCGGCAGAATCGGCAACTGGAAGCTGGGTTGATCCCCGGTCAGCGTTTTGAGAAATGCCACGATCTGGGTATTCTCATCGCCCGTGAATTGCTTACCCAGCTGGATCCGGCCCATGGTGTTGACCGCTTCGGACAAGGTCTTGGCCGCGCCATCGTGGAAGTAGGGATAGGTCATCTCCACGTTGCGCAGGGTCGGCACCTTGAATTTGAAGCGATCCGCATCCTTGCCGGTAACCGCGCTCAGGCCTTCGGCCGGACTGTTCGCCTTGTAGGGTTCGATCACACCCATCTTCTGAAAGGAGTTACCTCCCACGGCTTCACCGTTGTGGCAGGCCACGCAACCGCTCTCTTTGAACAGCTTGTAGCCGGCCTGCTCATCGGCGTTCAGTGCACGCTTATCCCCCAGCAGCCACTGATCGAAACGGGAGTTCGGGGTTACCAGGGTTTTCTCAAATTCGGCGATGGCGGTGGTGACCTCATCGATGGTGATCTCGTCCTTACCGAAGACCAGCTTGAACTCGGCGACATACTCAGGGATCGACTCGATCACCCCCACGGCCAGCTTGTGGGTAAAACCCATTTCGCCCGGATTGGCGATGGGGCCACCTGCCTGAGCCTTCAGGTCGGCGGCGCGGCCATCCCAGAACTGCGCCAGGTTGAGACTGGAGTTGAGTACGGTAGGGGCGTTGATCGGCCCCTGCTGCCAGTGATCCCCGATCGAGCTCGGCAGGTTGTCGGTGCCGCCCATGCTCAGGTTGTGGCAGGAGTTGCACGAGATGAATCCCGACTTTGAGAGCCGGGGATCAAAATAGAGCTTCTTGCCCAGTTCCACCATACCCAGATTGATGTTCTGGACCGGTTTGATGGGCTGAATGGGTTCCTCGGCCGCCATACTGATGGCGGAAGTGCCCAGAAATGCGAGAGAAAGTGTGATCCGTTTCAGTTTCATATCCTTACCTTTCGACTGTCGGTCTGGTGAGACCATCCCCTGATAAAAGAAAGCAGCATCGTCGTTCTGTTAAGAACCCCGATGTCCGGATTGTCGTGCTTGGTGCGCAGAAGCGCTGTGTGCGTTATCGCCTTCGAGGTTCTGTGGTGCGTGGTCGAGAAGTCGACAAAACCACAATAGCAACAAGGTAGAAATTAGACTTAGAACAATTCTAAAACAATGACGCAGATCAACAGACCTTGGAGCCTGATTGGGCAGCTGTAAATAGGCCTAGGAAGCCTTGTTGCGGACCCGGACCACCAGATCGGCCGTCTCCATGACGGTACCCTCCGGCAAGTCGGTGTGGAGAAAGAGGGGGACCAGGCGCTGTTTCATATCGATCAGATCGCCGGTGTCCACGTTGTAGAAGTGGTGGTGGCGACTGGTGTTGGAGTCGTAGAAGGTCTTGGCGTTACCGACGTGGATCTCACGCACCAAGCCCTTCTCTGCGAACAGTCCGAGGGTGTTATAGACGGTGGCTTTGGAAACCCGGGCGCCGCTCTGATTGACCAGTGCATGGAGCTGATCCGGCGTCACGTGCTGGTTGCGGGCAAACAGGGTTTTGGCGATGAGACGACGCTGGTTAGTAACGAAAATGCCCTTATCAGCCAAAATCGAATCGGCCTCATAGGTCGGATTTTGCAGTTTATCGCCAAAGTCGCTCATACCACTAAGTATAGTAAGCCCGACCCTTTAGACACAATAGGCTGTTTTATTGACGGAAATTAATGCCTAACACACAGATCAGGAGTTAGGCTTTAGAAGCGATCAAAAGATGACCCTGTTTATGTTAGGCATTGTCTATCGAGACCATTGATACAACCATTCGCTTCCGATCAATTTTAGAACTATTCTAATGCCACGAAGAGCCTAGGGCTCGACGTTTTTCAATCCACAGAACAACCACATTCGGAGACAAAGACATGGAACTCAAAGGTAGTAAGACCGAGCAGAACCTGAAAGACGCATTTGCTGGCGAATCCCAGGCCAACCGCCGTTACCTCTACTTCGCCGGTAAGGCCGACGTGGAAGGTTACAACGACGTCGCCGCCCTGTTCCGTTCCACCGCGGAAGGCGAGACCGGCCATGCCCATGGCCACCTGGAATATCTGGAGCAGTGCGGCGATCCGGCTACCGGCATGCCCTTCGGTGGCACCGCCGACAACCTGAAGACCGCTGTCGCCGGCGAGACCCATGAGTACACCGACATGTACCCGGGCATGGCCAAGACCGCGCGTGACGAGGGTTTTGACGAGATCGCAGACTGGTTCGAGACCCTGGCCAAGGCCGAGCGTTCTCACGCCAACCGTTACCAGAAAGCCCTGGACGAGATGGACTGATCACGCGATCACCCATCCAAGCGGGCGGCCGTCGGGCCGCCCGATACACCCCCACTGGAGCAAACAACAATGGCAGGACCCACAGGACAGCGTGAAGGCAACCTGGATGCTCCCACCCGGCATCCCATCGACTGGAAGAATCCCGACTACTACGACGAAGAGAAGCTGTTCGCCGAAATGGAGCGGGTCTTCGACCTATGTCACGGCTGTCGCCGCTGCGTCAGCCTCTGCCAGAGCTTTCCCAGCCTGTTCGACCTGGTCGACGAATCGGAGACCATGGAGGT
>JBNKYJ010000016.1:0-14754 GCA_050300835.1 Sedimenticolaceae bacterium
GGGCCCCACCCTACCTCCAGCCCTGTAGGGTGGGGCCCTGCCCCACCGTCATGTTCGTTCGAAGTGAGATGTGTAGCCTGGATGGAGCGGAGCGTAATCCAGGGAGAAGGCTTGCCGCCCCCCCGGATTCCGCTCCGCTCCATCCGGGCTACCTGCGACCTGTTGGGTGGTCAAACGATCAGTATGGTCGAGCCGGTGGTCTCCCGCGCCTCCAGCGCCCGGTGGGCCTTGGCCGCCTTGGCCAGGGCGAAGCGCTGGTTGACCTCGATGCGGATGTCACCCGCCAGCACCCGTTCGAACAGGGCCGATGCGCTGTCGCGCAACTCCTGCGTATCGGCGGTATAGGTCATCAGGGTCGGGCGGGTCAGGTAGATGGAGCCGCGGGAGGTCAGCTCGCCCAGCTCCACCGGCGGCACCTTGCCCGAGGCGTTGCCGAAGCTGACCATCATGCCGCGCGGGGCCAGGCAGTCGAGCGAGCTGCTCCAGGTCGCCTTGCCGACGCCGTCGTAGACCACCGGCACGCCGTGGCCGCCGGTGATCTCCCTGACCCGGGTGACCAGGTCCTCTTCCCGGTAGAGGATGGTGTGGTCGCAGCCGTGGGCGCGGGCGATCTCCGCCTTGGCTTCGCTGCCGACGGTACCGATCACGGTGGCCCCCAGCTGTTTCGCCCACTGGCAGAAGATCAGGCCGACGCCGCCGGCGGCGGCGTGAAAGAGGACGGTCTGCCCGGCCTGCACCGGGTAGGTGCGCCGCAACAGGTACTCGGCGGTCATACCCTGGAGCATCATGGCGGCGCCCTGTTCGAAGTCGATGCCTTCGGGCAGGGCCACCAACCGACCGGCGGCGATGTTGCGGGCCTCGGCATAGGCGCCGAGTGGCGGACTGGCGTAGGCGACCCGGTCGCCGACACGGAAATCGGTGACTTCGGGGCCGACCGCCTCGACCGTGCCGGCAGCCTCCATGCCCAGGGTGCAGGGCAGGGGCGGGGTGGGGTAGATGCCGGTGCGATGATAGACGTCGATGTAGTTCAGACCCACCGCACTGTGGCGGACCTGCACCTCGCCCGCTCCCGGTGGCGGCAGTTCGATCGCTTCCCAGCGCATCTGCTCCGGGCCGCCGTATTCGTGTATGCGTATCGCGTTGGTTTTCATCTGGTGCCTCGTGGGGTCCCGATCGGGCTGATCGGTGCGGCAAGCCGCACCCTACGCCTCACCCGATACAAAATTCAATAGTCGCCGTTGTGTGGTTGTGTAGGTTCTGTAGCCTGGATGGAGCGAAGCGCAATCCAGGGGGGCGGGCATATTAAGTCCCCGGATTACGCTTCGCTCCATCCGGGCTACCTGCTTCCAGGTATCACTCATGTCCCAAGCGCGCGTGCACCGTGCCCTGGTACTCCGCGGCGATACCTTCGGTGCCGGGTACCTGGACGATGGCGACGAGTACGGCGCGGCCGCGCTCCTGCAAGCGCGTCAGAAAAGTATCCATCTCCGCCGCCGGGATCTCGCAATGGGCGACGATATCGCCGGTCACCGGCTTTCGATAGCGGATGCCGCCTTCGGCCAGCACCAGGTCGGCGCCTTCCGGCAGACGGGCGTTGACCAGCCCCCACAGGGCCAGGGTGGCGATGGCGTAGAGCGAGCCGGCGAAGGCGGTGCCGTGCACGTTGATGTTCTCGGCCCCGCCGCCGACCACGGTGATGGCGTTCCCGCTCAATTCGCGCACGTGGAAATCCATATGGGTAGCGACCGGTATGCCGCTGCGGATGCGCTGTTCCAATTCCGTCTGGGAAAGCATGCGCTGGCTCCTTTACTTGGCGAAGGTGTCTTTGAAGGTCTCGCGCAACTGGGCTTTCTGCACCTTGCCCATGGTGTTGCGTGGCAGTTCCGGCACCATGTAGACCTGTTTGGGTTGTTTGAAACGGGCCAGGCGGTCTTTCAGCGGAGCCAGGATGTCCTCGTCGGTGAGTTCACGGCTGCCGTCCGGCACCACCACGGCCGCCACCCCCTCGCCGAAGTCGGGATGGGGCAGACCGATGACCGCAGACTCCTTGACCCCGGGGATCTCGTCGATCTCCCCTTCAATCTCTTTCGGGTAGACGTTGAAGCCGCCGGAGATGATCAGGTCCTTGGCCCGGCCGACGATGCTGATGCGGCCCTCGTCGTCCATGGCCGCCATGTCGCCGGTGATGAACCAGCCGTCGGGGCGGAACTCGGCGGCGGTCTTCTCCGGCATCTGCCAGTAACCCTTGAAGACGTTGGGACCGGTCATCTCCAGCACGCCGGTCTCACCCCGGGGCAGCTCCTTGCCCTGCTCGTCGGCGATGCGCACCGAAATACCCGGCAGGGCGAAGCCGACGCTGCCGGCGACCCGCTCTCCGTCATAGGGGTTGGAGGTGATCATGCCGGTCTCGGTCATGCCGTAGCGCTCGAGGATGCGGTGGCCGGTGCGCGCCTCGAACTCGCGATGGGTCTCGGCCAGCAGCGGGGCCGAGCCGGAGATGAACAGGCGCATGTTGCGGCAGGCTTCGGCGGTGAAGGCCGGGTTGTCGAGCAGACGGGTGTAGAAGGTGGGCACGCCCATCATGACGGTGCTCTCGGGGAGCAGGCCGAGGATGGTCTGCAGATCGAATCTGGGCAGAAAGTGGACCGGCGAGGTGCCGAGCAGGGCACAGTGCAGGGCGACGAAAAGCCCATGGACATGGAATACCGGCAATGCATGCAGCAGCACATCGTCGGCGTCCTGCCACTGCCAGTAGTCGTGCAACACCTCGGCGTTGGAGCGGAGATTGCCATGGCTCAGCATCGCCCCCTTGGAACGGCCGGTGGTGCCGGAGGTGTAGAGGATGGCGGCCAGATCGTCGCTCTCACGTTGGATGACGGGAGGATCCGGCTCCATCCCGCTCACGCCGTCGAACAGGCTGCCGCCACCCTGGGCGTCGAGGGTGAGCAGGTGCGCGACGCCGATGCGTTCGGCCACCGCTTGCAGACTGTCGTGTTCGGACGGGCGGCAGACCACGACCCGGGGTGTCGCGTCTCCCATGAAGTACTCGACTTCGGCCGCGGTGTAGGCGGTGTTGAGCGGAATGTAGATGGCCCCCGCGCGCAGGCAGGCCAGATAGAGCAGCACCGCCTCGCACGATTTGTCGACCTGCACGATGACCCGGTCGCCGGGCTCGACGCCAAGCCCAAGCAGCCGGCTCTGAAGCCGGCCGCTGGCCGCGTCGAGATCGGCATACATCAAGGGTGCACGTCCGGGAGTCATCAGGAAGGGACGCTTGTCGGCATGCCTGAAGCGATCACCGGCGAAACGCAGATAGAGGTTGTGGTTGCTCATGCTTTGATTACCAGGTCATAGGCCATACGCAGGGCCAGGAAGAAGAGAAAGACCGCAAAGGTCCGTTTCAGAAGCTTGTCGGGCAGCCGGTGGGCGAGACGTGCTCCCAGCGGCGCGAACAGAATGCTGGCCACAACCACGCCGGCAAAGGCCGGCAGGTTGATGTAGCCCAGGCTGTGGGACGGCAGGTTGGTTTCGTCCAGACCGGTGGCGATGAAGCCGAGGGTGGAGGCCACTGCCAGGGGTAGGCCGATGGCGGCGGCGGTGGCGATCGCCTGTTTTACCGGCACCCCGCACCAGCTCAAATAGGGCACATGCAGGGCGCCGCCGCCTATGCCCATCAGTGCCGAGATGACACCGACGATGGCCGATACGCCGCGCAACGCCCAGGGGCCGGGCAGATCGCGACCGGCCCCCGGCGCGCCCAGGGCCATCTGCAGGGAGACGCCGAACATGAACAGGATGAAGCCGATAGTCAGCCAGGAGGCCGGCATCCAGTCGGCGATCCAGGCGCCGAGCAGGGATCCGGTGACAACCCCGGGCGACATGATGCGGAACAGGTTCCAGTGCACCGCGCCTCGCCGATGGTGGGCCCAGATGGAGGAGATGGCGGTGACCACGATGGTGGCCAGCGAGGTGCCGACCGCGACCTTGATCAATATCTCCGGATCCACCCCCTCGCTGGCGAAGACCAGCGACAACACCGGCACGATGATCACACCGCCGCCGATGCCGAGCAGCCCGGCGGCGGTGCCGGCGGCGGCCCCGGCGATGAGCAGGGTGGTTAGCTGCACCGTGATGCTCCTGGACAGGTTGCGTCAGGCATGCGCGTGCTCGTTGCCGATGCGCTCATCGATCTGGCGCAAGCGTCGCTCGAGATCGCGTGAGAGGGCGATGCGGCCGTCCCACACATAGGCTTCGTGGTTGGCCACCACCTCTTCGCTGCGATAGCGGTAGTTGACCATACAGCTCCAGGATTCGTCGCGGCCCCGTGATGAGGGATTGGCGTGCAGATTGATCCGCTCCAGGCGGGCGCCGTTGGAGAGGTGGAAATGGGCCACCGGGTCGTAGGCCGCCATCTGGCCCCGCTTCATGCGCGCGAGATAGTAGAGCGCCAGGTCCGAGAGCACCGGGTCCAGCAGTGACTGCCTGATCTCGTCCGCGGGTTGCTGCAGCAGGCTGTCCAGCGCCTGCAGCGGTTCACCGCCGCCGGCCGCCTGCACCAGGGCCTCGGCACGCTCTCCCAGCAGGCGTGCGAGCTGATCCCCATTGACCTCGTCGGCGACGGCCTTGAACAGGCTTTGGCGCATGCGGGGAATGGGCGACAGGGTGATGAAGGTCTGAATCTGCGGAAACTCGTCATTGAGTTCGCTCACCACCTGCTTGATCAGGAAGTTGCCGAAACTGACACCGCGCAGCCCGCTCAGCGCGTTGTTGATGGAGTAGAAGACGGCGGTGTCGGCCTGGTGCGGATCGCTCTCCGGCGACTGCGGGTCGATCAGCGGTGGAATGCGGGCACTGATCTCGTTGGTCAGGGCGACCTCGACAAAGATCAGGGGATCGCTCGGCAGCGCCGGGTGGAAGAAGGCGAAACAGCGACGGTCGGCGCCCAGGCGACGCCGCAGATCGTCCCAGCCGCTCATGGGGTGGACCGCCTCATAGCGGATGAGTTTCTCCAGGATGGCCGCCGGCGAGTTCCAGTCGATCTTCTCCAGTCGCAGAAAGCCGCGGTTGAACCAGGAGGCGAGCAGGTGCTGGAAGTCGGCGTCGACCCCTTTCAGTTCCGGATGGTTCGGCAAGGCGCGCAACAGGAATGCGCGGATGTCGACCAGGGCCGCGGTGCCTCCGGGCGCCATGTTGAGTCGCCGCATCAGTTCCTGGCGCGGTGGTTCGCTGGCTTCCAGCAGCCGGTGCAGGGCGGCAGGATCCTTGGGGTGATACGCGGCGGCTGCCTGTGCGATGGCCTCCGGGTCGGGATCGAACTCAACCGCCAGGATGTGCAGGAAGTCGAGCCGGTCTGTCTCGTCCATCGACTCCCAGCGCTGCAGGATTTCGCGCGCCAGGGCGATGTTGGAGGCCTCGCCCAGGCCCTCGACCAGGCGGTGGCAGAGTTCGGCGTCCGACGGGGCATCCGCCTCGCCACGCTCACGCAGGCCGAGCAGTTCCAGGCCGCGGTCGGCTACATTGTCGAGCATGCGCTCGAACCAGCTACGGGCGTTCATGGTGTTTCCCTCCGAAGCGGGGTCTGTGCGGCGGTCTGCCGAGAATAGGCGGGGTGCTGCCGGGCAATGCCCGACCCGCACGCGACCGGGTCATACCGGTCCATGCGGTTGCCGAAGTGGCTGAACAGCAGTGCCAAAGGTCGTTTCATCCGCTTCTCCTGTGTCACAGCGCGCTGCCCATCAGATGGTTCGGCAACCAGAGGGCGATCTGTGGAAAGGCGATCAACAGCGCGATGCCGACCAGCATGCAGAGCATGAAAGGCAGGGCGCCGATCAGCACTGTCTTCAGATCCACGTCCGGCACGATACCGTTGATGACATAGAGGTTGAGTCCCACCGGTGGAGTGATGAGCCCGATCTCCATGTTCAGGGTCAGCATGACGCCGAACCAGATCGGATCGTAGCCGGCCTGGAGCACGATCGGCACCAGCGTGGGGGCGGTCATGAGGATGACCGCCACCGGCGGCAGAAAGAAGCCGGCCACCAGCAGGAAGAGGTTGAGCAAGAGTATCAGCGCCCAGGGGCTCAGGTGCTGTGCGGCAATGAATTCGGCGATGCCCTGGGTGATGTAGAGACTCGACATCATATAGCTGAAGAGCCCGGCCATGCCGATGATCATCATCAGCATCACCGACTCGCGGGTGGCCGAGCTGATGATCTGCCACAGTTGCCCCGGCCGCCACACCCGGTAGATGGCCATCACCAGCAGGATGCAGACCATGGCGCCGACGCCGGAGGCCTCGGACGGCGTGGCGACGCCGCCATAGAGTGCCCAGAGCACCAGCGCGATGATCATCATGAACGGGATCACCTTGGGCAGGATCACCAGCTTGTCGCGCAAGCTGAAGTGCTTGTCCTCCTCCACGAAGTTGTAGCCCTTGATGCGGGCGTAGATCAGCGACCAGGCGATGAACAGCCCGATCAGCATCAGGCCCGGCAGCAGGCCGGCCATGAAGAGTCGGCCGATCGAGGTCTCGGTGGCGATGCCGTAGACGATCATGGTGATCGAAGGCGGGATCAGGATGCCGAGCGTACCGCCGGCGGCGATGGCGCCGGTGGCCAGGCCGGCCGGGTAACCCCGCTTGCGCATCTCCGGTATGCCCATTTTGCCGATTGCGGCGCAGGTCGCCGGCGAAGAGCCGGTGAGGGCGGCAAACACGCCGCAGGCACCGATGTTGG
This sequence comes from Sedimenticolaceae bacterium, assembly GCA_050300835.1. GTDB lineage: Bacteria > Pseudomonadota > Gammaproteobacteria > Chromatiales > Chromatiaceae > Thiodiazotropha. The sequence goes on from JBNKYJ010000016.1 coordinate 6,735, forward strand.
AGATCAGCAGTCCCCCCGGCACCTTGTAGAGCCAGCGGTCGATCGCCTCGTAGAGATCGGAACCGGCGCGGGAGGCCGCGATGGCCGAGCCCATGACCAGGAACATGGGGATCGAGAGTAGGGCGAATTCGTCCAGCGAAGCGAACAGCGTATCGGCGACGATGCTGAAGGTGGCGGGGCCGTTGTGCAGCAGCAGGAACAGCACCGCGGTAACGCCAAGGGCGAAGGCCACCGGCATGCCGCTGAGCAGCAGCAGGACCAGGCAGACCGAGGCCAGGGCGCCGAGCAGTAAAGGATCCATCAGGTAGTCTCCGGTGGGGTGTTGGGTTCGAGGCCGAAGGGGTGCTCGCGGCCGTTCAGGAGGCAGATCAGATCAGCGATGTACTGCAGGCTGATGGCGAAAAAGCCGATCGGCATGGCCAGATAGGCCTTCCAGAGTTTGGGTCCCCACATGGTCTCGGAGGACCAGCCGGCCTCCCAGGCTTCGTACCAGAAGGCGGCACTTGCCCAGGTCAAAGCGATGCAGAGCAGGGCCGATAAGGCATAGGCCAGCAGCGCCAGCATGAAGCGGCCGCGGGGGCCCAGCATCATCGGGATCAGCTCCACGTTGACATGGCCTCGTGTGAGCAGCACCCAGGGCGCACCAAGGAAGGTGGAGGCGAGCAGCGTGTAGGTGACGAATTCGGTTTGCCAGGACGTCGGCAGATTCAGGACGAAACGGTTGAATACCATATGGCAAACCACGGTGATGGCGATCACCAGCAGCAGGGCGGCGAAATAGCCGAGCAGGCGTGAGAGCCCTTCGACAGTGCGTAGGAAGAGTGTCATTGTTCAGGTATCCGGGGGATTGCGTCGGCTCGTCGCCGCGGACCGCCGGCCGGCAGCCCGCGGCTTCGAGGCTTACTCGACGGACAGCGCCATGTCGAGCAGTTCACGGCCGCCGGAAACATCGTCGGCGAAGGCTTTGTAGCTTGACGTGTCGGCGATGGCGCGCCACTTGGCGACCTGCTCGTCATTCATCTCGACGACTTCGACGCCGGCCTTTTTGTAGGCTTCGACCAGTTTCTGGTCGGCGATCTTCGACTGCTCCCGGGCGTACTGTTCGGCAAGCTTGCCGGCCTTCAGGATCTCCTCCTGTTGTGCCGGGGTCAGCTTATCGAAGCTGGCCTTGGCCATCAGAATCGGTTCGTACATGACCCAGAGGGCATGATCGCCCGGAGTGGTCAGACACTTGACCTGCTCGTAAATGCGGTAGGAGACCAGCGAGGATGACGAGGTGTTGGCGCCGTTGATGACGCCGGTCTGCAGACCTGAGTAGATCTCGGAGGAGGGCATGGAGGTGATGGTGGCACCGGCCGCCGCCAGCATCTGGTTGAAGGCCTTGCCTGCGGCGCGGAAGCGCATGCCCTTGGCATCGTCGGGTTCGAGAATACACTTCTCCTTGGAGACGAAACCGCCTGCCAGCCAAGTGTCGGCCAGTACCATCACGCCGGCATCATCCATGATCTTCTTGATGCGTTGCATGAAGGGCGACTGGTTCAGACGGGCGGCATGGTCGTGGTTCTTCACCAAACCCGGCATCAGCGTCAGGTTGAACTCGGGATGGCGTCCGCCGGCATAGGAGAGCGGGAAGGCGGTGATGTCGAGCCGGCCCTTGGTCATCGCGTTCCACTGCTCTTTCGGCTTGAACAGGCTCTTGCCCGGATAGACCTTGATGTCGACGCCGGTGTTGCTCTCTTGCATGTGACGGGCGATCATCTGCACCATTTCGTCACGAATGTCGCCCTTGCCGCCAGGCCATTGATGCGACGCCTTCAATTCGATGGCCTGAACGCTGGCAAAGGCACCGGCCAGGATGCCGGAGAGGGCCACGGTAGTGGCCAGTTTCTTGATGTTGAACATGAGTATGATCCTCTCATTTGGTGACGGAATATCAGCCGTCGGTTAGTGCCCGTATTGCGGGTTCTTGAATCTATTCGGTGGTTGTGCGCCGGCTGTCAGGTCGGAGTCAGGTCCAGCTGTTTGTTCTCTTTCTCCTCCCGCAGGATGTGCTCCTGACTGCACAGGTGGTCGTACATGGCCTTGTCCGCGGCCTCGCTATCGCCGGCTTTGAAAGCCCGCATGAGGGTGCGGTGCTCCTCCAGCGAGGCCTGTAATCGACCCGGTACGGTCAACTGCCGGTGGCGGGCCAGTATCAGCACATTGCGCAGTTCGCCGGTGATACGCTGCAGCCAGCGGTTACCCGCCAGGTTTTGGACCGCCAGGTGGAATGTGCGGTTGGCCTCGTAGTAACTGTCCACGTCGTTGGCTTCGGCGCAGGCCTCGAGCTGGTCATGGATGCGTTCCAGGGTCTCGATGTCGGCGCTGCTGAGTTTGCGTGCCGCCAGCTTCGCGCAGAGACCCTCTAGGCTGGCCATCACCGGGAACAGTTCCAGCAACTCATCATCATCCAGTGCCCGTACCCGGCAGCCCCGTCGGGGGACAAGCTCGACCAGGTTTTCACCATGCAGCACCTTGAGGGCTTCGCGCAGCGGCGTGCGGCTGATGTCCAGCTGGCGACAGAGTTCCGGCTCGTCGATCCAGTCGCCGGGTCGCAGCTCGCGTTGGTAGATCAGGTCGCGCACGCGATCGGCGACATCCAGGTAGAGAGGGCGCTTTGCCAGTGGGGCGATCATGGTGTTTGTCGTTCTCCTGATCTCATTATTCAGACTCTAAATCCACGGGATTTGGTCAGGTTTATACAGTGTATAATTCATAATTATTAATTATGCAATGAGAATGTTATTCCTGACGGTGCTCCGATAGCACGCTGAACTGCCGGGCAGAAACGCCAGCCAGAGGGTTTCAAGGCCGGGCTGAGTCACCGGGACGACGGGTGTTTCATCAGCTGAACCCTGTGCGGAGAAGCAGGCTTCGAAGCCGCTACGGCACTCATAATCTCCAGAATCGAGATGGCAGCTCCCTCTCGTGACAGTGCCGCTGAAATCAATCCAGATGCGCCGAGACCCCGTTGGTGATCAGTCCTCAACGGATTATCAGAACCGGGTCGTCTGCTCTGGTCAGCGAGGGGCCTGTCACCCGTTTGAGGCGTTGTCTTGCGCAACGGCTTGTCCATGGGGCTATGGGTAAGACACGGGCTGAGATCGTGAAATTAAGCGATATTTTGAAATATCGTCAATATAAACGATAATTACCAGTATCGTTAAACTTAACTATATGGGGGGCTGCTCAACTCCGGGTTGCCCATCCCTAAGCAGGTCTTGTCATGAACGCACAGCTCAGCGATTCCGGTATCATCGCCGTCATAACCGGTGACGTGATCAACTCCAAGCGGATGCCGGCAACCGTTTGGCTGCCGCATTTGAAACAGATGCTGCGCGAATGGGGACGGGAACCGAAAGCGTGGCAGATCTACCGCGGTGACAGTTTTCAGCTCGAAATACCCTCGGTGCTGGATTGCCTCGAAGCGGCCGTAATGATCAAGGCGGGCATGAAAACGGTAAAGGGGCTCGATGTGCGCCTGGCCATCGGCATCGGTGAAAAATCCTACGCCGGGGCAAAGGTGACGGAGTCCAATGGCGAGGCCTTTGTCTATTCGGGTCAGGTTTTCGACAGGCTGAAGAAACACAAAGTGAATATGGTGGTTAAGTCCCCCTGGGATGAGTTCGATGAAGAGATCAACGTGATGTTGAGGCTGGCTTTGACCTTCATGGATCGCTGGTTGGTCAATCATGCGGAGATCATCGCACTCTCCCTGCGACACAAGGCGCTGTCCCAGAAGCAGCTTGGCAGCAAGTTGAATATTGCCCAGAATACCGTGAGTGACCGCATGGCACGGGCACACAGGGAGGAGCTGCTGGAGATGCTGGGACTGTTCAGGAAGAAACTGTTGCGGTACATGGCATAAAGGGAGACCCAAGGCCATTGGATTAGAGCCGGCAATCGGGAAGCTAAAGCAGAGGCAATATGGAGATTTTCATCAAATTATTGATCGCCCACTTCATCGTGGATTTCGCCATGCAGTGGCCCGCCATGCTTGCACACAAGCAGCGGCGAAAATTTCTTTCCCCCTACCTCTATGTGCACGGCGCGATGCATGGACTGATGACGCTGCTGATCGTCATGGATCTGAGTTATATCAACGGTGTGCTCATCATTGCTGCGACCCATACCGTCATCGACGGTTTGAAGCTCACCTTTCAAACCCGAGAGAACGGTCGCCTGCTGTTTTTCCTCGACCAGTTGGCGCACCTGGCCATACTGGCGGCGGTGGCACACTACTACCAACCGATCGATCTGTTTCCAATCGCGCAAAGCAAGCCCTTCTATGCCCACCTGCTGTTCATCGTCTATCTCACCTTCCCCACCTCCATCATCATCCAGGTAATATTTCTCAAGTGGGAACTGCCGGCATCGGTCGCTGCTTCGCTGGAGGGTGCGGGCAGCTACATCGGCATTATCGAGCGCTTGATCGTGTATGGCGCGGTGGTGACGCTGAACTGGAATCTGATCGGATTCATGCTCGCCGCCAAGTCCATATTCCGCTTCGGGGATATGCGCGAGGCGCATGATAGAAAATATACCGAGTATGTCTTCGTCGGTACCTTGCTGAGCTTCATCTCGGCAATTGCCTGCGGTGTCTTGTTCATGCTCTACATGGGGCAGTCCCTGGTCAGTGGGGGGTAGGGGATGAACGCGATCCGAGCCGCTAGTGCCGCGTGTGAAGCTCGGCCCTGAATCGGCATCCTATTGCGGTGGTTTACCCGGCTGATTCTCCACGGCCTGCAGATCCTGTCTGAGTATGGCGCTGGCGTCCATGGGGCCGATGACCACAAGGATGTCGTCTTCCTGAAGTTGCGCGTCCTGTATCGTCTGGCTATGGACGAAATGTTCCTTGAGGTCGTGATCGACCATCCCCAGCAGCACCAGGTTGTAGTGGTTCTCGAGGTCCAGATCGGATATCCGCCTGCCCACGAAACGGGAGCCTTTCGGAATCTGCAGCTCCATCACGTTCAGATTGGCCTGGCCGAACAGGGTGCGGTCGAGAATGGCGGTGACGATGGGCCGGGTGATGATGTCCCAGATCCGCATGCCACTGATCTCCTCGGTCTCGATCACCTTGTCCGCGCCCGCCGCATGCAGATTGGGCACCGCACTGCTGCCGTGAGCGATGCTGTAGATACGGATCCCGGGGGCCAGCGCGCGCGCCGAGAGGGTCAGGAAGACGTTCTCCGCATCGTCCGGAAACAGGCAGAAGACGGTGTCGATGGTTTCCCCGAGTCCGAGTTTGGCCAGTTCGGAGTCGTCGCGAAAGTCCAGTTCGGCGGTCTCGTAGCCGGCGTTTCTGGCCTTCTCCAGGTTCTCGGCATGATCGTCGATGACGACCAGGCGATAGTCGCCGGCGCGCAGGTAGGCGGCGACCGCCGCTCCCGAACGGTAGTAACCGAAAAGCGCAATACCTTTGGTGGCCATCTCAGCTCAATCCCGGACGGAACAGACCCCCGCCCAGTTCCTGCCTGAAGTGGGTCAGGCTGAGTTCGTAACCGAACACCACGAGCACGTCCCCCTGTGCGATACGGAAACCGGGATCCGGTTTGAACAGGAAACAGAATTCGTCCTCCAGGGGATACAGGTTCGGTACCTCCTCCACGCTCCACTCGCGCGCGGTGATGATGCCGAACAGCAGCAGTTTGCGTTCGCGAAAGTCGACCTCGGCGATGGTGCGTCCACAGGCGGGTGTCCCCACTTCGACCCGGACCGCCTCCAAGGCGACTTCCCGTTCGCCCCGCAGGATGTTGTAGATGGCTTCGAAGGCGACCGGGCGGCCGACATACTCCGCCGCCATCTGACCGACGATCTCGGAGGGCGAGATCACATGGTTGGCTCCCGCCAGGGTGAGCTTGCGCGCCACCTCCCGGGAGCCGGCCATGGAGATGATGCGCAGGCCATCGTTCATGCGCCTGGCGCTGACGGTGATGAAGACGTTCTTGACGTCGTTGTTGGTCGCGCAGACCAGGGTATGCACCCGCTCGCGCAGTCCGAGGGACTCGAGCAGCTCGTTGTCGGCGGCATCGCCGCGTACCGTCAGGTAGCCGCGCTTGGTCGCCAGCCGCGAGCGCTCCTCGTTGATGTCGATGACCATGAAACGCTGCTGGGTCTCCGCCAGCCTCGATGCCACCACCTGGCCGACTTCGCCGAAGCCGCAGATGACGGTGAAGCGCGGACCGCGTTCGAGTTCCGAGAGCACCCGGTGTTCGCGCAGCTCCCCCAGTTTCTCCTGAAAGGCGGCAACCACGATGGAGGTGGAGAAGGCGAGTACGCCGATACCCGAGACGATGAGCGCCAGCGCCACCACCCGACCCTCCGGGGTATGCGGGATGATGTCGCCGTAGCCCACGGTCGAGAGCGTGACCATGGCCCAGTACATGGCGTCGAAGATGTTCTTGATGGTACTTCCCGGCGCGCCGCCTTCGAAGACGTAGATGGCGCTTGCCGCGGCGGTGACCACGAAGATCATGAAGAAGGCGAGGATGAAGAATTCGAAGCGACGTTCCGCCAGCACCTCCGCCATGCCATGGATGCTGCGCGAATAGCGGAACAGCTTGAACAGGCGAAACAGCAGAAACACCCGCAACAGCCGTACCGGCCGATAGCTCGGCAGGATGGCGAGCAGATCGATGACCGCCAGCGGGCTGGTGATGTAGTTCCATTTGAGCCGCGCCACTTCGAGCAGGCAGGTTCTGAGCCTGAAGGGCAGGTTGAGAAACTCCGCCTGTTTGAGATGGCCGATGACGGTGTGTCGGGTATCGCCGACGATCCAGATTCTGGCCAGGTATTCGACGATGAATACGGTGACCGCAACATCCTCCACCCACAGCATCCAGGGCTGCACGGGGTTGTCCACCGAATAGACCAGCAGCGCCACGCTGACGAGGACCAGGACGATCATCCCCAGGTCGAAATATCGTTTGTAGGGGTAGCGCGGATTCTCCAGCAGGTTGCGGGTAAAGGCTTTGAGCCTGGTATAGCCTCCGCTGGCTTCCAGCAGAAAACACATTTGCACGATCAGTTTCCTGAACAGCATCAGGCGAGGCTCCGGCCCGGATGGTAACGAGGGTGACCATTCAATGATATGTAAGAAAGCCGGAGCGCGCCAACGCAACGATATGTGGCATGCACTCCCGGGCGGAGTCTCGGACACGACATTCGCACCGCTTGCGCGGACCTGACCCCTTGGTTTGCCGATGATGGAATCCGATCCTTTGCCTCGGCTTGCGCTTACGTGCCCTGTCACTCGGCTGTCGGTGGTGTCCGGGTGTGAACTCCGGGTGATGAAGGAGAAGCGGGTCTAGTATTAGAGTGAGAGTGTCTGGTTCAACCTGCAGGGTATGGCTGTTAGCCCTTAACCTGCCAGAAGGAGTCGCCGATGAAGATCTGGGTTGTGGTCGCGAGCGCCGCCCGCGCACGTGTGTTCGAGCGGACGGGAATCAAGGGGCCATTGACGGAAAAGGCCGACCTGGTGAATCCACAGGAGAGGCTGTTGCGACAGGATATCGAAGCGGACCGCCCGGGGCGGGCGACCGACAGACGGGGAGGCCAGCGTCACGGCGTGGCCTCGAAGACCGATCCCAAGGAGCAGCAGGCCAGGCGTTTTGCCGACGATGTGGTGGCCATGCTGGAGGAGAGACGCCGCGGCAAGTCGTTCGAACTGCTCTACCTGGTGTCCTCGCCTCACTTTCTGGGGCTCCTGCGCGAACGCATGGGGCGTGAGCTCGCGGCAACGATCAAGGCCGAGAGTGCCAAGGATCTGACCCAGGAGAAGGCAGACTCGCTTCAGCAGCATCTGCTGGCGCTGTTCTGATATGCCAGAGCCGGCTTGCCGGTTGGGGCTTTTGTGGGGCAGGCCTCCCCATAGACCCTGAATGGAGCGGTAGGGTGGGGCCCTGCCCCACCAATAGCCGCTCAGTAAGCGCTAGTCAGGCCTGAATCGAATGGCACTTACTTAAGCGATGTTTCGGTG
>JBNKYJ010000017.1:0-10396 GCA_050300835.1 Sedimenticolaceae bacterium
GAGGAGATGCCCATTGGATATACCAGGCTTCAAACTCGGCCGACAGTATGCCGACGGACCCTATTGCAAGGGTTACAATGCGCTGAATCTCAGCAATCACAAAACGGTCAACATACAGATCTTCCATCCCTCTCTGCTCGACAACCCTGAATTCGTTGACCAGTTCAGAAACTTCACGCACAGGTTGGTCGGCATCGACTTCGGAATCATGACGCCGACCCTCCAGGCCGAGCTATCGGGTCAGGCCTGTTATGTGATCACCGAGTACTTCCCCAATCCGCAACAACTCGCCTCCGCTGAAACGAACATCACCAGGCAGCAGGCCTTGCACCTTGCTCTGCAACTGGCGCAGACACTCGACCAGCTGCACCAAGCCGGACTCGTCCATGGCGGTATCGAGTACAGCGCTCTGCACTTTCGCGCCCCTGACCAGATAGCGTTGCGACCGGTGATTCTGCAGAGGGCCTTACCGGCATTACGCTCCGGCGCCATCAGGTCACTGGAACCGGGGCAAAGACGCTATCTTGCTCCCGAAGCAACGAAAGCACCGACCCCGGCAAGCGATTTCTACGCACTGGGCGTATTGTTATATCAGCTGATTTTCGATCCGGCTCTGCATGACGGGTCCGATGCCGAAGCGCCCGACAAGTGGTCATTCAGAGGCGAACATCGAGACCTGGAACCCCTCATCAGGCAACTGATCGACACCGACCCCACTTACAGAATCCAGAGTCTGGATCAATACAGCCGAGCGCTTCGGCAATGCGGCGTCCAACTGGCGGGGTCAGCGATCACCCTCGCCAAGGCAAAACAATCACAAGGTCGTGGCACGGATGCGGGCAAACCGGCTCTCCACCCGGCTTCGAAATGGATCCTACCCGTTGCCGGCCTGGCCCTGGCTGCCCTGGCGGGCGGCCAATTTCTGAATTTCTCAAACGAAGCAGCGCCAGAAGCGACGCCAAGCGAGGAGATCCTCGCCTCAGATACAGCAAACCCCGTACAGGACGTCAATGAACAGGCGCCGCCCCTCGTCGAGGCGGAACCCGCCGAGGTGGCGCCCGCTCCCGAGAGCCTGTATCAGCAGGCGTTGAATCAACTTGAGTTGAATCCAGAAACTGCACTACGAAACGTCAAACTTGAACTCGAGCAACACCCCAATCATCTCGAGGCGTTGAAACTGAAACGACAGATTGAACGGGAGCTGTCCGCGCGCACGCTCATCGCCACGGCGGAACGTCAATTGGAGGAGCTCAAACTGCTTCAACCCAGCGGTGATAATGCCTACGAGAGCTACCTGGCGCTGGCAGAAATGTTCTCAGCACAGGATGAACGTGTCCTGCGGGGATTCACCCGCATCGCAGCCGCCTGCCACGGAGAAGCGGAAAAACTTCTGGAGGGGAGTCGCCTGGATAAAGCACAGGAGACCGTCGACCTGGGACTGTCGGTCAAAGCCGATTATCCCCCGCTACTCGATCTTCGCATGCGCATCCAGGAGCGAAGAAGCGCACTGGAACGGAAACAAGATCTCGCTCGATCCAAAGTGCAGCAACACGAGCAACAGAAAAGGCAACAATTGGCACGTCAGCAGGAAGCGCAACAACGGCTTCTCAAGCAGCAACAGCAAGATGATCTTATGCGGCAGCAGGAAGAGGAGACTCGTGCACGGAAAGCGGCCGAGCTTGCCATACGGCAGGAAGCGGAAAAGATAAAGCAGGTCAAGGTTGAAGCACTGCTGCGCTCTGCCAATGGCCACCTGAAAAATGACGACCTGTCGCTGGTCAATGTGTTTTCCGCACATCAGGAATTCGAACAACTGCGAAACCTGGATTACACAGATCCGAACATCAGGCAGTTACAGAAAGATCTCATCGACGCCTACACCATCCTTGCCCTCAGGGAAAACAACGACGACGTCTATAAGTTGGCCATATCAGCCTTGGAACAAGGTGTTCAGTTGAATCCACGGGATCGGAAAAAACTACAGATCAGGTCTCAGCTCTCACGTTGACCTGGCACTGCAAATCGGGCCGTTTTTTGCAAACGCAAGGTTTTGATCAACAGTGTATGTCCTAGTGCCAACGAACCGAATCAACCGATTACATTGATCCAGCAATATTCTGCTGCTCCCACTCATCCAGCTCCTTCAGGGTGAGCTGAATCAGCCGTTCAGGATCTTTCTCGATCAGTGTCTTTTTTTGCTTGGGAATCCTGACCGATCCGCCAAGATACCTGTTCGACCAGATGACCAGATCGGTCATCATATGGATCAACTCTTTTCCCATTGGCGTCAGATAGTAGAGCTTACGCCGCTGACTTTCAGGGTGAGGCGCGGATGCAACCAGACCGTCACTTTCCAACTTCTTCAACCGGTTCGTCAGGATGCTGCTGGAGATCTGTTCCTCCGTCTTCAGCATATCCTTGTATTCGTGAATACCCAGGAACATCAGGTTACGGATGACCAACAGGGTCCAATGATCTCCGATGATGTCCAGGGCGCAGGCGATGGGGCAACCCGATCGGTTTTTGTGTTCGATTTTGGCAACCATGAATTAATACTTGCATCATAGAATTACTGGTCTAAGATACTTTCATTATAGAATTATTCATGCGGGTAGTGAACCAATGCCCTACGATGAGCATCTGGCACAGCGGATCAGGCAACTGACAGCCGACAGAAGGGAGATCACCGAAAAGAGGATGTTCGGCGGCATCTGCTTCTTCCATAACGGCAACATGCTGTGCGGCGTCGGCACTGGCCGCTACATGTTTCGCGTCGGCAAGCATCAGGAGGCTGCGGCACTCGAGAGACCGGGCGCGTCGCCGATGGATCTGACCGGCAGGCCAATGGGTGGCCTGGTGCATGTCGCGGAAGCGGCCTGCGCAGGTCGAGGCCTCGAGGAGTGGCTGGGATTGGCCGAGCGGTTCGTCGCCACACTGCCGGCGAAAGCCTGAATCCGTCACCCCCGGACACAGCGGAGACGAGGATGAACCACTACCGCACGTCGAATACCCCGACCCACACCGCCGGATGGGAGCTCTACATTTCATACGGCCTCAAGGACAACCTCTCCGGCCAGGCAGACACCAGGTGAGACTATGAAGAGACTCGGACTGTTTGTCATTGCCTACTTCGTCATAACCATGGCCTGGGCCTACCCCTGGCATCTGGTCTGGTTTCACGACCTGTATACATCATGGGGGGCGGTTCAACGCGTTGAGCCCATCATCTCCTTCGGCATCGTCGCCATCATCGTCCAGGGCGTGGTGATCGGTTATCTCTATCCCTACTATGACAAGGGCGGTTCGCCCGTGATTCAGGGCATCAAGTTCAATCTCATCATTGGCCTCATGACCTATACGGCCATGGGATTCGCCACCGCCGCCAAATTCGAGATCGAGCCGGTCTCCCATTTTCTGATGTTTCACACCTTGTTTCAGTCCGTTCAATTTATTTTGACCGGTACTGCGCTGGGATTGATATACAAACAATCCAGACCAAAGGAGACACAAAATGCCTGAATACATCTTCACCTACCACGGCGAGTTCAAACCACAAACGCCCGAAGAGGGCGCCGAGGGGATGGCCAAATGGAAGGCCTGGGCCGGCAACCTGGGCTCGGCACTGGTCAATCCGGGCACACCGGTCGGCATGACCAAAGTATTGACCGCGGACGGCGTTTCGCAAGCCCCGTCACCCCACCCCATCATGGGATTCTCCATCATCGAAGCCGACAGCATGACACATGCATTGCAACTGTTGAGCGACTGTCCACACCTGGCATACGGCGGCACACTCGAGGTTTCGGAGATGTTGCAGATGCCTGGCGGATAAGCACCGGAGACGAAGCGATGAATGCTCGGCTAGCCTGAAGCCGATGCGTCGGTGAACTCCCTGTAGAGCAGGTACAGCGCCAGCGCGGCCGGTGCCGGAAGCGGATGTGTCGCGGTGACGCTGACCAGGGCCGTGTCCGATGAATTCAGGAAACGTCGGATCGCACCCATCAGCCCCTTGCCTTTGGGAGGATCCTTGCGCGGCAGTGCGGTCAGGGTCGCCAACGGCTGATCGCCCCTGACCAAGGCGTACTTGCCCCACTCCAGACCCAGCACCACCGGCAGCTTGGCCCCGTGCAGATCCACCAGGTGCATCTGCTCCCGGCCTGCGCCATCGAGTATGGTCAGCAAGGTCTTATGCAAGGGATTGATCATCTTGCCCCACATCCTGTGCCGGAACTGCCACTGCAGCTTTCCCTGGGGATCCGAAAGCAGCCATAGCGAAGGCATGATTTTCCGATTCGGCACAAGCGCCCAGTGTTGCCCTTCCTGCGCCACGATCTCTTGCGGCTTGAGCGCCGCCTTACCGATCAGATCACAGCGCGCGGTTACGCGCTGCAACTGATCATCGAAGATTTCATAGGTGCGCTCATAGCCGTTCGCTTTACCCGAGGAGTCGTAGCGATCGCGAATGCGCAAGGCCGGCTTGTCGCTGACAGGCTGATTCATCTGACGTCTTTCATGCTTGAGGGTACCGTGGAGCATATGGGTACGGACTACAGTCCACTCCCGGTCACCCTCCTGTCCCGTGTGAATCCCGACCAAGGCAGGGCAGGTCACATTCCACGGCGGCTGCCACATTGGATGCCGCTGCATGGTCGGGACCATATCGAATCGTTGGAACGAACTCAACGGCACGCCCTTCCGGCGTCTAAACTTCCATTAGGAACAGACAGGGTTTCCTCAACTGGCGATAGGCATGAACAACCTTCCGCACAACGATATAACGGATCCCGCGCTGGCGGACACCGGGGTCTCCCGCATCGAATGGGCCCTGCAGGAGATGCCTGTACTGCACACGCTGATGCAGCAGTTCAGCGACGCACAGCCCCTGCGCGACATCCGCATCAGCGGCTGTCTGCACATCACTACCGAGACCGCCAACCTGGCCCGCACCCTGAAAGCGGCCGGCGCCGATCTGGTACTCTGCGCCAGCAATCCCCTGAGCACCCAGGACGACGTGGCCGCCGCGCTGGTGGCCCGATACGGTATCGGCGTCCATGCCCGGCGGGGCGAGGACTCGGCGACCTACTATCGTCACATCGATTCCGCCCTGGCCCATGCGCCGCATCTGACCATGGATGACGGCGCCGACCTGATCAGCGCCCTGCATCGCAAGCGAGCGGATCTGCTGCCCAACCTCCTGGGCGGCACCGAAGAGACCACCACGGGGGTCATTCGCCTGCGCGCCATGGCCCGGGACGAGGCGCTGAAATACCCGGTGGTCGCCGTCAACGACGCGCGCACCAAGCACCTGTTCGACAACCGCTACGGCACCGGTCAGAGCACCCTGGACGGCGTCATCCGCGCCACCAACATCCTGCTCGCCGGCAAGCGCTTCGCGGTGATCGGCTATGGCTGGTGCGGCCGCGGACTGGCGCTGCGGGCCAAGGGTCACGGCGCCCGGGTCATCGTCTGCGAAGTCGATCCGGTGCGTGCGCTGGAGGCGGCGATGGAGGGTTACGAAGTGATGCCCCTGCTGGAGGCGGCCAGGGTCGCCGATTTCATGGTCACCGTCAGCGGCGACAAGCATGTGATCGACGCCCCGCATTTCGAGGTCATGAAGGACGGTTGCGTGATCGCCAACTCCGGTCACTTCGACGTGGAGATCAACCTGCAGGCCCTCGCCAACCTGGCCACAACCAAACACCGCCCGCGTCCCCATGTGGAGGAGTATCACCTGACCGACGGTCGCCGCATACGCTTGCTGGCGCAGGGACGGCTGGTCAACCTGGCGGCGGCCGAGGGCCACCCGGCCACGGTGATGGACATGAGCTTCGCCAATCAGGCCCTGTCGATCGAGCATCTGCGCCGCCACGGCAAGGATATGGCACATCGGGTGCATCCGGTACCGGACGAGATCGACAACCGGATTGCCCGCCTCAAGCTGGAGGCCATGGGCCTGGCCATCGACCAGCTCACCGCCGAGCAGCAGACCTATCTCAACTCCTGGAAGGAGGGGACCTAGGGCCTATCGGATTAGTGTTAACAGGCCCTAGCCCAGCAGACAATGGAACAGACACTCAACCACAAGATCGCGACGAAGCTGCAGGAGATGGGCGATCTGCTGGAGCAGCAGGGCGCCAACCCCTTCCGGATCCGTGCCTACCGCCAGGCAGCATCGGAGCTCCATCAATTGCAGCAGCCGGTGGAGGAGATTCTGCAACAGGAGGGCATCGAGGGGCTCGAGCGTCTGCCGGCCATCGGCAAGGGCATCGCCGCCTCTATCCGCGAGATGGTGCTGAGTGGTAACTGGTCCCAGCTGCAAAGGCTGCGCCACGGTGCCGAGGGAATCACGCTACTGCAAACCGTGCCGGGAGTGGGCCCCGAACTGGCCCGGCGCATCCACGACGAACTCCACGTGGATACCCTGGAGGCCCTGGAGACCGCCGCCTATGACGGCAGCCTGGAACGTCTCAAGGGGGTCGGCGAGCGCCGCCTCAGCGCCCTGCGCGCCAGCCTGGAGAAGATGCTGGGCCGGCCGCGAAGAAACTTCCGCGCCCCGCCCGAGCAGGCTCCGGAGGTGGACCTGCTGCTGGAGATCGACCGCCTCTACCGGGAGAACGCCGAGGCCGACGAACTGCCCCGCATCGCACCCAAGCGCTTCAATCCCGACAACGAGGCCTGGCTGCCGGTATTGCACACCGACCGTGAGGGCTGGCACTTCACGGCCCTCTACTCCAACACCGCCCGCGCCCACGAGCTGGGCATGACCAACGACTGGGTGGTGATCTACTTCTACGACGACCATCAGCAGGAGGGCCAGCACACGGTGGTCACCGAAACCCACGGCCCGTTGGTGGGCCGCCGGGTGGTGCGCGGCCTGGAGAGCGCCTGCCGGCAGTACTACCAGCTGCCCTGACAGGGACATCGGTCAGCTATACGGTGCGGCTTGCCGCACCGCAATCACCTCATTCAATGGGTAGCCCGGATGCAGCGCAGCGGAATCCGGGGAATGCACAATCACGAAAACCCTGGATGCCGTTTCACCGCATCCAGGCTACGTGGCTGTGCCGGAATTGCGCTGCCGACATGACATGGGTTCAAAAAGACCGCATGATCTCCTACCGGAAACACAACCTGACGGAGATATTCATGCACATCCCCCAGCTCCAGCCCGTGGTCGCCCTCGTCGCCGGCATCCTGATCCTGGTCAAGCCCAAACTGCTGAACTACATCGTGGCCTTCTACCTGATACTGATCGGTGTCATGGGACTGGTGCGTTTCTAGGGAGCGACGTAGCTCACGCCGGGTCACGCGTCAGCGGCACGAAGGCGACACCCAGCACCGACTTTTCGTGCACCGCGCCGGAGTCGTCCTTCTGCACCACCATCAGCTCCTGATAGCTGTAGGGCCAGCCGATGGGAATGACCATGCGCGCGCCCGGCTTCATCTGCGCGATCAGCGGCGCCGGTATCTCGGGGGTGGCGGCGGTGACCAGGATGCCGTCGTAGGGGGCGTGATCGGGCCAGCCGTGATAGCCGTCGGCGCAGTGACATACCACATTGTCGTAACCCAGACGCTGCAGGGTCTCCTGCGCACGCTGGGAGAGGGTCTCGATGATCTCCACGCTGTAGACCTGCCTCACCACCCTTGAGAGCACCGCCGCCTGGTAGCCGGAACCGGTGCCGATCTCCAGCACCGTCGACCCGGCGTCGGCATCCAGCAGGTCGGTCATCAGGGCCACGATGTAGGGCTGCGAGATGGTCTGGCCGCAGCCGATCGGCAGCGGCCCGTTCTCGAAGGCGAAGCGTCGTTGCGGCTCCGGCACGAAGGATTCGCGAGGCACCTCGCGCATGGCGCCCATCACCGCGTCCGAAAACCGGTCACGGCCGATCATCCGGCGCGTGAGCTGAACCTCCCGCTCGATGTCGCGCAGCATCTGCCGCCGATCACTCATAGCGATACCGCCTCGCCCAACTGCGGCAAGCGCACGTCGGCGTGCAGTTCGTCGTCGATGCGCTGGCGTAGGATCTCGCTCGCCTCGGGCTCACCGTGCACCAGCAACAGTTTGGGGCGATTGCGAAAGGCGGCGTACCAGTCGAACAGGCCCTGCTGGTCGGCATGGGCCGAGAGCCCGCCGATGGTGTGCACCTGCGCCCGCACCTGCAGCTCTCGGCCGGCCAGATGGATCTGCCTGGCCCCATCCACCAGCGCCCTTCCCGGGGTACCGGCGGCCTGGAAACCGACGATCATCACATGGGCGTCTTCATGCTCCAGATTGTGGCGCAGGTGGTGGCGGATGCGACCCCCGGTGCACATGCCGCTGCCGGCGATGATGATGGCGCCGGCATGCACCTGGTTGAGCGCCATCGACTCCTCGGTCTCGCGCGTGAAGTGAAGATTGGGCAGGTCGTAGAGGGTGCCGTCGGCGCGCTGCGCTGCCCGTGCCTGGCGGTCGTAGACCTGGGCATGCTTGGCATAGACCTCGGTCGCCTCGATTGCCATCGGGCTGTCGAGAAAGATGTCCCAGGCCGCCAGCCCCCAATCCTCGTAGTGCTGACTGAAGGCGTAGAGCAGCTCCTGCGCCCGGCCCACGGCGAAGGAGGGGATCAGGATATTGCCCCGGCCCTTGCGCGCGCCGGAGATGAACTCGCCCATCTCCTTCCAGGTCTCCTCCCAGGAGCGGTGCAGGCGGTCGCCGTAGGTGCTCTCCATCACCACCCAATCGGCCTCCCCGATGCGCACCGGATCGCGCAGGATCGGCGCCCCGCGATGCCCCAGGTCGCCGCTGACAATCAGGCGCCGGCGTACCCCGCGCTCCTGCAGGTCGAGCATGACGATGGCGGAGCCGAGGATGTGCCCGGCGTCGAAGAGGGTCAGCGTCACACCCGGCAGGATCTCCATCGCCGCTTCGTAGTCGAGCGGCACGAAGGCCTGCATCACCGCCGCCGCGTCCTCGCGGGTGTAGAGAGGCTCGATGGACGGCTCTCCCGACTTGCGCAGCTTGCGGTTGGCCCACTCGGCCTCGCGCTCGTTGAGAAAACCGGCGTCCTTGAGCATGATGTGGGCGAGATCGGTACTGGCCCGATGGGTATAGACCGGTCCCCGGTAACCGCGCTTGACCAGCAGTGGCAGACGACCCGAGTGATCCAGGTGGGCGTGGGTGACGACGACCGCATCGATGGCGTCGATAGGGAATGGGAAAGGGGCTTCGTTGGCCGCCTCCCGCTCCCGGTTGCCCTGTACCAGACCGCACTCCACCAACAGCCGCCGGTCGCCAATCGTCAACAGGTAACAGGACCCGGTGACCTCACCGACAGCACCGAAAAACTGCAGCTTCATGACCCACCTCGCAGATGAGTGAACGCCATTCGAACGGATACCGGCGCCCGCACGGACTGCTTTGGTGGGGCAGGCCCCCACACTACCCGGGTGCCGTAGGGTGGGGCCCTGCCCCACCGAATCCGTCCGATCGCCCTCGCCTATTATCAGTATGGTCGATCGGTCGGGCTTTGCCGCCGATGCGGATCAGTCATACCGGGCAGCAAAGTTTACATTCCGGGCTGGACCCGCCCGCATACCCTGAGTCAACATGGGCTGCATGGACCACGCGACGATGCAGCGACCCGTATGAACCGCATCCCCATTGTCTCCGCCATCCTGTCGTTCGCCGACGGGCTCAAGTTCCGCCAGCTCTTTCTGCTGGCCGGCACGCTGTTTCTGCTCGACCTGCTGATACCGGACTTCATTCCGCTGGCGGACGAACTGCTGCTCGGCTTGCTGACCCTGTTGCTGGGGACCTGGAAAAAGGAGCGGCGCGACGAACGCGCCATCGAACAACGTGACGAGGAGGCCCGGTGAAACAACAATCCGTAAGCGCTCACTTTCGATTCCTCCTGTTGCTTGCGCTGGGCCTGCTGCTCAGCGCCTGCGCCTCGCTGCTGCCGAAGGACGACCGCGTCCGCGTCACCATCGTCGATATCCGCCCCCTGGAGTCGACCCTCATGGAACAGCGCTTCCTGGTCAAGCTGCGGTTACAGAACCGCTCCCGCGAGGATCTGACCGTGGACGGCATGAGCTTCGACCTGGAACTCAACGGCAAAGACTTCGCCTCCGGTGTGAGCAACCAGGCGGTCACCGCAACCGGCTTCGGCGAAGCCCTGATCGAGGTCAGGGTGAGCAGCACCCTGTTCGGCGTCATCCGTCAGATCCAGACCCTGCAGAACCGGGAGCCGCAACCCTTTCAATACCGCATCAGCGGCAGCCTCAGCAGTCCCGGCAGCCTGTTCGGTCTCGGCTTCGACGAGCGCGGGGAGATCGACCTGAGCGTTCCCACCGGCCCGTAATGGCCGACAGATAACGGTGCGGCAAGCCGCACCCTACGCATGAATAACCTGTAGGG
>JBNKYJ010000018.1:0-24988 GCA_050300835.1 Sedimenticolaceae bacterium
CGGCTTGCCGCACCGAAACAGGCCTGGCTCAATATTTCACTCTTTCGTCCATGGGATTGATTGCACCGCCTGTGAGTCGATGTACACTGTCAGTCTAACAGCAAAGGGACGGAGTTCGGCATTCACGGTCGCCGGTCACGCGAAAAAAAGACACGTCGATGAGCCTCCACAACCACTACCGACCAGCGGCCACGAATCTCGACGACTCGGCGGGCGCGGTATGAAGATCCTGAAAAACATCAAGGCCTCGGATCTTTTTGTGGCCGCCCTCGAAAACGAGGGTGTGGAGTACATCTTCGGAGTGCCGGGCGAAGAGAACCTCGACCTGCTCGAATCCCTGCGCAGCTCACCCATCAAACTGATCGTGACCCGTCATGAACAGGCGGCCGGTTTCATGGCCGCCACCTATGGCCGACTCACCGGCAAGCCGGGGGTTTGCCTCTCCACCCTGGGCCCGGGAGCAACCAACCTCGTCACTGCCGCCGCCTATGCCCAGCTCGGCGCCATGCCAATGTTCATGATCACCGGCCAGAAGCCGATCAAGAAGAGCAAGCAGGCGCGCTTCCAGATCATCGACGTGGTCGGCATGATGCGGCCGATCACCAAGTTCGCCAAGCAGATCGTCAACGTCAACACCATCCCCGGCCTGGTGCGCGAGGCCTTTCGCCTGGCCGCCGAGGAACGCCCGGGCGCGGTGCACCTGGAGCTGCCGGAGGATATCGCCGCCGAGCGCGCCGACGAGGCGATGCTGTTCACCGCCGGCCGGCCCTGCCGCCCCGACGCCGACGAGGGGGCGCTGGTGCGGGCGGTGGAGATGATCCGCAACGCCAAGCACCCGCTGCTGCTGGTGGGCGCCGGCGCCAACCGCAAACAGGTCTTCAAGCCGCTGCAGGACTTCGTGGAGAAGACCGGCATCCCCTTCTTCAACACCCAGATGGGCAAGGGGGTGGTGGGCGGTTTCCATGAGCAGTACATCGGCACCGCGGCGCTCTCTTCCGGCGACTTTGTCCACTGCGCCATCGACGCCGCCGACCTGGTGATCAACGCCGGCCACGACGTGGTGGAAAAACCCCCCTTCTTCATGACCCCGGGCGGCAAGCAGGTCATCCACGTCAACTTCAACTCGGCGGAGGTGGACGAGGTCTATTTTCCCCAACTGGAACTGGTGGGCGACATCGGCAGCACCTTCAGCCGTCTCACCGAACTGCTGGAGCCGGTACCCAGGCACGACTTCAGTTTCTTCATGGAGATCCGCAAACGGGTCAAGCGGGAGATCTTCTTCGGCGCCGACGACCCGGCCTACCCGCTGATCCCCCAGCGCATCGTCGCCGACGTGCGCCGGGTGATGCCGAAGGACGGCATCATCGCGCTCGACAACGGCATGTATAAGATCTGGTTCGCGCGCAGCTATCTGTCACAGCACCATAATACCGTGCTGCTCGACAACGCCCTGGCCACCATGGGCGCCGGCCTGCCCTCGGCCATGTTGGCGGCGATGCTGTTCCCCCACCGGCGGGTGATGGCGATCTGCGGCGATGGCGGTTTCATGATGAACAGCCAGGAGATGGAGACCGCGGTGCGGCTCAAGCTCAACCTGGTGGTGCTGGTGATACGGGACGACGCCTACGGCATGATCCGCTGGAAGCAGGCGGCCGGCGGCTTCCACGACTGGGGCCTGGAATTCGGCAATCCCGACTTTGTCGCCTATGCCAGGAGTTACGGCGCCGAAGGCCACTGCATCGAGGCCACCGACCAGCTGCTGCCGACCCTGGAACAGGCCTATCGTGACGGTGGCGTACACCTGGTCGACGTGCCGGTGGACTACAGCGAGAACAAGCGGGTCTTCATCGACGGTCTGTCCCAGGTCGATTGCGGCCCCGATGTTTGAACATCGAGCGGCGCCCCGGGGGGCGCCGCTGACCCGGAATTGAAGCCGTTCGCGCTTAGCGGCTTGAGAGCTTCTGCTCGATCTTGCGCATCAGTTCCACGATCTGCTCGGACAACGGCCCGACACGCTCATACTCCTGCTCGGCCGCCGCCATGTCACCCCGCTGCTTGAGCTCGTGGATGCGCCGGATCAGATCGTGCAGCTCCTTGTGCGGCTTGTCGATGAGTCCCATCTCAGTGATGTCGGCAAACTGCACCCGACCCACTTCGTTGTACCACTTGCCGAATCCACAGGCCGTGTGATTGAACGCCACACGCTCATCCAGCGAACCCATTCCATCCAGAAAACCGCGCAGTTTGGTCTTCCAGCCCAGATGAGCCGCCATCGCCTGTTGTAACGCAGTCGCGTGCTGATTATCGGTATGGAACTGGCCCAGCAGCTTGACCAGCTGATCGACCTCACTCGACATCTGTTCGCTTGCGACGTGGCTTTCGGCTGAATCCCTGGCCGTGGCATCGGCCAGATGGGTGATCTCGACCACGTTTTGATTGATGTCCTCCGCCACCGCGCTCTGCTCTTCGGCGGCGGTGGCGATCTGGGCGCTCATCTGGGTAATGGTCTCCACCGCGCGGGCGATCTCTTCCAATGCCACGTGCGCCCGGCTGGCCTGCTCCACGCTTTCACCGGCCTGCTGCTGACTGGTCTCCATGACCCGTACGGTCTCACGCACGCCATGCTGCAGACTCTCGATCATCTCCTGAATCTCTTCGGTGGAATCCTGGGTACGCTTTGCCAGCGTACGCACCTCGTCCGCCACCACGGCAAATCCCCGGCCCTGTTCACCGGCCCGTGCCGCCTCGATCGCCGCGTTGAGCGCCAGCAGATTGGTCTGATCGGCAATCCCGCGAATCACATCCAACACCGAACCGATACGCTCACTGTCCTGCTCCACGGTACGCACGGTATCCACCGCACGCCCGACCTCGGCCGCCAGGGTATCGATGCTGCCGGTGACGGAGTTGACCACATCGCGACCGGCATTGGCCTGGACGTCCGCCTCACTGGCCGCTTCGGCCGTGTGTGAAGTGTTCTGCGCCACATCGTGCACCGTGGCCGACATCTCGGTCATCGCCGTCGCCACCTGGGTGGTCTGCTCATGCTGCCTCTCGACACCCGCCTTGGTGTGCTCCGCAAGGGTGGCGAAGCTGCTGATCTGGACACTCAGGTTGCCAGCGGCGCGGGAGACGTCCTCGATCATCCGTTGCGTCTTGTCGGCGAACCGGTTGTAGGCCCGGCACAGGCGAGAGATCTCATCCCTGCCCTTCTCCTCCATGCGCACGGTCAGGTTGCCTTCGGCCGAGGCGATACCCTCCATCGCCACCGCCGCTTCACTGATCGGCTTCACGACCCCACGGCTTATCAGCCAGACCAGGGCACCGATGACGAGTACCGAAATCAGCCCCAGTCCGATCACCAGCGTGGAAAGCGTGGTGGAAGCGGAGGCGAATGCGGAGCGGTCTTTGGCCAATACCAGCACGCCGATCGGCCTGCCCGAGTAGTTGCTGACACTGGCCGCATAATAAGAGACCGGATTGCCTTCAAGCTCACCCTGATCGAAGAGGGGTTCTCCAGGCTCAATCGCGGCCAGGGTCTCCAGCGGGATCAGCCCGTTGCCCTTCATGGTGGAGGCGAACAGGTCGAGCTTGCCGTCACGCTTGATGTAGAGTTCCAGCTTGACACCGTGGTGTGCGCTGTAGTCGTCAAAAAAGGCCTGACCGAAGGACATGCCGAATTCGACAGAGCCCACGTGCTGCCCCTGATGGCTGACCGGCACCAGTCCACGCACACCCAGGCCGGCGACACCGACCTCGAGCCCCTGAATCGGCTGCTTCGATTGATTGGTTTCCACCACGGTGAAGCGGAATGAGGAGAGATCATCGCCGTATTTGGCCGGTTTGTGCACCCGCAGAAACGAGGTGGCGGGCGGTTCGTGGAACTGAAACTGGCGCACCCCGTACTCGCTCTTGAGCTGGGCAAAGCCGGGCACGAAATAGGACTCCAGCGTCGCCCGGTCCCGCTCGGCGAAGGCCTGCTGGACCTGCGGTATGCCGGCCACCAGCGCACTCATGGCCCGCGCCAGCCGACCCTCCGATTCGACGCTGGCAACCACGTTCTCGTAGATCTCGGCAATTTCGTTCTCCTCCGCGGTGCGCAGCATCCCCTTCATGTAACTGAAGGTGGTGAACTGCGTTGCAAACAGAACCAGAACCACCGCCACCACCGTGGCAATGACAAAGCGCAATGAAATGCCGATATTCCTGAACATGATACTACTCCCGATCGACTGCGCCTCCCTGCGCTCTGAAACTTTTCAACCTCCTTTATCTATCGGCAAGTGGCGGAAAATATTAATCAAAAAAAAAGCCCCGTGCCGGTCAGGACACGGGGCTTTCGGGTTGGCAAATCGCTCTGCGGGAGGGGGCTTACATCATGCCGCCCATACCTCCCATGCCGCCCATGTCACCCATCGGCGGCGCAGCCGGTTCTTCCTTCGGCTCCTCGGCCACCATGCATTCGGTGGTGATCATGAGACCGGCCACGGAAGAGGCGTTCTGCAGCGCTGAGCGAGTCACTTTGGTGGGATCCAGGATACCCATTTCCATCATGTCGCCATACTCGTCGTTGCTGGCGTTGAAACCGAAGTTACCCGCGCCGTTGCGCACCTTGTCGAGCACCACGGAGGGCTCGCCGCCCGCATTGGCCACGATCTGACGCAGGGGCTCTTCCATGGCACGACAGGCAATGGTGATACCCACGTCCTGATCATGGTTGTCACCCTTGGTGCTCTTGATGGTCTCGAGCGCGCGCACCAGGGCCACACCACCACCGGGGACGATACCCTCTTCGACGGCGGCGCGGGTGGCATGCAGGGCGTCCTCCACACGGGCCTTCTTCTCTTTCATCTCCACCTCGGTGGCGGCACCGACCTTGATCACGGCCACACCGCCGGCCAGCTTGGCCACGCGCTCCTGCAGCTTCTCGCGATCGTAGTCGGAGGAGGTCTCCTCGATCTGGGCGCGGATCTGCTCGACGCGGGCCTTGATGTCGCCCTCGATGCCGGCACCGTCGATGATGGTGGTCTCCTCCTTGGAGATGGTGATCTTCTTGGCGTTGCCCAGATCGTCCAGGGTGGCCTTCTCGAGAGAGAGACCGACCTCCTCGGAGATCACGGTACCGCCGGTCAGGATGGCGATATCCTGCAGCATGGCCTTGCGGCGGTCACCGAAACCGGGTGCCTTCACCGCGGCCACCTTGACGATGCCGCGCAGGTTGTTGACCACCAGGGTGGCCAGGGCCTCGCCCTCCACGTCCTCGGCGATGATCAGCAGCGGCTTGCCAGCCTTGGCCACGCCTTCCAGCACGGGCAACAGGTCACGGATGTTGGCGACCTTCTTGTCGTGCAGCAGGATGTAAGGATCCTCCAGCTCGGCGGCCTGGCTCTGCTGGTTGGTGATGAAGTAGGGGGAGAGGTAGCCGCGGTCGAACTGCATACCCTCGACCACGTCGAGCTCGTTCTGCAGGCCGGAACCCTCTTCCACGGTGATGACACCCTCTTTGCCCACTTTCTGCATGGCCTCGGCGATGATGTTGCCGATGTCGTTGTCGGAGTTGGCGGAGATGGTGCCGACCTGGGCGATCTCCTTGTCGTCGGAGCAGGGACGGGAGATCTTCTTCAGCTCTTCCACCGCGGCGCCTACGGCCCTGTCGATACCGCGTTTCAGATCCATCGGGTTCATGCCGGCGGCAACGGCCTTGAGGCCTTCGCGGACCATGGCCTGGGCCAGCACGGTGGCGGTGGTGGTGCCGTCACCGGCCACGTCGGAGGTCTGGGAGGAGACCTCTTTCACCATCTGCGCACCCATGTTCTCCAGCTTGTCGGAGAGTTCGATCTCCTTGGCCACGGAAACGCCGTCCTTGGTCACGGTGGGGGCGCCGAAACTCTTCTCCAGCACCACGTTACGGCCCTTGGGACCGAGGGTGACCTTGACGGCGTTGGCCAGGATATTGACGCCTTTCATCATGCGCTGACGGGCGTCATCACCAAATTTCACTTCTTTTGCACTCATGTCTTGTATCCTTGGGTATTAGTTGAGATTCGTCGTCAGGCTACGCCTGACCCGGCGATGGTCACGGGGAGAGGGTTTCAGCCCTCGATCACACCCATGATGTCCTCTTCACGCATGACGAGGACCTCCTCGCCACCGATCTTGACCTCGGTGCCGGAGTACTTGCCGAACAGGACCTTGTCACCAACTTTGACGTCCAGCGGGCGAACTTCGCCACTCTCAGTGACCTTGCCATTGCCTATGGCCAGAACCTCACCCTGAATCGGCTTCTCGGTGGCCGCATCGGGCAGCACGATGCCTCCCGGACTGGTGCGCTCTTCTTCCATACGACGAACGATCACGCGATCGTGCAGCGGACGAATATTCATCGACTCTGTTCTCCTAATATGGGTTTCGAAAATGCTTGATCTGTAGTTGTGCTCAGTCGCGCGCTGTTAGCACTCGCCTGAATTGAGTGCTAATAATAGGGGCAAATACCGGTTAGTCAAGGCTCCGGAAGCAGATTTTCCCTCCTCAAGGGCATCCACACCTTACGCGGCAGGCGGAGTATGTTCTAATGGTGCGATATCCGATCGATCCGCTACCAGGAGGCGCACCATGAAACAGGCCCAAGACGGCGATACCGTCCGCATCCACTACACCGGCACCCTGAATGACGGCACCCAGTTCGACTCATCCAGCGGTCGCGAACCGATCGAATTCACCCTCGGCAGCCACAGCGTCATCCCGGGTTTCGAGGATGGTGTCAAAGGCATGCAGGTGGGTGAGCAGAAGTCGATCCACATTCCGGCCGAGGAGGCCTACGGCCAGCGCAACGAGGCCCTGGTGGAAGAGATTCCCCGCCAGCATTTCCCGCAGGACATGGAACTCCAAGTTGGCATGCACCTGCAGGCGCAGAGCCCCAACGGCGAGAGCTTCAACGTCGTGGTCACTGCGCTCAACGATGCCACGGCCACCCTCGACGGCAATCACCCGCTGGCGGGCGAGGCCCTCAACTTCGAACTCGAACTGGTGGAGATCGTCTAGCCGAAAACCGTGCATCCCAAACCTCACACAGGCCAAGCCAATAAGGGAGGCGACCGTGGCGGAACAGAAAGAGAAGAGCAAAAAGCCGAAAAAGATCGACATCAGGACCTACGAGAAAGAGCTGTTCAAGCTGCAGCTGGAACTGGTCAAGCTGCAGGAGTGGATCAAGCACAAGGGGCTGAAGGTGGTGGTCATCTTCGAGGGGCGCGACGCCGCCGGCAAGGGTGGCGTGATCAAGCGCATCACCCAGCACCTCAACCCCCGCATCTGTCGCGTGGTCGCACTGCCGGCGCCCACCGAGCGGGAGAAGACCCAGTGGTACTTCCAGCGCTATGTCGCCCACCTGCCGGCCGCCGGTGAGATGGTGCTGCTCGACCGCAGCTGGTACAACCGGGCCGGGGTGGAAAAGGTGATGGGGTTCTGTACCGACGAGGAGTACCAGGAGTTCCTGCGCTCCTGCCCCGAGTTCGAGCGTATGCTGGTGCGTTCCGGCATCATTCTGATCAAGTACTGGTTCTCGGTCTCCGACGAGGAGCAGGAACGGCGCTTTCAGAGCCGCATGCAGGAACCTCACAAACGCTGGAAGATGAGCCCCATGGATCTGGAGTCCCGTTCACGTTGGGTCGAATACTCCAAGGCCAAGGACGAGATGTTTGCCCACACCGACATCAAGCAGGCCCCCTGGTACGTGGTCAACTCCGATATCAAGAAGCACGCCCGGCTCAACTGTATCGCCCATCTGTTGAGTATGATCCCGTACAAGGATCTGACCCCCGAGCCCATCGAGCTGCCGCACCGCACCGACTTTACCGGCTATGTCAGACCACCGATGAGCGACCAGACCTTCGTCCCGGAAATCTATCCTTGAATGCCACTCAGCGGGGCGGCTCGTCATTCTCCTCGCGGTGGAACTCCCCCTCGATCACATCGGGCTGATGCGGCTTCCGCTCGCCCTCGGGCGGCGGCGCGGGACGCAGGATACCACTGCTCTGCAGCCCCGCCGTCAGTAGCCAGCGTCGTATCGGCGGCACCAGAAAGATGAATCCGACGGCGTCGGTGATGAAGCCGGGCAACAACAGCAGCACCCCGCAGACCAGCAGCACCGCTCCCTCCATCACCTCGATCGCCGGCATCTCGCCCCGTTCCGCCATCTCACGCACCCGCATCAGGGTCGAAAAGCCCTGGCGACGTACCATGTATCCACCGAGGAGGGCGGTGAATACGGTGAGAAAAATGGTGGGAAAAGCGCCGATCTGGGAACCGATCTTGATCAGGAAGTAGAGCTCCGTCAGGGGAATCCCGACAAACAGCAGCAAAAAAAGCAACAGCGGATTCATCGCTAGAGCTTACGCGCGAGGCCCAAACAGAACAAGCGGGCCAACCCCGCCGGCCCGTTTTGCCACAACCAGGACGATAGTGTATTTTCCCCCGATGCCGACATCGCTCCTTTTGATCCTCACCACGGCACCGGACCAGGAGACAGCAACCCTCCTGGCGAAGTCGCTGGTGGAGCGACGTCTCGCCGCCTGCGTCAACATTCTGCCCCAGGTCACCTCTGTCTATGAATGGGAGGGAAAGCTGGAGCTCTCCGGCGAGTCGCTGCTATTGATCAAGAGCACACGAGACAACTACACCGCGGTGGAAACGGCGCTCCGGGCACAACATCCCTATGAACTTCCGGAAATCCTCGCAGTCCCTGTTGAGCAGGGCCTGCAAGGCTACCTCGACTGGGTGGAGAGATGCACACATACCGATATTTCATGATCCCCTTCCTGCTCTGGCTGGGACTGGCCGCTTCGGCCCATGGCGCCTGGAGCGAAGAGGACCTGCTGCTGCCTGACCAGGCCTTTCAGATCTCCGGCCGTAGCGGCGACAACGACAGGCTGATCGTGGAGTGGCAGATCGCCGACGGCTACTACATGTACCGGGACAAGATCCGCTTCGAGACCGACAGCATGGGTTTCGAACTGGGCACGCCGAGGCTGCCCGAAGCCAAAATCAAGCATGACGAGTTTTTCGGCGACGTGGCCATCTACCGGGATCAGGCACGGGCCGAAATCCCCCTGCGGCGCATGCAGGGCGCCGGAGACACGTTGCTACTCAAGGCCCGCTCCCAGGGTTGCGCCGACCAGGGCGTCTGCTTCCCGCCCCATGTGCAGGAGATACGTCTGGCCCTCGCCCCCGCAGCCGCTCAGCCGGCTGCGCTCGATCTGCCTCAGAGCGCGGCTCCGGCCGCTGTGGCCGAACCCCTGTTCGACAACAGCGCTGACGAGGATCGCCTGCTCGATCCGGAAGAGGCCTATATCCTTAACGCCGATGCGGCGGACGGTACCCACCTGCGACTCAACTGGCAGATCGCCGAGGGGACCTACCTCTATCAGGACAAGATCGAGCTCACCCTGCCCGAGGGTCAGACGGTGGCGCTCGGCAATTACCGACTGCCCGAGCCGGAGATCAAGCAGGACTCCATCCGTCCCGACGGCTCCATCGGCGACGTGGCGGTCTACCATGACGGCATCGATCTGAGCGTACCCCTGGTGCGCAGTAGCACCGAGCCCCTGGACCTGGATCTCACCGTCAAGTATCAGGGCTGCGCCGAGATCGGCGTCTGCTATCCCCCGATCACCAAGCAGTTCACCCTGCCGCTGCCCGGCATCAGCGAGGCCCAGGCCAGCGAGAGCATGAGCCAGCCCACCGCTGCCGCGCCCGCACCCGCGGCCACACCGGTGTCCACAGAAGCACCACTGTCCGAACTGGATGAGATCGCCAGCACCCTGCAGGGCGGCTCGACCCTGGTCATCGTCGGCGTCTTCTTCCTGCTCGGGCTGGGACTCGCCTTCACCCCCTGCATCTTCCCCATGATCCCCATCCTCTCCGGCATCATCGCCGGACAGGGAGACAGGATCACCACCCGCAAGGCGTTCATCCTCTCCAGCGTCTACGTACTGGCGATGGCCCTGACCTATACCGCCGCCGGCGTATTGGCCGGTCTCTTCGGAGGCAATCTGCAGGCCGCTTTCCAGGACCCGTGGATTCTCAGCGCCTTTGCTCTGGTCTTCGTGCTGCTGGCGCTCTCCATGTTCGGCTTCTATGACCTGCAGCTGCCGAGCAGTCTGCAGAGCAAGCTCACCGAGGTGAGCAACAAACAGGAGGGCGGCACCATTATCGGTGTCGGCATCATGGGCTTTCTCTCGGCGCTGATCGTCGGTCCCTGCGTGGCGCCGCCGCTGGCCGGCGCCCTGATCTACATCGGACAGACTGGCGACGCCCTGCTCGGCGGCCTGGCCCTGTTCGCCCTCAGCATGGGCATGGGCGCCCCCCTGATCGCCATCGGCACCTCGGCGGGCAAACTGCTGCCCCGCGCCGGCAGCTGGATGGACGCGGTGAAGGCGGTCTTCGGCGTGGCCCTGCTGGGTGTGGCCATCATCATGTTGGAGCGGATCATCCCACCCGACATCGCCTTGCTGCTGTGGGGCATCCTCTTCACCGTCTCGGCCATCTACATGGGCGCCCTGCGCCATCTGGAGATCGAGGCCAGCGGCTGGCAGAAATTGTGGAAGGGGCTCGGCGTGGTGTTCCTGGTCTACGGCGCGCTGATGCTGGTGGGCGCGGCGGCCGGCGGCAAGGATACCCTGCAACCGCTGCGAGGCATCGCCTTCGCCGGCGGTGGCGCAGCGGGCCAGGGCCACAGCGAACTGGTCTTCAAGCGCATCAAGAGCCTCGACGACCTGCAACGCGAGGTGGCCGACGCCAGCGCCCAGGGGCAGTCGGTGATGCTCGACTTCTATGCCGACTGGTGCGTCTCCTGCAAGGAGATGGAGAAATACACCTTCTCCGATCCCGGCGTCATCGCCGCCCTGGCCAACACCCGCCTGTTGCAGGCCGACGTCACCGCCAACGACGAGACCGACCAGGCGCTGCTGCAGGGCCACTTCGGCCTGCCGGGACCACCGGCCATCATCTTCTACGGCACTGACGGCGAGGAGCGAAAGGGCTTCCGGGTGGTCGGCTTCGTACCGGCGGACGAGTTCGCCACCCATGTGCAGCAGGCCATCCGTTAGGACAATCCCAACTTGAGGTCGCACCAGATCGGTGCGACCATCCCGTCCTGCGCTCGCAAATGCGGCGGCGCAATATAAAAACTGCTACGATCTTGACAAATTTTGCCTTGAACCTAGACAAAATCGACCTGATCTTGCAGAATTTAACGACTTTCCGACGAGACGGACGATGACCGGGTCATGCCCCCGAAACAGGCACTGTTTCCGCCCTTCTCGACACTGATCACCCTGGACAGCGACGCATGGCGACCATTCTGGTACTCAACGGTCCGAACCTGAATCTGCTTGGCACCCGCGAACCGGCTCACTACGGCTCCGACACCCTGGAGACGATCCGCCAGCGTTTGCAGACCCTGGCTCAGAGCGCAGGCCACGAGATCGATTTCCGTCAGAGCAACGCGGAACACGAACTGGTCGACTGGGTCCACCAGGCCCAGCAGGCCGGTGTCGGCTTCGTGATCCTCAACCCGGCCGCCTTCACCCACACCAGCGTCGCCCTGCGTGATGCGCTGCTGGGTACGGCCATCCCGTTCATCGAAGTGCACCTGTCAAACATCCATGCGCGCGAGCCGTTTCGCGCGCACTCCTATTTTTCCGACAAGGCCGAAGGCGTGATCTCCGGCCTGGGCGCGCAAGGCTACGAACTGGCGCTGCAGGCCGCCATGGCGCGGCTCAACAAATAGACGAACAGAGACGATCAACATGGATATACGCAAAGTCAAAAAACTGATTGAACTGCTGGAGGAATCGGACGTCGCCGAGATCGAGATTCACGAAGGCGAGGAGTCGGTCCGCATCAGCCGCAACAGTTCCCTGCCCGCCGCCATGGCGATGCCCGCGATGATGACGCAGGCTCCCGCAGCCGCCCCCGCGGCGCCGGCTGCGACGCCGGCCCCGGCTGCCGCCGAGGAGAGCGAGCCGGAACTGGTCGGTCATGCCGTCCGCTCGCCGATGGTAGGCACCTTCTACCGCTCCCCATCGCCAGGCAGCAAGCCGTTCGTGGAGGTCGGACAGCAGGTCTCGGCCGGCGACACCCTCTGCATCATCGAGGCGATGAAGATCCTCAACCAGATCGAATCGGACAAATCCGGTACCGTGAAGCAGATCCTGGTGGAGAACGGCGAACCGGTCGAGTACAACGAACCCCTCTTCATCATCGATTGAGCGAACCCATGATAGAAAAGATCGTCATCGCCAATCGCGGCGAGATAGCACTGCGCATTTTACGCGCCTGTAAAGAGCTGGGCATCAAGACGGTGGCCGTGCATTCGGACGCCGACCGCGATCTCAAGCACGTACTGCTGGCCGACGAGTCGGTCTGCATCGGCCCCGCGCCCTCCAGCGAAAGCTACCTCAACATCCCCGCCATCATCAGCGCGGCCGAGGTCACCGACGCCGTGGCCATCCATCCCGGTTACGGCTTCCTCTCCGAGAACGCCGATTTTGCCGAGCGGGTGGAGAACAGCGGTTTCATTTTCATCGGCCCGAAAGCGGACACCATCCGCATCATGGGCGACAAGGTCGCCGCCATCGAGGCCATGCAAGAGGCCGGCGTACCCACGGTCCCGGGCTCCAACGGCCCGCTCGATGGGGACGCCTCGAGCACCAAGCGCATGGCCAGCGAGATCGGCTATCCGGTGATCATCAAGGCGGCCGGCGGCGGCGGTGGACGCGGCATGCGCGTGGTGCACTCCGAGGCCACCCTGCTAAACGCCATCGCCATGACCAAGGCCGAGGCCGAGGCAGCCTTCGGCAACGGCACCGTCTACATGGAGAAGTTCCTGGAGAACCCCCGCCACGTGGAGTTCCAGGTGCTTTCCGACAGCCACGGCAACGCCATCCACCTGGGCGAACGCGACTGCTCCATGCAGCGCCGCCACCAGAAGGTGGTGGAAGAGGCGCCGGCGCCCGGCATCACCGAGCAACAGCGCAACACAATCGGTGCCCGCTGCGCCGAAGCCTGTCGACAGATCGGCTACCGCGGCGCCGGTACCTTCGAGTTTCTCTACCAGGACGGCGAATTCTACTTCATCGAGATGAACACCCGCGTACAGGTGGAGCATCCGGTGACCGAACTGATCACCGGCGTCGATATCGTCAAGGAGCAGATCCTGATCGCCTCCGGCGAGCCGCTCAGCTACAGCCAGGATCAGATCGAGTTGCGCGGCCACGCCGTGGAGTGCCGTATCAACGCGGAGGATCCGGAGAAGTTCCTGCCCAGTCCCGGCACCATCACCCAACTGCACACCCCGGGCGGTCCGGGGGTACGCGTCGATACCCATATCTACAGCGGCTACCGGGTGCCACCCTACTACGATTCCATGATCGGCAAGCTGATCACCCATGGAGAGACCCGTGATTCAGCCATTGCCCGCATGCGCATCGCCCTGCTGGAGACGGTCATCAGCGGCATCAAGACCAACATCCCGCTGCATATCGACATCATGCGCGACAGCGCCTTCAAGGCGGGTGGCGCCAACATCCACTACCTGGAAAAGAAACTCGGACTTTGACTGAAGAGTTTTTAGTTTTGAGTTTTGAATTATGAGTTGAAGCGGCCATCCCGCCTTAACCCACTCAAAACTCAAAACTCATCACTCAAAACTCCACTATGTCTTGGCTGCAACTCTCCATCGACACCAGCGAAGCGAAGGCGCCGCTGCTGGAACTGGTGTTCGAAAACCTCGGCGCCCTCTCGGTGACCCTTGCGGACGCCGGGGATCAGCCGTTGATGGAGCTGCCTCCCGAATCGCAGCAGCTCTGGCATCAGACCCGGGTCACCGCCCTGTTCGAAGACGACCAGGATCCCATGGCGCTGCGTGAGGCGTTGAGCGAAGTGCTGGATGGCGGGACGATGCAGAGCCTTTACTGGGAGCGGATCGAGGACCGCCTCTGGGAACGGGTCTGGCTCGAGCATTTCAAGCCCATGTCCTTCGGGCGCAAACTCTGGGTCTGCCCGGACGGCCAGAGTATCGACCGGGACGACGCCGTGATCATCCAGCTCGACCCCGGCCTGGCATTCGGTACCGGTACCCACCCGACCACCGCACTCTGCCTGAGCTGGCTCGACGGTCTCGATCTACAGGACAAGCGCGTGGTCGACTACGGCTGCGGCTCAGGCATCCTGGCCATCGCCGCACTCAAACTCGGCGCCCGCAGCGCCCTGGCGGTCGATCACGACCCCCAGGCTCTCGAGGCCAGCCGGGACAACGCCCTGAAAAACGGGGTCGCCGAGCGGCTGGTGACCTGTCTGCCAGGCGAGACCCCGGAGACCCAGGCCGACATCCTGGTCGCCAACATCCTGGCCGGTCCTCTGCAGAAACTCGCGCCCACCCTGATGTCCCTGTTGAAACCCTCAGGGCAGTTTGCCCTCTCCGGCATCCTTCTCGAGCAGGAGAGCGAGGTGGCCGCCTGCTATCACCCCTTCTGCGAGCTGGCCCCGAGCCAACATCGAGAGGAGTGGGTATTGATCCCCGGGATCAAACGGAGCTGAACATTTCTGGAATATCTGCGCGTCCGACAGGGCACGACCTCGACTGAGGCGAAAACCGTAGCACCGTCTTTAAAACAGGAGTCGCTAAAGCAGTTGCTTGGCCGCGTGCTTCCGTCTAAGTTAAGGCCTGTTAACAGGCCAAGAACCCTGAATTGAAGCCTTTGCCCACGTTATGCTGACTCAGTGCCCACACTGCCTGACCCTGTTCCGTGTCGGACCCGAACACCTCAAAGCCGCCGCCGGGCAGGTACGCTGCTGTCGCTGCCACAAGGTCTTCAACGCGCTGCAGAGCCTGCAGGAAGCACCCGCCCCCTTCGCCAATCACGACACCTCCTCAAGGCTGCAGGAGATCATCGCGTCGCCAGGCGAGACCGGTCACGAAACCGCTGCCGAGCCGGTTGCGGAGCCCCCTCGGGAAACCACCGAGGGCAACGACTGGCACGATTTTCAGACCGCGCAGCCCGATGGCGATTTCAAACCGCTGCTAAGCGATCTCGACGCACCCGAATCGCAGGAGCACTTGATCGAGGACATCCTGGAGCAGGACGACGGGCTCGATCCGGAGCCCGACTATTTCGCCGCCGGCAGCGAATCCCAGATGTCCGAACTGCTGGACCAGGACTCCAGCTCGATCCTGCTGCCCGACAGCGAAGAGCCGACCGAGGAGTCCCGAAGCGGCGGCGACAATATCGTCGAATTGGTGCCGAGTGAGGAGATGATGCTGCCCGGAGAGACCCCGGCAGAGGAGCCCCCTCCGACCGAAGACTATGACGCAGAAGAGAGCATTCTCACGGACGAGGCAATCGACGAGGAGCTGGGCAAACCCGACTACGATTCCGTACCCGCTTTCCGCGCCGAGATGGAAGAAGCTCCCGAGAAACCGGACGAGCATGACCACGCCATCAACTTCGAAGCCGAAAAAATGCACATACCCAGCATCAAAATCAGCCCGCTTTGGCTCATCGGCTCCTTGCTGCTGGTGTTACCACTGGCCGCTCAGTTCGCATGGCAGTTCAGGGACGATCTGATCCAGTACACGGCGGGAAGGCAGACCCTCAACCTGATCTGCCAGATCGCGGGCTGTGAAGTCCCGGTTCGGCGTGCGCTGAACAACATTGTCATCCAGGGGCGCAACCTGAGCAGCCACCCGGACAAGCCCGAGGCCCTCTTCCTCCAGCTGAGCATGGTCAACACGGCCGCTTTCGAGCAGCCGTTCCCGAAGCTCACCTTGAGTCTCTACAATGACGAGGGAAACCTGATCGCCCGACGCACCTTCGCTGCCGAAGACTATCTGCCCACCGATTACACAGCGCAGGATTTGATGCCCAAAGGGCAGCCGGTGCTGATCGAAATGGAGCTGGTCGATCCGGGCAAGGAGGTCACCGGCTTCAGCTTCGATTTCTACTGAGCCGCGACATCGGATCAACCGACCCGGCCAGATCCCGGCTCGAAGTGTTGGAAAGTTTTACACTCTCGTGGAAATCATTTTTCGCGATGATTGAATGAGTTAATTCAGAGCCTTTGAGCGGCTTCGCAAAGGCGCACTTTTTTTGTTCGGAACCCAGATCAATGCGTCACCAATTTACTTTTGATTCCACCCCGTATTAGCGGTAGTATCCCAACCCCTTTCTCCATCAGATAAGCCCCTCTACAGCAGGGTCGATTAATGCTTATTGGATCATACAAACTCGAAAACAACCTGGTGCTTGCGCCCATGGCGGGGGTTACCGATCGACCCTTCCGTCAGCTGTGTCGAAAGCTGGGAGCGGGCCTGGCGGTTTCCGAGATGATCTCTGCAGACGCCTCCCTGTGGGGCAGTCGCAAAACGGTGAAGCGACTCGATCATCGGGGTGAATCCGGGCCCATCGCGGTACAGATACTCGGCTCTGATCCCGGCATGATGGCTGAGGCCGCCTGCGCCAATGTGGAATATGGCGCTGAGATTATAGACATCAACATGGGATGTCCGGCCAAGAAGGTCTGCCGCAAGGCAGCGGGTTCCGCCCTGTTGCAGAACGAGCCGCTGGTTGCCGAGATCCTGCAGCGGGTGGTCGAGGCGGTCGAGGTACCGGTGACGCTGAAGATCCGCACGGGGCAGAATCCGCAACAGAAGAACGGGGTGCGTATCGCCGCCATCGCCGAAGCGGCCGGCATCCAGGCGCTGGCGGTACACGGCCGCACCCGGGCCTGCAAATTCGCCGGCGAGGCGGAGTACGAAACCATCGCTGCGATCAAACGCACGGTGAACATACCGGTCATCGCCAACGGTGACATCGACTCGCCAGAGAAGGCGAAGCAGGTGCTCGAAGCCACCGGCGCGGACGCTCTGATGATCGGTCGTCCGGCCCAGGGACGCCCCTGGATCTTCCGCCAGATCGATCACTATCTGCGGACCGGACGCAAACTGCCGCAGCCGCAGCCGCAATGGGTCGCCGAGGTACTTCTCGCACACCTGTCGCAACTCTACGAATTCTATGGGGAAAGGATGGGCACCCGTATCGCCCGCAAGCACATCGCCTGGTACAGCAAAGAGCACCCCGGGGGGGCTCGCTTCAGGGACAGAATCAATCGAACGGAATCAGCCAGACAACAGCTTGAATACACCAGGGACTATTTCGCGTGCCTTCAAGAAAAAGGGGATCTGGCGGCATGAACGTCGATGCAAGTCTTCTCAAGAAAGAGAACGAAAACCGTTTGACGGTCTCTCACAACAAGAAATCGGAGCCGTTGCGTCAGTGTGTCAGTGACGCTATGGCCCGCTATTTCCAGAACCTCAACGGTCACGGCGCCAACAATCTCTATCGCCTGGTCATGAACGAGGTGGAGGCACCGCTGCTGGAGAGTGTGATGAAACACACCGGCGGCAACCAGACCCTGGCGGCCTCCCTGCTCGGCATCAGCCGCAGCACCCTGCGCAAGAAGCTCTCTCAATACGACCTGGACTGACCCAGGACCTATTGGACTTAGTGTCGACAGGCCCTAAACTATCGCTTCGCACGCCCACGGGCAGTCGCGCGATGCGCATTCTGAAGCGCATTGACCGCACTGCCCGATTTCATTTCACAAGCCAGAACCTATTGGATTCAGTGTAAACAGACCCCAGGAAAACCGACTATGGCATCCATCAAACGCGCCCTCATCAGCGTCTCCGACAAGACCGGCATCGTGGACTTCGCCCGCCGCCTGGCCGAGAAGAAGATCGAGATCCTCTCCACCGGCGGCACCGCCAAGCTGCTGACCCAGAATGACGTACCCGTCACCGAGGTCTCCGAATACACCGGCTACCCTGAGATGATGGACGGACGCGTGAAGACCCTGCACCCGAAGATCCACGGCGGCATTCTGGGCCGGCGCGGCGTCGACGACGGGGTGATGAAGGAGAACGGCATCGGCGGTATCGACCTGATCGTGGTCAATCTCTACCCCTTCGAAGAGACGGTCGCCAAACCCGACTGTGACCTGCCGACCGCAATCGAGAACATCGACATCGGCGGCCCCACCATGCTGCGCGCCGCAGCCAAGAACCATAAGGATGTCACCGTGGTGGTCAACGCCGCCGACTACGACCGGGTACTGCAGGAGATGGACGCCAACGACAACGCGGTCAACGACGCCACCCGCTTCGACCTGGCGGTGAAGACCTTCGAGCATACCGCCCGCTACGACGGCGCCATTGCCAACTACCTGGGCGCCCGGGTCGACGGCGAAGTCAGTGACTTTCCACGCACCCTCTCCCTGCAGTTCAAGCAGACCCAGACCATGCGCTACGGCGAGAACCCCCATCAAAAAGCCGCCTTCTTCATCGAGCACCGCATCGACGAGGCCAGCGTGGCCACCGCCGAGCAGCTGCAGGGCAAGGAGCTCTCCTACAACAACATCGGTGACACCGACGCCGCCCTCGAGTGCGTGAAGAGTTTCGACGAAGGCCCGGCCTGCGTCATCGTCAAGCACGCCAACCCCTGCGGCGTGGCCTACGGCGACACGCTGCTGGAGGCCTATGACCGCGCCTACAGCACCGATCCCGAATCGGCCTTCGGCGGCATCATCGCCTTCAATGGAGAGCTCGACGGCGAGACCGCCCAGGCCATCGTCGAGCGCCAGTTCGTCGAGGTGATCATCGCGCCCAAGGTCTCACAGGCCGCCATCGAGGCGGTCAGCAGCAAGCAGAACGTTCGCCTGCTCTGCTGCGGCGAGTGGACAAGCGAGGCGATCCACCGCACCGAGTACAAACGGGTCAACGGCGGCCTGCTGGTACAGGACGCCGACCTGCAGCTGACCAAGGAGATCAAGGTGGTCACCGAGCGCCAGCCCACCGAACAGGAGCTGCGCGACCTGCTCTTCACCTGGCGCGTGGCCAAGTTCGTCAAATCCAACGCCATCGTCTACGGCCGCGACGGTATGACCATCGGTGTCGGCGCCGGCCAGATGAGCCGGGTCAACTCGGCACGCATCGCCGGCATCAAGGCGGAGCACGCCGGCCTCGAGGTGAAGGGCTCGGTGATGGCCTCCGACGCCTTCTTCCCCTTCCGCGATGGCATCGATAACGCCGCCCAGGCCGGAATCGCCGCGGTCATCCAGCCCGGCGGATCCATGCGCGACGAAGAGGTGATCGCCGCCGCCAACGAACACGGCATGGCCATGGTCTTCACCGGCATGCGCCACTTCCGTCACTAGTAAGCGATTGGGGTAAAGCCTTTTTATATAACGCAAAGTACGCAATGAAACGCAAAGATCGCAAAGGGGATTTTTATTACTTAGTCTTGCTTTGTGGTCTTTGCGTTTCATTGCGTGCTTTGCGTTATAACTTCTCCACCGGAATCATCGTAACAACATGAACATACTCGTCATCGGTTCGGGCGGCCGCGAACACGCTCTGGCCTGGAAAGCCGCCCAGTCACCTCTGGCCGACAAAGTCTTTGTCGCCCCCGGCAATGCCGGCACCGCCCTCGAGGCCAAGCTGGAGAATGTCGATATCGGCGTCGATGCAACCGACGAATTGCTGCGCTTCGCCCTCAACAACGAGATCGGTCTCACCATCGTCGGCCCCGAAGCTCCGCTGGTCACCGGCATCGTCGATACCTTCACCGCGGCCGGTCTGCACTGCTTCGGCCCCAGCCGTATGGCGGCCCAGCTGGAGGGCTCGAAATCCTTCACCAAGGATTTTCTCGCCCGCCACCAGATCCCCAGCGCCGCTTATCGAACCTTCACCGAGGTCGATCCCGCTCTCGCCTATCTGCGGGAGGTAGGCGCCCCCATCGTGATCAAGGCTGACGGCCTGGCCGCCGGCAAGGGCGTGATCGTCGCCATGGAGCTGGCAGCCGCCGAGGCCGCGGTACGTGACATGCTGGCCGGTAATGCCTTCGGCGAGGCGGGCCACCGGGTGGTCATCGAGGAGTATCTGGAGGGCGAGGAGGCCAGCTTCATCGTCATGGCAGACGGTGAACATGTCCTGGAGATGGCGACCAGCCAGGACCACAAGCGGATCGGCGACGGCGACAGCGGCCTCAATACCGGCGGCATGGGGGCCTACTCGCCAGCCCCCGTGGTGACCGAAGCGGTCCGTCAACGCATCATGCACGAAGTGATTCTGCCCACGGTCAAAGGCATGGCCCGCGAGGGGCACCCCTACACCGGCTTTCTCTACGCCGGCCTGATGATCACCGCCGACGGCACACCCAGGGTCATCGAATACAACTGCCGCTTCGGCGACCCCGAAACCCAGCCGATCATGCTGCGCATGCGATCCGATCTGGTGGCGCACTGCCTGGCCGCTCTGAAGCAGCAGCTCGACCAGGAGCATGCCGAGTGGGATCCACGTGCCGCCGTCGGCGTGGTACTCGCTGCCGGAGGTTACCCTGGCGACTACCAGAAAGGGCTGCCCATCAGCGGCCTGCCGGAACCCGAGAGCGCAGTCAGCAAGGTATTCCATGCCGGCACCGCCTTGCTGAACGACCAGATCGTCACCGCCGGCGGACGCGTGCTCTGCGCCACTGCCCTGGGCGAGAGCGTCACCGAGGCACAGCAGCGCGCCTACGAGCTGACCCGCACCATCCACTGGGACGGTGTCTATTTCCGCTCCGATATCGCCTTTCGCGCCATCGCCAGGGAGCAGTCACGCTGACCCGGGGACCGGACCGCTTGCATGAGACGCCCTACACCCGGGGCTTTCGTCTCGCGTTCGCCATCGCGGTCCTGCTGATCGGCTATCTCGCCTTCGGCCAGCTGGAGGCGTCGCCGATCACCAGGATCAACGACAAACTGGAGCACGCGGCCGCCTTCCTCGCCCTCGCCTTCCTGCTCGATTTCGCCTGGCCCCGTAGCGGCTGGCAGGTTCGCAAAGCGGCGACACTGCTGGCGTACGGACTGTTCATCGAGCTGGTGCAATACTTTCTGCCCTACCGCGAGTTCTCCCTCTGGGACCTGGCCGCCGACAGCCTGGGGCTGGCGCTCTACCCCCTGGTATTGCCGTTGCTCAAACGCACCCCCGGCTTGGCAGTGCGCTGGTATAGTGTTACCAATTAGTACAACACCCAGGACACTTCCCGAAAATTAACGACAGCTGTCCGCTATAGCGATTCAGCACAAAACAGAGCCACACCCATGAGCAAGCCCCAACAGAGCGGTTTCAAATACGACTATATCGGCTCCGACACCAAGGCGGTTCAACGTTCCGTCTCCAACCATCTGGTCTATACCATCGGCAAGGACCCGCTGACCGCCACAGATCACGACTGGATGATGGCCTTCAGCTACGTGGTGCGTGACCGCCTGATCGAACGCTGGATGGAGACCCAGCGCAGCTACTACAAACATGACGCCAAGCGCATTTATTACCTGTCGATGGAGTTTCTCATCGGCCGCAGCCTAGCCAACAGTCTGCTCAACATGGACATTTTCGACGCCTGCACGGAAGCCCTGCACAAGCTCGGTATCGAGCTGGAGCGACTGCGCAACCTGGAACACGACGCCGCCCTTGGCAACGGCGGTCTCGGTCGCCTGGCCGCCTGCTTCCTCGACTCCATGGCCAGCCTCAACATACCCGGCTATGGCTATGGCATCCGTTTCGAATACGGCATGTTTCGGCAGAAGCTCGAAAACGGCCAACAGGTGGAGCTGCCGGAGAACTGGCTCGTCCACGGCAATCCCTGGGAGTTCCCACGCCCCGAGGTCTCCTACCGGATCCGCTTCGGCGGCCGTGTCATGGAGTATCAGGATCCCACCGGCCGCCGTCACTTCGACTGGATCGAGGGCGACGTGGTGCTGGCCCAGGCCTACGACACCCCGATCCCCGGCTTCCACAACGACACCGTCAACAATCTGCGGCTGTGGAGCGCAAAGGCCTACGAGGACTTCGACCTGACCTGCTTCAATATGGGCGAGTACACCGAGGCGGTGGTCGGCAAGACCTATTCGGAGAATATCTCCAAGGTGCTCTACCCCAACGACACCTCGACCATGAACAAGCAGCTCAGACTGAAACAGCAATACTTCTTCGTCTGTGCCTCGTTGAAGGACATCCTGCGCCGCTTCTTCACCGATCACGACGATCTGTACGAACTGCCGGAGCGGGTCGCCATCCAACTCAACGACACCCATCCGGCCATCGCCATTCCAGAGCTGATGCGCCTGCTGATGGACAAACACCAGCTGGAGTGGCAGCCCGCCTGGGAGATCACCACCCGTGTCTTCTCCTATACCAACCACACCCTGCTGCCGGAGGCCCTCGAAACCTGGCCGGTGCACATTTTCGAGCAGTTGCTGCCGCGGCATCTGCAGCTGATTTACGAGATCAACCGCCGCTTTCTGCTCATGGTGGGACACCTCAATCCCGGCAACCTGGACCTGCTCCACCAGCTTTCGATCATCGATGAGGGGGGTGAACGGCGCATTCGCATGGCCCACCTGGCCATCGTCGGCAGTCACCGGGTTAACGGGGTCTCCGCCCTGCATAGCGAACTGCTGCGCAAGCAGACCTTCAAGGAGTTCGATCGTTTCTATCCCAAGAAGATCGTCAATGTCACCAACGGCATCACACCACGCCGCTGGCTCTACCAGGCCAACCCCGGTCTCTCCGCCCTCATCTGTGAAGCCATCGGATCGGATTGGGTGCGCGACCTGGATCACCTCAAGGCACTGGAACCCCTGGCAGAAGACAGCCAGTTCCGCGCCCGTTTCGCCGAGGTCAAACACCAGAACAAGTTGCGGCTCGCCGACCAGGTACGCTACTACCTGAGCCAGGAGGTCGATCCGGACACCCTGTTCGATGTGCAGGTCAAGCGTATCCACGAGTACAAACGCCAGCTGCTCAACCTATTTCGAGCCATTGCGCTCTACAATCGTCTGACCGAGCAGAGCTGCATCGAAGAGATCGTGCCGCGCACGCTGATTTTCGGCGGCAAGGCCGCCCCCGGCTATGCCATGGCCAAATTGATCATCCGCCTGATCAACGACGCGGCCGATGTCATCGACAACGACCCGGCCGTCAGCGATCGCCTGAAAATCCTCTTCATACCCAATTACGACGTCACCACCGCCACGGATATCATCCCGGCCGCCGAACTCTCACAGCAGATCTCCACCGCCGGCATGGAGGCTTCCGGTACCGGCAACATGAAACTGGCATTGAACGGGGCGCTCACCATGGGCACCATGGACGGCGCCAATGTAGAGATCAGGGAACACGTTGGCGCAGACAATATCTTCATCTTCGGCCACACCACGGATGACCTGCGTCGATTGGACGCCAAAGGCTACAATCCGCTCAGCTACTACGAATCCGATCCCTGCCTGAAGCGCGTCGTGGATATGATCGCCAATGGCTACTTCTCCCCGGAAGAGCCCACACGCTACCGACCCCTTACCGATATGCTGCTCAATTCGGACCATTTCAAAGTGTTGGCCGACTTCCAGGCTTATCTGGAGATCAGCGATCGCGCCGATGCCGTCTACCAAAATCCCGAAGAGTGGAACCGCATGGCGA
Organism: Sedimenticolaceae bacterium; assembly: GCA_050300835.1. Lineage (GTDB taxonomy): Bacteria > Pseudomonadota > Gammaproteobacteria > Chromatiales > Chromatiaceae > Thiodiazotropha. Next base: position 23,576 of record JBNKYJ010000018.1, read on the forward strand.
TTCTGAATACGGCGCGCATGAGTTACTTCTCCAGTGACCGGACCATATCGGAGTACGCCAGCAAGATCTGGCACGTCACGCCGGTACCCAGGATATGAGTTCTTAGTGTTGAGTGTTGAGTGTTGAGTGTTGAGTTGTTGTAGCGCACCGACATTCCTTTGCACTCCTGTTGCGCCTTGGCACTACGTATTTGACACAACAAAAAGCCCGCACGTGGCGGGCTTGTTGTTCTGTTGGCTGGGGATGGAGGATTACTCGGCCCTGCGGGCCTCGCCCCTTCGGGGCCGGCGTGCCGCCGTTCGCCGGCGCTGCGCGCCGTCGTCGAACCGGGTGGAGCTTCTCACCCTCCATCCCAGGCGCTTCGCCATCAGCACAACAAAAAGCCCGCACATGGCGGGCTTGATGTTCTGTTGGCTGGGGATGGAGGATTCGAACCTCCACATACGGAGTCAGAGTCCGCTGTCCTGCCGTTAGACGAATCCCCAGTTGCAGGCCTGGCGCACAGCGCCGGGTCAGTCTTAACGTTTCGAGAACTGAGGACGCTTGCGCGCCTTGTGCAGGCCGACCTTCTTGCGCTCGACGGCGCGGGCGTCACGAGTAAGGTAGCCGGCGCGACGGAGCGTACTGTGCAGGCTGTCATCGTAGGCATCCAGCGCGCGGGCGATGCCATGACGAATGGCGCCGGCCTGGCCGGTGGTGCCGCCACCGGTGACGGTGACCTTGATGTCGACCTTGTCGCCCATGGAGGTGACGTCCAGCGGCTGGCGCACGACCATGCGCGCGGTCTCACGTCCGAAGTACTGATCCAGAGGGCGGTTGTTGACCACGATGCTGCCACTGCCGGCGGTGAGGAACACGCGGGCGGTGGAGCTTTTGCGGCGACCGGTGGTATTGAGCATATCTGCCATGATCTTGACCTAAGTTTGTCGTCAGATGTCCAGCGGCTCGGGCTGCTGGGCCTGATGGGTGTGTTCGGGACCGGCGAAGACGCGCAGCTTCTTGAACATGGCGCGACCCAGCGGATTCTTCGGCAGCATGCCTTTGACCGCATGCTGAATCGCCTGCTCGGGCGCCTTCTGCAGCAGCTTGTCCAGGCTGATGGACTTCATGTTGCCAATATAACCGGTGTGGTGGTAGTACATCTTGTCGCTCAGCTTGTTGCCGGTCACACGGACCTTCTCCGCATTCACTACGACGATGTAGTCACCCGTATCCACGTGCGGGGTGTATTCCGGCTTGTGCTTGCCGCGCAGGCGGCGGGCGATTTCAGTCGACAGGCGACCCAGGGTCTTGTCTGTCGCATCCACGAGATACCAGTTACGGCGTACCTCAGCCGGCTTTGCACTTACAGTAGTCATTCGATGTGCTCCGATAGGGAACTATCTTGTCTCGAAAAAGACGGCGGATCTTACA
>JBNKYJ010000019.1:0-11813 GCA_050300835.1 Sedimenticolaceae bacterium
GCCCATGTCGGAGATCAATGTGGTGCCCTATATCGACGTCATGCTGGTGCTGCTGGTGATCTTCATGATCACCGCGCCGCTGCTGACCCAGGGGGTCGACGTGGAGCTGCCCCAGGCCGACGCCGAGCCGCTGAAGCAGCAAAACGAGGAGCCGGTGGTGGTGACCGTCGACAGCCAGGGCGACTTTTACATCGACGTGGGGGAGGGACGGGACCGGCCGGTTTCCGCCGACGACCTGGTCAAGCGGGTGAGTTCGGTGCTGAAGTACAAGCCGAAGACACCGATCATGGTGCGCGGTGACGCTGGCGTGGCCTACGGCCGGGTGGTGGAGGCGATGGTGTTATTACAATCGGCCGGGACACCGAGTGTCGGTCTGATCACGGAGCCGCCGGAGTCCTGATGTTGTCGATTATCAAACGCAGCCCCCTGGCCGTGACGCTGGCGATCCTGCTGCATCTGGCGATCGTCTTCTTCCTCATCTTCGGCATGGAGTGGGAGCTGTTTCCGAAGCGGGTCGAACCCAAGGTCAATGTGGTGCAGGCGCATACGGTGGATGCGGAGCAACTACGCCAGACGGAGGCCGAAGAGAAGGCCAGGCAGCGCAAGCAGATCGAGCAGGAGGCGCAGAAGCGCAAGCAGGCGGAAGCGCAGAAGCGCAAGATCGCCGAAGAGAAGAAACGAAAGTCCGAACTGGAGGCCAAACAGAAGGCGGAGGCGGAAGCCAAACGCAAGGCCGCGGTCGAAGCGAAACACAAAGCCGAGGTCGAGGCCAAACGCAAGGCGGAAGCCGAAGCGAAGCGCAAAGCGGAGGCGGAGGCCAAACGCAAGGCGGAAGCCGAAGCGAAACGCAAAGCGGAGGCGGAGGCCAAGCGCAAGGCGGAAGCCGAAGCCAAGCGTAAGGCGGAAGCGGAAGCCAAACGCAAGGCCGAAGAGGCGGCCAGGCTGGCGGCGGAGCAGGCCGAGCGGGAACGGGCGCTGCAGGAGCAGCTGGCGGCGGAACAGAATGCGCGCGAGATCGATCGCTACGTGGCGGTAATCAAGCAGCAGGTGGGACGGAGCTGGCTGCGTACCGGCCTGCCGGGGGAAGAACAGCTCAGCTGCCGGCTGCGGGTGCGCCTGATCCCCGGTGGCGAAGTGATACCGGGAGGGGTGAGCATTGTCCAAAGCAGCGGTAACGCCGCTTTCGATCGTTCGGTGGAGGCGGCGGTCTACAAGGCCTCGCCGCTGCCGGTGCCGAGCGGCCCCCTGTTTGAATCCTTCAGGAATCTCACGTTAGACTTTAAACCTAGCAAATAACTGATTGTTAAAGAAATGAAAAAGATACTTATCGCGTGCTTGCTCTCTCTGGCCTGGCTGCAGACCGCGCTGGCCGACCTGACCATCGAGATCACCGAGGGGGTGGAGGGCGCTCTGCCGATCGCGATCGTACCTTTCGGTTGGCAGGGGCCCGGCAGTCCGCCGGTGGACGTCTCCGGCGTGATCGATGCGGACCTGCAGCGCAGCGGCCGCTTCAAGACCATCCCCCAGGTCGACATGTTGTCACGTCCCACCACGGCCGAAGCGATCGAGTTCAAGGACTGGCGGGCGCTGAATGCGGAGTATCTGGTGGTGGGACAGATCCGGCCCCAGGGTACCGGCGGCTATGAGATCCGCTTCCTGCTGTTCGATGTCTACAAGGGCGAGCAGCTGACCGGCTATACCATTCCCACGACGATGCCCAACCTGCGCGCCACCGCTCACCGCATCGCCGACCTGATCTACGAAAAGCTGCTGGGCGTGCCCGGCGCCTTCGCCACCCGGGTGGCCTACATCACCTCGGTGACGCAGGCCGACGGCAAAAAGCGCATCGATCTCAACGTGGCCGATGCGGACGGCTACAATCCGGAGACCATCGTCAGCTCCACCGAGCCGTTGATGTCGCCGGCCTGGTCGCCGGACGGCCGCAAGATCGCTTATGTCTCCTTCGAAGGGGGGCAGTCGGCGATCTATGTGCAGGAGGTCTACACCGGCAAGCGGCAGAAGGTGACCGGCTTCAAGGGCATCAACGGCGCACCGGCCTGGTCGCCCGACGGCACCAAGCTGGCCATGACCCTGTCCAAGGACGGCAATCCCGATATCTTCGTCTTCGATCTGGCGACCCGCAAGCTGCGCCCGGTCACCCGTCATTACGCCATCGACACCGAGCCGGCCTGGTCGCCCGACGGCCGCAACCTGGTCTTCACTTCGGACCGGGGCGGCAAGCCGCAGATCTACCGCGTCTCCGCCTTCGGCGGCCGCGCCGAGCGGGTGACCTTCCAGAACAGCTACAACGCCCGCGCCTCCTACTCCCCGGACGGTAAGCTGCTGGCCCTGGTGACCAGCGATAACGGCAACTATCGGATTGCGGTGCAGGATCTCGATTCCGGCGTGATGCAGGTACTGAGCCAGGGCAGCCTGGACGAGTCGCCCAGCTTCGCGCCCAACGGCAGCATGATCATCTACGCCTCCAAGTCGGGCTATCGCGGCGTGCTGGCGGCCGTCTCCGTCGACGGCCGGGTACGCCAGAAACTTGCCCTGCAGGAGGGCGATGTGCGTGAGCCCGTCTGGTCCCCATTCAAGAAATAGTGTTCGACTCATGAAGGAGAAACATCCCATGAACAAACTGCTGACCCTGTGGGTCTCTCTCATCTTTTCCCTGGTCGTCCTGGCGGGCTGCTCCTCGACCCCGAGCGGTGACCGGCAGACCGGCGCCGATGTCTCCGAGCAGTCGATGGGCGCCGATGCTGGCGGTGCCAGCACCTCCGCGGCCAGCGCCGGCGCGGCCTGGCAGGGTGATCCGCTGGAGAATCCCAACAGCCTGCTGGCCACTCGCGTGATCTACTTCGATTACGATCAGAGCACCGTGCGTGCCGACTATCTCGACGTGATCAGCGCCCATGCCGACTATCTGGCGGCCAATCCCCAGGTGGTATTGCGCCTGGAGGGCCACGCCGATGAACGCGGCACCCGGGAGTACAACCTGGGACTGGGCGAGAACCGCGCCAACGCGGTGCGTAGCCTGATGATGGCCCAGGGCGTGGCCGACAATCAGCTGGTGGTGGTGAGCTACGGCGAAGAGCGTCCCGCCACCTACGAGCACAACGAAGAGGCCTGGGCGCTGAACCGCCGGGTCGAACTGGTCTACTGATCGGGAGTCAGGCATGAAGATCCCCACCCCATTCCGGACCGCCCTGGTCCTCGCCCTGCTGGCGGCGGTCTCGAATCCAATCTGGGCCGAGAACGGCAAACTGAGCACCGAGCAGCGGCTGGAGCGGCTGGAGCGCTTGATGCGCAATCAGAACATGGCCGACCTGGTCTATCAGGTGCAGCAACTGCAGCAGGAGGTCCAGCGTCTCAACGGCGAACTGGAGTTGCAGAAGCACGCCATGGACGCCATGAGCAAGCGGCAGCGGGATCTCTATCTGGATATCGATCAGCGCCTGAGCCGGATGCAGCCGGGAACAGGCGCCGCCATGCCGGCGCCCACCGCGGTCACGCCACCCCCCGTACCGAGTACGCCGCCCGCGGTTGCGCCGACGGCGGCCGCCCCCGTGGTGGCGCCTCCCCCGCCCGCGGCCGCGGCCACTCCGGGCACCCCACCCGATCCGAAAAAGGAGGCGGAGGCCTACCAGAGCGCCTTCAATCTGCTCAAACAGGGTCGCTATCCCGAGTCGATCAAGGCCTTCAGGGCCTTTCTCACGGACTATGCGGGCGGCAGCTATGAGGACAACGCCAAGTACTGGCTGGCCGAAGCAAGCTACGTGAATCGGGACTTCGACACCGCGCTGCAGGATTTCAGCCGGGTCCTGATCGACCACCCCCAGAGCGCCAAGGTCCCCGGCGCCATGCTGAAGATGGGCTACATCTTTTACGAGCAGCAGGCCTGGGACAAGGCGCGCGAGGTGCTCACCCGGCTGCAGAACGACTACCCCGGCAGCACCGAGGCGCGGCTGGGCGAGAAGCGTCTGCAGCGGATGGAGAAAGAGGGGCATTGAGCGGCGGCACCCCGGGTGCCGCCATCGCCACATGACGCGTCTTCGCATCACCGAGATCTTCTATTCCCTGCAGGGGGAGAGCCGCACTGTCGGCTGTCCCACCGTTTTCGTGCGCCTGACCGGCTGTCCCCTGCGCTGCAGTTACTGCGATACCGCCTATGCCTTCAGCGGCGGGGAGTGGACGCCGCTGGAGACGATTCTCGAGCGGGTGGCGGCCTATGCGCCCAAGCATGTCTGCGTGACCGGTGGCGAACCCCTGGCGCAGAAGGGGGCGGGCGAACTGCTGAAGCGTCTGTGTGACTGTGGATACGAGGTCTCCCTGGAGACCAGCGGGGCACTCGATATCGGCGAGGTGGACCGGCGGGTCGCGCGGGTGATGGACATCAAGACCCCCTCGTCCGGCGAATCCCCGCGCAATCTGATGAGCAATCTCGACCATCTCGGCAGTCGCGATCAGGTCAAGTTCGTGATCGGTGACGAGGCCGACTATGTCTGGAGCCGGGATCTGTTGCAGGCACATCGACTGCACGAGACCTGCGAGGTCCTGTTCTCGCCCGTGCATGGAAGTCTCGAGGCCGGCCGGCTGGCCGAGTGGGTGTTGCGCGACCGCCTGCCGGTGCGCTTCCAACTGCAGCTGCACAAGCTGCTGTGGGGCGAGGAGCCGGGACGATGAACGATAAGCGGGCTGTGGTGCTGCTCTCCGGCGGGCTCGATTCGGCCACCGTACTGGCCATCGCCCGCGATCAGGGCTATCGCTGCCATGCCCTGAGCATGGCCTACGGGCAACGCCACGCCGCCGAGCTGGCGGCGGCCGCGCGGGTGGCTCATGCACTGCGGGCGGAGGAACACAAGGTGGTGTCGATCGGTCTCGACAGCATCGGCGGTTCGGCCCTCACCGACAGTGCGATCGATGTGCCGGAGACCATGGGGGAGGGGATTCCCGTCACCTATGTGCCGGCACGCAATACGGTCTTTCTCTCCCTGGCCCTGGGCTGGGCCGAGGTACTCGGGGCCCACGATATCTTCATCGGCGTCAATGCGGTCGACTACTCCGGCTATCCCGACTGCCGGCCCCGGTTCATCGCCGCCTTCGAGAAGCTGGCCAACCTGGCCACCAAGGAGGGGGTCGAAGGGCGGCCCTTCCACATCCACACGCCGCTGATCGACCTGACCAAGGCGGAGATCATCCGACGCGGCACGGCGTTGGGTGTCGACTACGGCCTGACGGTCTCCTGCTATCAGGCCAACGGGGCCGGTGAAGCCTGCGGGGTTTGTGATTCCTGCCGTCTGCGCGCCAAGGGCTTTGCCGAGGCGGGGGTGCCCGATCCGACGCCTTACCGTTCCCGGGTTTGAATCTTTAGTCAGGTATTCGGTGCGGCAAGCCGCACCCTACAGGTGATCAAAGTGTAGGGCGCGGCTTGCCACACCGTTACCTCCGTCATGTGTGCGCACTCAATCTGGGGATGGTGGGGCATGGCCCCACCCTACAGTTCACTTCAAGGTGTGGGGTGGGGCCATGCCCCACCAAAATACCGAACCTGGGGATTTTCCAATCCGAGGCGCGGGCTCAGTGGTAGAGCAGCTCCGCCCAGCGATCCTCGCTCACCAGCTTGCGTTTCAACTCCTGCCACTCGTCCTCGCCGCCGAAGGCCTCGCACATGGCTTTGTCGAAGGCCTGCGCGGCCTTCTCCTGACCGGCCAGGAAGACATGGGTATGGTTGTCGCGCAGCAGGCGGCGACACTCCTCGATGTGGGCCTTGAGGGTCTCTTCCAGTCTGTCGGCCTCGTTGGCCAGCGGCCGGTCGATGAGGGCGTCGAAGGCCTTGAAGGTGGTGTCGTCGTAGTACTGGGACAGATCGCTCTGCTTGTCGTTGAGGTAGAGCAGGTTCATACCGCCCTTGTCGCCATAGAAGAGTCGCACATCGCCCTTCCAGCCCATGTGCTTGTCGTAGATCTGCTGAATGAAGGCGCGAAAGGGGGCGACGCCGGTGCCGGTGCCGATCATCAGTAGATTGCTCTGCGGATCAGCAGGGATCTTGAACGGGCTGCGGTAGGGGCCGGTGATGATGATCTTGTCACCCGGCTTGGCGTCACAGAGATAGTTGGAGGCGATGCCCGGATAGCGCTCGCCTGAGATCTCGTCCAGGTAGAAACAACGCCTCACCAGCAGTTCCAGCTCGACCATTTCCGCATTGCCGTTCTGCGTCGGGTTGGCGATGGAGTAGCGGCGGTGGTGGTAGGGGTTGCCGAACTCATGCGGACCGGGAACCAGCACGCCGATGCTCTGGCCGACCCCATAGCGGAATGCGGGATCGTCTATCTGCAAGACCAGTTGACGCACTTCGTCGGTGTTATCGGGGGTGATACGGGTGGTCGATTTGAGGATAGCTTCGCAGCTGTTGTCGATGATGTTCTCTTCCAGGTTCTCTGCCATGGTTATTCTCTTGGATAGCGGCTGAATGGTCATTTCGCGCAGACAGCAGGAGGTGCTGATATGACTCGATATTATAGTGAGTTTAGTCAGCCACCCGCCAGTCGGTTAGCGGCATGAACGGCGTCTCGGATGTGATTTTGAAGGCTGGATGGGTAAAGCATTTGGCGGCACGCCTGCCTGTGCTGCCGCGGGCACTTTCGATTTTCCTGGTCGATTAGAAGAATTTGACAAAATAATAAAAAATCGAAAACCATGGACGCTATAGGAGATTGATAACCTCAAAAACCACTCAATTCATATGACCTATCATCTGCATGCCGCCATCGATGATTCCGAGACCATTGTACAGCGTCTGCGAGAGTGGCTCGCGGCCTGCCCCGAGGGGGGGGTGCTCGCTTTGGTCACGGAAAGGGAGCGGTCACGGGTACCCGAACTGCAGGCACTCTGCCGGGATATCGGCATACCGCTGCTCGGGGCGGTGTTTCCGGAGATTCACCTGGCAGGACAATTCCACGACCAGGGGGCGCTGCTGATTCTGCTCAATCCGATGACCGATTTTTACCGGCTCATCGAGTTCACGCCGGACGAGGGTGGTGCATTGACGCAGGCCGAGGCCCTGGCCGATGAGGTCGAAGCGGCGATCACCGATCCCGAATCGACCACCTTGCTGATGATGTTCGATGCCCTGGTTCCCAACATCAGCTCCATCCTCGAGACGCTCTATCTGACACTCGCCGAGTCGGTGCACTATGCCGGCGGCAATGCCGGCAGCGAAACCTTTCAGCCCATACCCTGCCTGTTCGACAGCGAGCGACTGATCGGCAACGGCCTGCTGGCGATGCTGCTCAGAGGCAACCGGGGAGCCGCGCTGGAGCACGGCTATGAGGCACCCGACCAACTGATCGCGGCCACCGCCACCGATGGCAACCGGATCATCAGCATCGGCTGGCAGCCGGCCTTCGATGTCTACAGCGAACACGTCAAGCAGCTCTATGGCGTGGAAGTGACGCGCGACAACTTCTATGACTTCGGTGTCCATTTCCCTTTCGGTATTCTGCGCGCTGACGATGAGGTGCTGGTGCGCATACCGGTCAAGCTGGAAGCCGACGGTTCGCTGTTTTGTGTCGGCGAGGTTCCCGAACATACGGTACTGACCCTGCTCGAAGCGCCTGACGCCAGTTCACTGCAGACCGCCAGGCTGTTGGCCGAGCGCCTGCACGGGGAGCGGCAACCGGTACTCAATTTCTATTGTGCCGGCCGGCGGGTCCATCTTGGTGAGGAGGCCGCCACCCGGGAACTGCTCGGTCTGTACAAGAACCTCGACTGTGAGACGTTGTTCGGCGCCATTTCGCTGGGTGAGATCGGTAGCTCCCAGCATGGCGGCTATCCCCTGTTCCATCATGCCGCTCTGGTCTGTATGCGACTGTGACATGAACCAGGAACGCATCCTCTCCATCCTCTACGATATTTCGCTGGTCATCGGTAGCGCCGATCATGTCCATACCCTGTTGATGAAGGTGCTGCAGCGCCTGATCTTCCATACCGGGTATCCCTGCGGCATGGTTCTCCACCGCTTGCCGCAAGGGAGTGGCGACAGGACCGGGAGGATGGCGCGTTTTCGGCTCGAGGCCTGTATCGGCGATCATCTCCTCAATCCCGTACTCGGCAGGGAACTGGAGGTCGTACCCGAACTGATCGTCGGTGAGGATGAACAGTTGATGCCGGCGCAGCTCGAAGGGATGCCGTTGAAGCAGGATTACTATCGATACCTGCTGCGGCTGCCGATACCCAACTACGGCATGATGTTGTTACTGACACCGGTGGAGCGAAAGTCGCATCTCCCCTATATCGAGATCTTCAAACCGGTGCTGGCCAACCTCGCCAAGGCGATCAATCTATGTCAACGCAACGAGGATTTCACCCGCCACCTGATCGCCGATCGCGACGAAGCGCGTGAAGACAACCTGCGCTTCCGTCACGCCATGGACAGCGCTCAGGACGCCATCTGCCTGATCGATCCGGTGGAGATGCGGTTCGTCGATTTCAACCGACAGGCGTGGCAGGCACTGGGTTACACACCGGAAGAGCTGTACCGAAAAGGACCCAGCGAAATCAAAAGCGAAATCAGCAAAGGAGAGTTGCGCGAGCTGTTTCTGCATGTCATCGACAGCGGTACTGATTTCACCCTCAACACCACGCATCAGCGCAAGGACGGCTCCCGGTTTCCCGTGGAAGTCCACATCAATGCACTGAGACAGGACGGGCGCGAGCCGATCGTCATTTCCGTGGCACGCGACATCACCGAACGCAGTAAATACGAGGAGGCGTTGTTCAACGAGAAGGAGCGCGCCCTGGTCACCCTGCAGTCGATCGGCGACGCGGTGATCACCACCGACCGCGAGGGACGTATCGATTCCATGAATCCGGTGGCTGAGAAACTGACCGGATACAGGCTCGAAGAGGTCGCCGGCCTGACGCTGGACGCCGCCTTCCAGGTCATCGACGAACTCAGCCATGTGCCGGCCGAAAATCCGGTGGACGCCTGCCTCGCCCACGGCGAGGTGGTCTCGCTCAGCCACCACAGCCTGCTGCTCGCCCGCGACGGCCGCGAGATCGCGATCGAGGACTCGGCGGCGCCGATCCGCGAGCGTGACGGCAGCATCATCGGTGTGGTGATGGTGTTCCATGACGTGACCCGCTCGCGGGAGATGGCGCAGAAGCTCTCCTGGCAGGCGAGTCACGACAACATGACCGGGCTGGTCAACCGGGCCGAGTTCGAACGCCGGCTCAAACGGCTGGTCGACACGGCACGGGAGGAGCAGACCCAGCATGCGCTGCTCTATCTCGACCTCGACCAGTTCAAGGTGGTCAACGACACCTCCGGCCATGTGGCCGGCGACGAGCTGCTGCGACAGCTGGCGGTGCTGATGCGCAGCCTGGTGCGCGAGAACGACACTCTGGCGCGACTGGGTGGGGACGAGTTCGGCGTGTTGCTGGCCAACTGCGATCAGGACCACGCCATGCGCCTGGCCCAGTCCCTGCGCGAGCGTATTCGCGAGTACCGTTTCATCTGGCAGGAGCAGGTGTTCGAGGTGGGTGTCAGCATCGGCATCGTCGAGATCAACGCAGTGCACAACGATATCTCCCTGATCCTGAGCCATGCCGACATCGCCTGCTACGCGGCGAAGGACGGCGGGCGCAACCGGGTGCATATCTTCCAGCCCGATGACGACGAGCTGATGCAGCGCCACAGCGAGATGCTCTGGCTGTCGAAAATCAACGAAGCGATGGAGCAGGAGCGCCTCGAACTCTATGGCCAGGCCATCGTTCGTGTCACCGGCGGGGAACAGCAGGATTGCTGGTATGAGACCCTGTTGCGGTTGCGTGACGAGCAGGGACGCCTGATCCTGCCCGGCGCCTTCATACCGGCGGCCGAGCGCTACAATCTGATGCCCGCGGTGGATCGCTGGGTGATCAGCCATGCCTTTACCTGTGTCTGCCGTCAAGCGGGACGCAACGAGATGCCGCTAAGGCTCTCGATCAATCTCTCCGGCGCCTCTCTCAACCAGGACGACACCAGCGAGTTCATCCTGCAACAGGCCGCCGCCTGCGACCTGGATCCCGGGCGTGTCTGTTTCGAGATCACCGAGACCGCGGCCATCTCCAACCTGACCCGCGCCTATCGCCTGATGCATGATCTGAAGGCGGCCGGTTTCCATTTCGCGCTGGACGACTTCGGTTCCGGCGTCAGCTCCTTCAACTACCTGAAGAACCTGCCGGTGGACTATCTCAAGATCGACGGCAGTTTCGTCAGCGACATGCTCAACGATTCGGTCGATCAGGCAATGGTCGAGATGATCAACCAGATCGGCCATGTGATGGGTATACAGACCATCGCCGAGTATGTGGAGAGCGAGCAGATCCTGCAGGCGCTGATCGACAAGGGTGTCGATTTCGCCCAGGGCTTTCATCTCCATCGCCCTTCACCCATGCGGGCACTGTTCGGGGAGAACGTGCCGACGGATTAGTTCGCGCCGGGTCTCTCGCAAAGCGGATGATCGCGAGGTCAAAAAGTGGCACACTTCGCCGCATGAAAACCACCGAACAGTTTCTCGCCCTGACCAATTATCCGGCGGCACAGGCCGACGTCCTGATCCTGCCAGTGCCCTACGAACAGACCGTCACCTACAAGCCGGGCACGCGACAGGGACCGGAGGCGATACTCGCCGCCAGCGAGCAGCTGGAGTTCTACGAAGAGGATATGGGCTGGTGCCCGGCGGAGCATCTCAAACTCTGCGTGCTGCTGCCGGCGGAGGTGGAGATCGTGCCCGAGGAGGCGTTTCACAAACACCTCTTCGAACGGGTCAGACAGCTGCCGAAAGACAACCTCTTCATCGCCCTCGGCGGCGAGCACTCCATCACCCCGGAGATGGTCTTCGCCCGCATGCCCGAGGGGGGCACGGTGGTGCAGATCGACGCCCACGCCGATCTGCGGCCCAGCTATCACGGTTCCATCTACAACCACGCCTGCCCCATGCACCGGCTGCGCGAGAAGGATTACCGTCTGATCCAGATCGGTATTCGTTCGCTGCACGCCAGGGAGGCGCAGCGGATCGCCTCGGACGACGGCATCACCACCTGGCTCGACCGCCATCTGCAGCGCAGCGACATCTGGCACGTGATGATCCGGCAGCTGGCCGAGCTCACCGGGCCGGTCTGGCTGACCATCGACATGGACGGCTTCGATCCGGCCCTGATCGCCGGCGTCGGCACCCCCCAGCCGGGCGGCCTCAGCTGGCACCAGGGATTGGATATCATCGAGACCCTGACGCACAACAAAGACATCGATCTGCGCGGGGTCGACATTCTCGAACTGGTACCCGAAGCGACCCGGGTGACCGACATGATGGGGGCCAAGCTGGTGCAGAAGTGTTTCTCCTACTGGGGCAAGGCGCGTGGCTATGCTGACCGTCCCGCCGCCGGATCGCAGATCGGTGCCGACGATGAGTGAAGGCCGTTGGAGTACCAAAGACGCCGCCAGTCTCTACCAGGTGGAGGGCTGGGGCGGCGGCTATTTTCAGGTCAACGACAAAGGCCATGTGGAGGCGATCACCGACGGCATCCACACCATCGACCTGAAAAAACTCTGCGATGAGCTGGCCGGGCGCGATCTCTGGCCGCCGTTGCTGCTGCGCTTCTCCGACATGCTGAAGCGGCGCATGAAGCAGATCCACAAGCGTTTCAGCATCGCCTGCAACGAGGCCGAGTACAGCGGCCGCTACTACGGCGTCTATCCGATCAAGGTCAACCAGCAACGCCAAGTGGTGGAGGAGATCGTCGAGTTCGGCTCCGAATTCAACTGGGGG
>JBNKYJ010000020.1:0-9808 GCA_050300835.1 Sedimenticolaceae bacterium
GCCGGTGGTGCTCTACGCCACCTTCTGGCTGGCCAAGTACGGCGGCATCACCTGCCAGGAGCTGATGCACGACTACGACAAGCTGATGGAGGTCGCCGAACGCTCGGTGCTGGAGTTCGATCCCGACGTCACCGCGCCCCATTTCCTCAACTGCGGTATCGGCAACGTACTGGAGAAGCTCGATTTCAAACAGCTGCAGTGGCCGGGCCACGGCGTGGGCGAGAACCAGCCCTATCAGTACCTCGACCGTGAATACATGATGGCCGACGAGTACGACGACTTCCTGTTCGATCCCACCGGCTACTATCTGCAGAAGTATCTGCCCCGGGTGGCGGGCGCCTTCTCCGGTCTCGACCAGTTGCCGGTCTTCCCCGGCATGGCCTACCTGCGCCTGGCCGGCGGCATCCGCCCCTTCGCCAAGCCGGGGGTACGCGAAGCCTTCGAGAAGCTGGCCGCCGCCGCCGAGGAGGCGGAGACCTTCTTCAATCACCATCTCGAATTCGTGCAGCGGGTCAAAGCCCACGGCTACCCGCTGGCCAACGGGGTCATCGCTGTCTCCCCCTACGACTTCATCGCCGACTATTTCCGCGGCGCCACCGGCATGATGAAGGATCTGTTCCGTCACAAGGACAAGCTGCACCAGCTGCTCGACAAGGCATGCACCATGCTGACCCGACAGACGATCGCCGGTGCCAAGGCCTCTGGTCACCCCATCGTCATGATTCCGGTGCACTGGGCGCCGGACGCCTTTATGTCGCCGAAGCAGTTCAATGAGTTCTGGTGGCCCCCCTTCCGCAAGATGATGATGAGCATGATCGACGAGGGTCTGATACCCATGCCCCTGTGGGAGGCCGACTGCACCAAGCGCCTGGAGACGATCAAGGATATCCCGGAGGGCAAGTGCATCTACTGGTTCGAGCGCACCGACATGGTCAAGGCCTTCGAGGTGCTCGGCGACCGGGTCGCCCTGCGCGGTAACCTGTCGCCCTCGCTGATGACCACCGGCACGCCGAAGGAGGTGGATGCCGCGGTCAAGCATCTGGTCGACAACGTCTGGAACCAGGGCGGCAAGCTGATCCTCGACGCCGCCTTCGGCATCCCCGACGAGACACCGGTGGAGAACGTGCGCGCCATGTTCGATGCGGCACGCAACTACGCCGGCTAGCGCGTCAGGTATCGCGATATGCCTCACGTCCGTGGTGTCGATCTCAAGCGCGAATTGGCGAACAGCCCCATCGAGGGGCTGTCGCCGGCGCGTGCCAGACTGCACCATCGGGCCGTCGAGTTAATCCAGGCCGAAGGGCTGCTCGAGGCGAGCTACAGCTACAACATCGTCCCCCTCGACCGGCCCGCCGATGGACCGCAACTGCGGGCGGGTGGTGAAAACCTGGAAGCGTCCAGGTTGCTGCCGGAGTCGGGGGAGCTGACGGCACTCGGCTGCGGTGTCTACACCCTGGGGCCCCGATTCGAAGCGCGTATCAGCGAACTCTTTCGTGACCGCCAGGCCGCCCTGGCGGTGGTGCTGGATGATATCGGTGTCGAACTGCTCTTCGCCATGGGGCGGCGCATCCAGGACCGCATGCTCTCCGAGTGCTACCGCAAGCGGCTCAGCATGGGGGCCGAACTCCACGCCGGGGATCCCGGCTTGGAACTCGTTGCTCAGGCGGCGGTACTGCGTCTGGCGGAATGCTCAAAGATCGGTGTCGCTCTGCATCGGGGGCAGCTCATTACACCCCTCAAATCGGGCTCAGTGGTCTTCGCGGTAGGGCGCAATCTCCCGGAGGTCGCCTGGTCGCGCTGCGACACCTGTCCCTCCAAGAATAGATGCAATTTCGGTCGGCGCCAGCGCCGTGACGAACCACTCCCCCTCAGCGCCTGAAAATGAGCACGACAACCTACAAGTTACACTTTCCGCATCTTGATCGGGAGATCCCGGTGCAGGAAGACGAGACCCTTTTTCATAGCGCACGCCGCCACGGGGTGCGCATTGTCGGTGCCTGCGGCGGTCGCGGTACCTGTGGCAGCTGTGTGGTGCGCATCGACAAGGGCGAAGTGAGCCATGTCAATGGCGATGCCACCCATCGGCGTAAATGGCAGCGTGCCTGTCAGCTCTCCGCTCGCTCCGACTGCACGGTGGAGGTGGCGCCACGCTCCCTGGCGCCGGTGGTGCGGGCCGAGGCTGAGACCGGGAGCGCTGAGCGGCTGCCATTGCAGACCGACCTGCAAGCCAAGGATATCACCCTGCCTGCGGCGAGCCTGCAGGACAACCTCTCCGATCACGATCGGGTGCTGCGGGCGCTGGATGTTGATGAGCTGACAATCGATTTGGCGGCCGCTCGGCAGCTGCCAGGGTTGCTGCGGCAGGAATCCCATGCCGCCAGTTGGTCCCTGCGCGCCTTTGCGCGGGCGGGCGAACTGATCGGCTTTGCACCCGCGGGTACCACCATGCTTGGCCTCGCCATCGATCTCGGCACCACCAATGCGGCCGGTTTCCTGATCGACCTCGAAAGCGGCGAGCGTCTCGCCAGTCTCGGTATCGAAAACCCCCAGGTCGCCTGGGGCGCGGACCTGGTGAGCCGGCTCAACCACGCCGTGCGCGGAGAGGCGGAAGCCCGGGAGCTCCACGGCGCAGCCATCGAGGCGATCAACGCCCTGGCCCACGATCTCTGTTTCAGTGTCGGCCGTAGCGCCGGCGATATTCTCGAGGTGGCGATCTGCGGCAACACAGCGATGCATCATCTGCTGCTCGGCCTGCCGGTGCGCCAGCTCGGTCGTGCCCCTTTTGTCGCTGCCGTGCGCAGCGGCATGGAGTTGAAGGCGCGAGAGCTTGGTCTGAAGCTCGCGCCGGGGGCCCGGCTCCATGTGGCGCCCAACGTGGGCGGCTTTATCGGCGGCGACCACGTCACGGCACTGCTGGCCACCGAAGCGACCTGGTCCGACTGTGAGACGGCGCTGGTGATGGATATCGGCACCAACACCGAGATCAGTCTGATCCACCAGGGCCGTTTCTACACCGCTTCCGCCCCTTCTGGTCCCGCCCTCGAAGGGGGCCATATCGGTTGTGGCATGCGTGCCGCCGAAGGGGCTATCGAAAGAGTGCGCATCGAAGCGGGCCGCCTGCGGGTCGAGACCATCGGTGGCAAGAAGGCGATCGGCCTCTGTGGATCGGGGGTGCTCGATACCATCGCCACCCTCCACGACGGTGGCCTCATCAACGATCGGGGACGGCTTGCCTCGGGGCATGAGGAGATCGTTCAGGAAAACGGCAAGCGGGTGGTGCGGTTGGCCAAGGACGTGGTCTTTACCCAAGACGACGTGCGTGCCGTGCAGTTGGCCAAGGCGGCGATACGCACTGCCACCGAGCTGTTGCTCGACGAGGCCGGGTTGACTGAAAGCGCGATCGAAAAATTCATCATCGCCGGCGCCTTCGGCAGCTATATCGACATCGACAGCGGCGTGAGGATCGGCCTCTTCCCCAACCTGCCGCGGGAGCGATTTCACCAGGTGGGCAATGCCGCGGGCGTCGGTATCCGGCGCATGCTGGCATCCACTTCGGATCGGCAGCGGGCCAAGTCACTGGCGCAAACTTGCCGCTACATGGAACTCAGCTCGCGGAGCGATTTCCAGAAACGCTTTTTACGCCACATCGGATTTAACTAGGGCCTGCTATCCGGCTCAAATCAGCATCAGAGGAGACTGCTAAGTGAACAACGGTTTCAACATCGGCATCATCGGCGAGCGCATCAACCCCGGCTTCAAGTCGACGCGCGCCCTGTTCGACAACCAAGACCTTCCCGGCATCCAGGCCCTGGCGGTCAAGCAGGCCGAGGCGGGGGCACGCTACCTGAACGTCAACATCGGCGCCCAGGCGTTGACCGATCCCCAATGGATGGCGCGGGTCATCGAGGCGATCCAGGAGGTGGTGAGCATCCCGATATCCTTCGATTTCCCCAGCAAGAAGGTGCAGGAGATCTGTCTCTCCTGTTACGACGCGGAGAAGGCCGGAGGCGAGCTGCCCATCGTCAACTCCATCACCGAGCATCGCTGGGACCTGATGGAGCTCTACGGCGAGCACAAGTTCAAGGTCATCCTGATGGCCTCGGAGCGGGTCGAGGATGGGGTGGCCAAGGGCAACAAGACCGCCGACGAGATCTACTCGACGGCCAGGCGCGCCTCGCTGCGGCTGAAGAGTGAGTATGGCATGCCTCTCGAGCACATCTTCATCGACATGTCGGTCTCCGCCATCATCGCCGATACCGAGGGGCTCAACAGCAGTACCGTGGAGGCGATCCGCCTTATCGGCGCCGATCCCGAGCTGAAAGGGGTGCACATGATGGGCGGTCTCTCCAACATCGGCCAGCAGCTGCCGCCCAAGGCCGCCGATGGCTCCGATCTCAAGCACTGTCTGGAGAGTGCCTTTCTGACCATGACGGTGCCCTACGGCTTCGACTATGTGCTGGGCACCCCCTGGCGCGGTTATGAGCAGCTCGATGAGGAGCACTATGTGCTGAGCACCTATAAGAATTTCCTGGAACAACGGGGCAGCAACGCCCTGCGCGCCGTGCGCAAGTTCTATCGGGCATGAATGATGATCGATAGACCGGACGAGTTTGAGGTTTTCGTCGATGGCTGGTTCGACGGTGAACGCCACCATCCGCAGCCGACGAGCTTCGTTATCAAGGCCGGCAGGATCGTTGAAGTCAGCAATGGCGTGCAGTTTCTGGCACAGGTAGAGCGAGGGCTGCCGGTGCTACGGGGCGGCTTTCTGATGCCGGGAATGGTTGATGCCCACGTGCATCTCTTCCTCGATGGCGCCCCTACCGACGGTCCGACCCGCTCGGCCCACATGAAGCAGCCCCTGGAGGGTCTCACCGAGGCGGCACGCCGAAGCGCGCGACAGGCACTCGAATGCGGCGTGACTCTGGTGCGCGACGCCGGTGATCGCCACGGCATCAACAACCGGATACGCGAAGAGTCCAAGACGGCTGATGACCTGGCCCGGGTACGTTCCGGTGGTCTGGGAGTAAAGCGGCCTAAGCGTTATGGCGCCTTCATGGCGGCGGATGTGGAGAACGAAGCGGCGATCCGGGAATCCGTGACCCGGCTGGCGGGGGAGAACGACGAGATCAAGCTGATCCTCACCGGTATTATCGATTTCGACGCCGGGGCGGTGACCGACGAGCCTCAGTTCGATCTGGATTCGACCCGTCTGGTAGTGGAGACCGCCAAGGCCAAGGGGCGGCAGACCTTCGCTCACTGCAGCGGCGAGAAGGGGCTGGCGATCGCGGCCGCGGCGGGCATCGGCTCCATCGAACACGGTTTCTTCATGAACCGGGAAACCCTGGCTATCATGCGCGACAACCAGGTGGCCTGGACCCCGACCTTCTGCCCGGTCCACTTTCAGTGGGCGAAGCCGGAGGCGATTGGCTGGTCCCCGGAGACCGTCGGCAACCTGCGACGTATCCTCGACAGTCACGCCGAACATTTACGCCTTGCCGACGAGATGGGAGTAACCCTGCTGATGGGGACCGACGCCGGCAGCATGGGGGTGGAGCATGGGTACGCCATGTTCGAGGAGATCAACCGCTATCTGGAAGCCGGCCTCTCCCTGGAGAAGACACTGCGCGCCGCCACCTCCGCTTCGCGCCAACATTTCGGTTGCGAACAGACCAAACTCGAGATCGGTGCTCCCTTCGATGCGGTGCTGCTGGACGCATCGCCCTTTATCGATATCAATACTTTGCGCAAACCACGCAAGGTCTGGCCCAATAAGGTTGACCTATGACAGCCCGCATCATCGATGGTAAAGCCCTCGCCAAGAGCCTGCGCGGCAAGTTTCGAAAAAGAGTGGATGTCCTGATCGAGAAGGGAGTTCAGCCCGGTCTGGCTGTGATTCTGGTGGGTGAGAATCCCGCCTCCAAGGTCTATGTGGGCAACAAGGTGAAGGCCTGCGAGGAGTGCGGTGTCGAATCGTTTCGCCACACCCTTCCCGCCGATGCGCCCGAGGCGGAACTGCTGGCGCTGATCCAGCGCCTCAATGCCGATCCCAGTGTGCACGGCATCCTGGTACAGCTGCCGCTGCCGCCTCATATCGACGTGCGAAGGGTGCTGGAGGCGATCGCGGTGGACAAGGACGTGGATGGCTTCCACCTCTACAATGTGGGCGGTTTGGTGGTGGGCAACAGCATCTTTCCGCCCTGCACTCCCTACGGGGTCGAGCTGCTGCTGGAGACCACCGGGGTCGAGGTGGCGGGCAAGAACGTGGTCATCGTCGGCGCCTCCAACATCGTCGGCAAGCCGATGGCGCTGATGCTGCTGCAGAAGGAGGCGACGGTCACT
Organism: Sedimenticolaceae bacterium; assembly: GCA_050300835.1. Taxonomy (GTDB): domain Bacteria; phylum Pseudomonadota; class Gammaproteobacteria; order Chromatiales; family Chromatiaceae; genus Thiodiazotropha. The sequence goes on from JBNKYJ010000020.1 coordinate 6,340, forward strand.
GTCTGCCATGTCAAAACCCGCGATCTGGCGCAGCACACCATACTGGCCGATATTCTCATCGTCGCCGCCGGCAAGCCCGGCCTGATCGTGCCGCAGATGGTGCGCAAGGGGGCCATCGTCATCGACGTGGGTATCAACCGCCTGCCGGACAACAGCCTGGTCGGCGATGTGGATTTCGAAGGGGTGAAGCAGAAGGCCTCCTGGATCACCCCCGTTCCCGGAGGCGTCGGTCCCATGACCGTCACCATGCTGATCGAGAACACCCTGCGCTCCGCCGAGATGCGACTGGGAGAAGGACTGGGCATCGGTCACGAAGGGTGGGACGCGGCGGCCGTGCCTTGAACAGAGAGACCGGAGAGACCAACTGGCTGGCCGTTTGGGCGGCGGTCGGTTGTGGCATCGGTGGCGCCATCAACGTGGGCAAGGTGCCCATGGCCATGGATCTGCTGCGTCAGGAGTTCGGCCTCTCGCTGGTCACCGCCGGGTGGGTCGCCTCCATGCTCAGTACCCTGGCGGTTTTTACCGCCCTCTTCATCGGTGTGGTCTGCGATCGTATCGGTCACCTGCGCATGACCGGCATCGGACTCGCCATCAGCATCGCCGCCACCCTGGCCGGTCTGTTTGTCGACGCTAGCGGTGGTCTGTTGATGACCCGCTTTGGCGAGGGGGTCGGTTTTCTCATCGTGGTGATAGCGGCCCCGGGCCTGGTCAGTACCGCCGCGAATTCGCGCGATCGTCGGTTCGCCCTCGGCATCTGGGCCACCTACCTGCCAACCGGTGTCGGTCTAACCATGCTGGTGGCGCCGATACTGCTGCCGCAGTGGGGATGGCGCAGCTTGTGGTGGTTATCCATCGTCTGCATGGCGATAGCGGGCCTTGTGATCTATCGCTTGCGCCAGGCCTATGCCACTCACCCTGCAGACTCTCCCCATTCGCTCAGCGATGTCACCACTGCTGTGCTGGATCTCATGCCATGGCTGCTCGGCTTCATCTTCTGCAGTTGGGCGATTCAGTATTTTGCCCTGATCGTCTGGTTGCCTACCTTCCTTCAGGAGCAGTACGACATGAGTCAAGGTGTGGTGGGTCTCTTGTGCACGGCGGTGGTGTTCGTTCATGCGCCTGGCAATCTGCTCGGTGGAGCGCTGGTCAAACACCACTACCGGCGCAGTGTTTTGATCATGTCTGCCGGTGTTATTACGGCCATGCTGAGTTTCGTTGTCTATCTCGATCTGTTGCCCGATCTGTTGCGCTATATCGCCTGCCTGGCGCTCTCGTTCTGTGGTGGGTTGATCTCCGCGTCGGTACTCTCGTCCACTGAGGCATTGGCCAAAACCCCTCGTCAGATCGGAACCCTACAGGGGCTGTTTATTCAGTGTGCTCATCTGGGTCAGTTCATCGGTCCACCGCTGATTGCGGCATTGGTGGCGCGTAGCGGTCTTTGGCAGGATGCGTTGTGGATCACCGGAAGTGCCGCGTGCGTCAGTATCCTTCTCGGTATGGCCATCCACAGGCGAGAGGGGAGACTGCTCTTGGCAGCGAGCCAGTGAAATACGCTTATGCTGATTGTGAAATTGGAGCTGGCAGAATAGTGTATCGTTCATATGTAGCGTATCCGTATGTGAGTGAATAGGACTGAGGTTGATATGGGTAAGGATAGAAAAGGCAGTGAGCTGGAGCTTGCAGGTTTCCGCGTCGGCGATGAGATTCGCCAACCCGAGCAGTTCAAGCACAACATCGGCTACGCGATCCGCCGTGCGCAGATGCGCATCTACGAGGACTTTTACGCAGCGCTAGCCGATCTGGATATGACCCCGACCCGGTTTACCTTGCTGCTGCTGATTCGCGAGAATCCCGGTATACGTTCGGTGGATCTGGCGCGCGTCCTCGGCGTGGCACGCTCCGGTATGGTCAGGTTGATCGACGATCTGGAACAGCGCGGGCTGATCTCACGCGAAATCTATCAACGGGACCGACGCAACCATGCGCTTGCGTTGACCCCCAACGGACTTCGCCATCTGGTCCGTGCGGATAAGGCGGTGGCGCAGCATGAAGCCAAGGTTACCGCCAATCTCAGCGACAGCGAACGCACGAAGTTGCTCCAACTGCTGTGGCGGGTCGCCATATGAGTGGGAGATGAGTGACCACGGAATGACAGAGCGAGAAGGCGTTACTGCGATTTCCGTGGGTGACGAGATACGTCGGCCGTTGCATGTAAGCGCTTCCATTGGCTATGCGCTGCGCCGGGCTCAGATGCGGGTATACGATCTCTTTTTCGCATCCCTGGCCGATCTCGATACAACGCCGGCCCGTTATACGCTCATGCTGCTGATTCGCGAGAACCCTGGCATACGTTCGGTGGATCTGGCGCGCTCCCTCGGCGTGGCCCGTTCCCGTATGGTGAAGTTGATCGATGATCTGGAGGGTCGGCGTTTGATCACCCGCGAAACCCCCCCTAACGACCGCAGGAACCGCTCCCTGGTGTTGACCGCTCAAGGGAAACGTGACCTGAAAAAAATGGAACAGGCGGTTGAAGGTCATGAAGAGAAACTGACCAAGGGTTTCGGCGCAGGTGAGCGGGAGCGTCTGCTAGATCTGCTTTGGCGTATCGCTTTACCCTGACAGTCCGCACAGGCAATCGATATGCAAATGCTGATAGAGAATACCTGAAACATTGGGGGCATGACGCATGAAAAGTCAGCCAGAATGCCGGTTTCCGGCGGATCTATTCGGATTCATGTGTTCAACGGCAGTCGATGATGCTGCTCCGTGCACGTCTGTGTAGCAAAGTATCAGTCAAGCGACCTGGCGCTGAAGATGTTTTTCCAGACTGTGGAGATCGATATTTTGCTGGCGCAGACCCGGTTTTGTACGGCGCCACAACACATCTTCAACGGAACCGGCCCACTCATAACGCTGCAGGTATGTCAGTTCAGACTCGGTCAACCCCTCGCCGAAATGCACTCCCAACTCCTCCATGCTACGGGCTTTGTGAAGAATAAGCTCCACTCTGGTTCCGTACGTATGCGCCAACCTGACAGCCATGTCGTCTGTTAAAAATGGCCATTTGACGCGCAATGACTTTAGGAAGCCGGTGAAATCACTCGGCCCTATATCACCGCCAGGAAGGCAGGCGTCAGCAGTCCAGGCGCTGCCGCGCATATCCAGTATGGGGCGAAGTTTATCGAGTACCGACTCCGCGAAACACCGGTAGGTGGTTATTAACCCGGCACCTTAATAGGCCATGTTCAGGGCTTCAAGAATGCCCTTGATCAAGGCGGGGCTCGCGCCCCGCAGGAAGTGCCCTTGGGGTGCAGGCAGTGGCCCGGTCCTTGTCAAGAGCCGCAACACAGAACAAGGGCATTCTTGAAGCCCCTAACAGTTAGAATTTAAAAGGACAGGCCGAAGCGTGCCTGCCTGCAGACTGCGTTATCAAAACTGGCTGTAGGGTGACTACAGCGGCGTTTTGACG
>JBNKYJ010000021.1:0-6885 GCA_050300835.1 Sedimenticolaceae bacterium
AAGTTAGTCGCATTCGCCAAGGGGCAGGCGAGCATGGCCGGATACCGCAAGCAGGAGCGGCAGGATCACGAAAGAGCATGCCGGCATGGCAGCGAGCATGCGCGCTGTGGCATGACCTTCGAGGCGTTCTATTGCCAGGTCAAGGAGCAGGATCTGTTCAAGCCCGTTTCGCGGCTGCAGACGCATTTGGATCGCCGGAGCCGTTGCTGGGGACGATCACCAACAGGTGTCTATAGGCCAAATTGAAGCGTGTGGCGGGATGCAGGATTTATCGCCAAAGCCGACACGCCACATCAAACCATTGCGGAGCGGAAGAATGAGCTTTCAACGGGTAAGCGATCTCCTTTTGGTGACTATCCTATGCATGCTCTCATGTGCCATTTTGCCCCTGTTCGCCGCTGAACAGTCGGAGCGGGAGATCGCCAAAGGAACGCTTGTGGCGCCCAATGCCCCGTTGGATCCCTCGGCGCCGGTTAAACACTGCACTATCGTGGATTCCAACGGGCCGTTCGAGGGAGGCGAGATCACCACATACGGCTGTAGTGAGGACGAGGTCTGTATCTGTGAGTACCATGCCGGCTACTCCTGTGGCGGTAGCTGTCGGCCTTTGAGCGAGGCTCGTGTTAATCAGGGAAAAAGCCGCAAATAAACGCCAATAACAGCAAATCTGCGCCACTGGCCTCTGTCAAGGGTAACCTGGATGGAGCGAAGCGGCATCCAGGTGAAGCAACAGGCTATCCCAGATTGCGCTTCGCTTCATCCGGGCTACACCCTGTATATGGCCGCTCAGCAGGTTGCCGGTATAAACAAGGAGAAAACAAAAGGGGCTCTTATCGTCTCTCGATGCTGTTGTTTGGGGTGATTGTGCTTCCCGTCATGACTTATGCAAAAGATTTGCTCACGCCACCGCCGGAACCGGATGTGAAACCCGTGATTTCATCGGATTACGAGTTAAACACTGACAGCAATAAAATCGAGGATGAACTTGATGCGCGGTAAAGCGAGGCGACTTCTGTAGAACTTTTGATCCCTGTAGAGATGGAGTTGATCTTTAACAAACAGATTACCCAGGAACAGATACAGGCCTTTGCGGATCTCGGTGGGGAGTTTAAACATATGTTTCGCGCTGTCTCTTATGGATGGATAGGGATGCTTCCGCTGGGGCAAGTTGCAAAACTTGCTCAGACCATGGGGGATTCTTTGGTCTATGTTGGACTGCCAAAAGAGGCTCACCTGACAAAGGGTGGTGGGATTGATGCTGTTGGGATGGGGGCGATTGAGGAGAGAGAGGAGAGATGAATCCCCCCAGTGCGCCGATCTGAATTGGCAAGAAAATGGAGTTGAAAGCCCTCTGCCTGGAATGGTGAATCAACCCACCGGGATCCCGAGTCATAGGCCGCTGGCCGCGAGGCCAAGGGTTAATCGTCAGAACAATTAACGACATAAAGCGGTAGTGAGATGGATGGAGAGGATGGTGTCGAGCGTTTTGTGGAATTGCAGGAGGAGATTGCTTCTTATATGCGGGATGAAATTGAGATCAAGTTCTGGAATTGGTGGGGATGTCATTGACAGCGGTATATCAATCTCGTTGAGATGCTAAGAGAGCCTCTTGAGATGCCAGGGAATATTGATGCGCATAATCCTCTTTTGTCTGATTGTGTTGTCTGCTGCCTTCCTTTCTGCCTGCGGCGGCGGTAATACTAATTCACAAGCGACCACGACTCCCGATCCGACCAATCCAACTGATCCGACCAATCCAACCGATCCGACCAATCCAACCGATCCGGGTACTGGGAATGGGGCGGCATGCGATGCAGGAGAGGTACAAGCCGATGCATGCACGAACGAGGGATTGCTCGGCACGCATACCCGGAGCTGCTCCTCCACCGGCGTATGGGGAGCCTGGAGCGCCTGTACCACTGACCCCCTGCTTCCACCGATAGCGGGCAACGTCTACTACGTCTCCGCCAGCGGATCAAACATTGCGGACGATGCCCTCCACGGTACCGACACCGCACCCTGGCGGAGCATCCAGTACGCCGTCAGCCAACTGCAGCCTGGCGACACCTTGATCGTGCGGCGCGGCTATTACTACGGGCAGGTGACCATCAATGCCAGCGGCACCCCCAGTGAGCGGATCACCATCCGTTCCGAAACCCCTTACGCTGCCAAGCTCAATGGCGGCATCACGATCAATGGCAGCCATGTTACGGTTTACGGGTTCGACATCGAGCAACCGACTTCGGGCAGCGGTGTGGTCATCAATGCGTCGCAGGGTGTCGGGATACTCGGCAATCGGATACACGACTGCCCGATGTACGGAATCAATGTCGCCTCCACGTCAGCCGCTGAATACACCATTGCCGGTAATAGGCTCAGTTACAACGGGCAGGCTGGCATGGTCATTCGAGGGGATCAGGGCAGGGTGGAGAACAACAATATCCTGGAGGTGGTGGCCTTCCATCCCAAACTCTCCAGCGTCAATGTCGCCAATGGAGACGATGCCGACGGTATGATCATCGTCGGCAGCAACCATACAATCAGCCACAACACCATCGCCAACTACAGCGATCCCCTGGATTCCAACAACTACTACCTGCCCGATCCGATCCACAACGCCCACGCGGACTGCTTCGACCTGAGGGAGGTCAGCGGGCTTACCATCGAGGGAAACCATTGCTGGAGCAATTTTCACGTCAGCAAAGGCGCCATCTTCAACGGCAGTGGTGGTGCCGCGCGGGAGAATATCGCGATCAGGAACAATCTGTTCGAATACCGCGATGTGGGCATCAGTGCCCGCTCGGGCAGCTTCGACATCCGCAATGCGGCTGTCTATAACAACCTGCTCAAGGCGAAAATCGATGATGTCATCGATTCCTACTTGAACCCGGGATCCCTCGCCCACATCCCCGGGGATTGCATCGTCATGTCGGACGTGACCAATTACACCGTGTTCAACAACATCACAGTCGATTGCGACAACCACACGGCGCAGAACATCACAGGCAATCCCATCAAAATTAGCGGCGGAACCGGTGTGGCCGACTACAACTTTTCCTGGAACTCGGATGGCGCCGCTTTCAGTGGGGCGGATCCCGGAGCCCATGGGAGTCTTACGCTCGATCCCACCTTTGTCCGTTTCGATACCGATATCCATGGTGAGAACGACTACCGCCTACAGGCCTCCTCCCCCCTGAACGGCAAGGGTGTCGCGGGCCTGAGTGATCAGGGCGGCACGCTTATCGAGGTGGTCGACGATATCGATGGCCTTGCCCGCCCCCAGGGTCCCGCCTATGAACCCGGACCCTATGAATACACGGCCGCTGGCGCGGCCGATGCCCCGGCACTGATCTCCGCCCACGTGGATGCCGCTGTGCTCGAACTGACGCCGACCAGCTGTGCCGCTCCGGCAAGCCCGGTGGATGTTCGGGTGGCGCGCTGGCGAGGCAACAGAGAAGGGGCGATGATCATACGCTTCGATGACAGTACACTGGGGCATGCCTTGTGCGGCCTTCAGGCCTTCGGTGATCGCGGGCTCACCGGGACCTGGTACGTCAATCCGGGCAGGGACGGTTTCAACGCTTCGGTCGTACACCCGGGGACGGGCGAGACCATCGTGCTATCGGAGCGGTGGCGGGCATCGCCGGACCTGGGGCAGGAGCTGGCCAATCACACCATGAACCATACCTATGAAACCAGTCCCGCCCAGTGGCGATCGGAGGTCGAAGAGGCGTCGAACGCGATCTGGGAGATCCGCCATGGCCTGCCCCTAAAAAAGAACGCCTCGCTGATCGCTTTCAACAACAGCAGCAGCGTGGCCTGGCCCTGGCCGCCCAAGGATGAGGTGGCCATATTGAGCGATCTCGGCAATGTCGAGAGGCAGACCTACCTGGGTCCGGTTTATCAGGCGCTGCCCAATCCCTCCTTTTCCGTACCCGCGGGGTCAGCCGCTGACGCCATGTACTGCGGCCATCCCAGTCTCAGCCTGAACGGCGCCGGACAGTGCGTGAGCGGAAGCGGAACCGTAGTGTCGGCCGGCGTCAATCAGGCGATCGACAACGGCGTGGTCTATCAGGCCGCCTTTCACGGTATTCTCAGTACCGATACGGACAACTGTGAGGCGTACACCAATACCGGCACGACGGACGGCGGCAATGCCGGCGTTCAGTTTGCCGAGCTCGAAGCGTTCCTGGACAGGGTTTCCGGGGTGAAAGAGAGGGTGTGGGTGGCGGGTGCCATCCAGCTCTACAAATACACCCAGGAAGCGCAGCGATCGAATCTCCGCCTGCACCAGGCCTGTTCCGACAGGTTGTATTTCGATTTGACCGCGACCCTCGGTCCGCTCTATGACGAGCCGCTGACGCTCATTGTCACCGTTCCGGACGATTGGACGGCCTGTACGGCGATACAGGGTTCGCAAGCGCTGGGGTGTACGATCGGCGCCGATGGCCAGGTGCTGCTCGATGTGGTGCCCAATCGGGGCCGGATAGCGCTGCTAAAGCAGTAGCCTTCGTGATGCCTAGTACCGATTTTGCCGCGATCTTCGCATTTCCGGTGAAACATTCGGGCGTGTGAGGGCGAGATTGGCGGGGGAATGCTGAAACTGGGGCCATTTCGGCGCACACCGGCATTGAGCTGTAGGTAAGCGTGCCGCTAAAATGGGAGTTTGCAACCCCGAAACAGAGCGAGATGGGCGGAAAACTCTACATCAAAACCTTTGGCTGCCAGATGAACGAGTATGACTCGTCACGCATGGCGGATGGCTTGCGCGTGGCCGAGGGGCTGGAGCTGACCGACCGGCCGGAGGCGGCCGACGTGCTGCTGCTCAACACCTGTTCGATCCGCGAGAAGGCGCAGGAGAAGGTCTTCTCCCAGCTCGGACGCTGGCGTCCCTGGAAGGAGAAGAACCCGCAGCTGATCATCGGCGTCGGCGGTTGCGTGGCGAGCCAGGAGGGGGAGGCGATCCGCGAGCGAGCGCCCTATGTCGACCTGGTGTTCGGCCCCCAGACCCTGCACCGGCTGCCGCAGATGATCCGCCAGGCGCGCCGCGAGCACGCCCCGGTGGTCGACGTCTCATTTCCCGAGATCGAGAAGTTCGATCGCCTGCCGGAGCCCAGCGCCGAGGGTCCCACCGCCTTCGTTTCGGTGATGGAGGGGTGCTCCAAGTACTGCACCTACTGCGTGGTCCCCTTCACCCGCGGCGAGGAGATCAGCCGCCCCTTCGACGACGTCATCGCCGAGGTGGCCGGACTGGCGGCCCAGGGGGTGCGCGAGATCAACCTGCTGGGGCAGAACGTCAACGCCTACCGCGGCGAGATGGCCGACGGCACGGAGGCCGATCTGGCCCTGCTGATCGAATACGCGGCGGCGGTGGAGGGGATCGACCGCATCCGCTTCACCACCTCCCATCCGGTGGAGTTCTCCGACTCCCTGATCGAGGTCTACGGCCAGGTGCCGGAGCTGGTCAGCTTCCTGCACCTGCCGCTGCAGTCGGGCTCCGACCGCATCCTGGCTCAGATGAAGCGGGGCCACATGGCCCTCGAATACAAGGCCAAGATCCGTCGCCTGCGCGAGGTGCGGCCCGACATCACCATCTCATCCGATTTCATCGTCGGCTTTCCCGGCGAGACCGAGGCCGATTTCGAGGCGACCCTGAAACTGATCGAGGAGGTCGGTTTCGACCACTCCTACAGCTTCATCTACAGCCGCCGACCCGGTACCCCGGCGGCCGACCTGCCGGACGACGTGCCGCTCGAGGTCAAGCAGCGGCGGCTGGAGCGCCTGCAGCAACTGATCAACACCCAGGCCCAGCGCATCAGCCGGCAGATGGTAGGCACGCTGCAGCGCATCCTGGTGGAGCGGCCGGCGAAGAAGGACCCGAACCAGCTGGCCGGTCGCACCGAAAACAACCGGGTGGTCAACTTCGACGGCCCCGCCGAGCTGATCGGCCGGTTCGTCGATGTGCGCATCACCGAGGCGCTGCCCAACTCCCTGCGCGGCGAGTGGCTGGCGCCGGCCGGCCGCGTCGTCAACGACTGATCGCGCCCATTCCCACCGCTCAGGACGTCCCCTTTGGCTGAACACCCCGAATCCATCGATCTTCTTTTGGAACCCCTGGACAACGAACAGCTGGCCAATGTCTGCGGCCAGCTGGACGAGAATCTGCGCCACATCGAGCGCCGTCTCGGCATCGAGATCAACAACCGGGGCAACCACTTCCGTTTGATCGGCGAGCGCCACGCCATCCGTGCCGGCGAGCAGGTGCTGCACGACCTCTATCGGGCCGCCGATCGGGAGACCCTCGATCCGCAGCGGGTCCATCTGTTCCTGCAGGAGGCGGGCGTCGACGCCCTGCTGGAGAAGACGGCCGACGACCTGCCGGAGACGGTGATCAAGACCCGGCGCGGCCTGGTGCGTCCCCGGGGGCCGAACCAGAAGGAGTACCTGCACAAGATCCTCACCCATGACATCAATTTCGGGGTCGGCCCGGCGGGCACCGGCAAGACCTACCTGGCGGTGGCGGCGGCGGTGGACGCCATGGAGCGGGACCAGGTGCGGCGCATCCTGCTGGTGCGGCCGGCGGTGGAGGCGGGCGAGCGGCTCGGCTTCCTGCCCGGCGACCTGGCGCAGAAGATCGATCCCTACCTGCGCCCCCTCTACGATGCCCTCTACGAGATGCTCGGCTTCGAGAAGGTGGCCAAGCTGGTGGAGCGCAACGTGATCGAGATCGCCCCCCTGGCCTACATGCGCGGGCGCACCCTGAACGAATCCTTCGTCATCCTCGACGAGGCGCAGAACACCACGCCGGAGCAGATGAAGATGTTCCTCACCCGCATCGGCTTCGGCTCCACCGCCGTGATCACCGGCGACATCACCCAGGTCGAC
>JBNKYJ010000022.1:0-55660 GCA_050300835.1 Sedimenticolaceae bacterium
CCGGTAGGGTGGGGCCCTGCCCCGCCAACCCCGGTTGTCCCGCTCCGGCTCTCAGGTTAGGCTCACCTCACCCGGGCGATCCGTTGCACTCTCACCCTTAGGAGATCTTCATCAAGGTGTCTAGGAAAGCATCCCCCAACCCGCTGCTCTGGCTGACGCTGCTGCTCACCCTGGCCGGCTGCGGCTTCCACCTCAAGGGTTACCAGCAGGCCGCCTCACCGGCGCTCAACGGTCTCTACGTGGAACAGGGCGAGGACCGCGGCACCCTGGCGGGCACCCTGGCCCACAATCTGCGCATCGGTGGCGTCGAGCTGGCGAAGGACGCGGAGTCGGCCAAGGCCCGTTTGAGAATCACCGGCGAACGTCAGCAGAGCCGGGTGCTGGCCGTGGACGCCAGCGGCAAGGCGCTCGATTCGGAGCTGCAGCTGGTGGCCAGTTTCCGCCTCACCCGGTCTGCGCAGGCTGAGCCGCAGACCCAGACTCTGGAGCTGGTGCGCCAGCTCAGCTACAGCGGCGACGACGAGTTGGGTCAGCGCAACGAGGCCGCACTGCTCTTCAACGATATGCGCTATGAGATGGCGAACCAGATCATCCGCCGATTGGAGGCGCTGCTGAAACAACCATGAGACTGCGCAACGATCAGCTCGCCTCCCAGCTGCAAAAGCAGCTGTCGCCGATCTACCTCATCAGCGGTGACGAACCCCTGCAGATGCAGGAGGCGGCGGACGAGGTGCGGTCGGCGGCCCGTAGTCAGGGCTTTACAGAACGGGAGGTGCTCGATACCGCGGCCGGTTTCGACTGGGCCGCGCTCAATGCGGCGGCCGAGAGTCTGTCCCTGTTCGGTGACCGGCGTCTGCTCGATCTGCGCCTGACGAGTCCAAAAGTCGGCAGTGAAGGAGCCAAGGCCTTGAGCGCCTATGCCGAAGCGCCACCTGAGGACACCCTGCTGCTCATCACGCTACCCAAGCTGGAGCGGGCGCAAAGCAACAGCCAGTGGTACAAGCGCCTGGAGCAGACAGGCGTGGTGGTACAGATCTGGCCGGTGGAAGGCAACCGGCTGCCGCCCTGGATCGAGCAGCGTCTGCGCCGGGCCGGACTGATTCCGGAGCCGGGCGTGGTGGAGATGCTGGCCGATCGGGTCGAAGGCAATCTGCTCGCCGCCAGTCAGGAGATCGAGAAGCTGCTGCTGCAACAGGGCCCCGGTGTGGTGACGCAGGAACAGCTGACCGAGTCGGTAGCCGACAGCGCCCGCTTCGATGTCTTCGGACTGGTCGATACCCTGCTCGCCGGAGAGGCGGCCAGGGGGCTGCGCATGCTGCAGGGACTGCGCGCCGAAGGCGTCGCCACGCCGGTGGTGCTGTGGGCCCTCAGTCGAGAGATTCGGGCCCTGGCGCAGATGGCCCATGAGGTGGCGCAGGGGCGCAGCCCCGATCAGGTGATGGGCGCCCACCGGGTCTGGGACAAGCGCAAGGCCTTGGTGCGCCGGGGTGTGCAGCGCCGAGCGGCGCTCTGGCGCCAGTTGCTGGTGATCTGCGCCAGGGCGGACAGGGCGATCAAGGGACAGGATCCCGGCGATCCCTGGTCGCTGTTCGAAGAGCTGGCGCTGGGCATGGCCGGAAAGCGCCTTCTGATCAACGAGCGTCCCCAGGTGTTGGGCTGAATTTAGCTGGAAATCAGTTAGTTATAGCTCCTGATGGAGGGTCTTAAACTCATGCGCGAAACGCCTTGCCTGGGCCGTTGAGAGCCACTGAAATCGATTATTAACAGGCAGCGGTACGCGAGTGTGATCGATTCCTCACCGAACCATCAGAATTATTCCCCTAGGAATTAAAAGTTATACGAAGTGTGATTTGCATCGCGCTATTTCTTAAGGTTTCGTTGTCATATGCATCACCGGAGGCCCCAATCCTGGGGTTGACGGATCGAAAACAGTTAAGGAGAACATGATGAAAACGATGCAAATCACCAAAACGGCAATGGCCATGATTGCGGCCGGTTTTTTCACCGCGGCAGTCGCCGGCGAAGACGCATTCATGAAGCTCGACGTAAACGAGGACGGCTATATCTCCGCCCAGGAAGCGGCAGCTGACGAGAGCCTGCACCAGCGTTGGGAGACCACCGACGCCAATCAGGACGGTCAGATCGACGCGGCAGAGTTCAGCGCCTTCGAGGCGATGGAGCCCTCTACCGACAAGTAATCGTCGAAGAATCGAACCCGATCAACGGGTTTCCGTGTCGGCGGCCAGCACTGTCTGGTCGCCGACATCTGTTTCAGCCAGGCGGCAATTGCTCAACTGGAGCTGTGGCGGGTCGGTGGAAAAGACGAAGGGAGCGGCCTTCAACAGCACGCTGAGTCCCAGAATCTGCCGGGTATTGCCTGGGAATACCGCGACTTCCACCTCTTCAAGGCGACAGTTTTCGCCCAGCTGGACACTGGAGACGGCATAGACCGGAACACGCATCCGGTCGCCGTTGGCCAGTACACCGTTGAGATCGCGCAGGTAGACGGGATCTTCGGTCAGTTTCAGATTGGCCAGGGTCTCTTCATTGATGGTCATGTAGCTGGAGCCGGTGTCGACCATGAAGTCGCTGGGCGGCATGTCACCGATGCGGCCGGAAATGTAGAAGGTGCTGGCGCCCTTCAGGTGCATCGGCACATCGAAGTCGAACTCGCTGGCCATGCCGGTGCCGGCAAGGGCGAGGGTCAGTAACAAGGTTGAGGCTGATCTGAGCATCTCTCTCTGGGGTCCACCCGTTTTTCTCTCCATGCCCTATTGATCGGTCGAAGCCGCATGAACTTGAGAGGTGATAACCCTGATATGAAGTTGGGTTTTCGCCCCTCGCAAGCCATCGGAATCGCGCAAATTTCGGTCAGTTGGCGACGCCGGGGGCCAATCAGCGCGATTTTTGATACAGTTCCCCGCCTGAGTTTTTCCATTAACCGAGACGGCATTCCCGCTATGTTTGACGAGATTTCCGATGTGAAGGGCTATATGCAGACCCTGGGGCGGCAGGCGCGCAAGGCCTCCCGACTGCTGGCCTCCGCCACCACGGCGGCCAAGAACCGGGCCCTGGAGGCGATGGCGGACGATCTGGACGCACAGCGCGAACTGCTGATGCAGGAGAACCGCAAGGACCTGAAGGCCGGTGCAGAGAAGGGGCTGGACGCCGCCCTGCTCGATCGTCTGGAACTGACCCCGGCGCGCATCGACGGCATGATCGAGGGCCTGCGCCAGATCGCCGGGCTGGCCGATCCGATCGGTGAGATTTTCGATATGAAATACCGCCCGAGCGGCATTCAGGTGGGCCACATGCGGGTGCCCCTGGGTGTGGTCGGCATCATCTACGAATCACGTCCCAACGTCACCGCCGACGCCGCCGGGCTGTGCCTGAAATCGGGCAACGCCGCCGTGCTGCGCGGCGGTTCCGAGGCCTTCCACTCCAACCAGGCTATTGCCGCCAGTATCCAGAGGGGGCTGGAACAGGCCGGTCTGCCCGCAGCGGCGGTGCAGGTGGTGGCCACCACCGACCGGGCCGTGGTGGGCGAGATGATCGCCATGCCCGAGTTTGTCGACGTCATCATTCCCCGCGGCGGCAAGGGGCTGATCGAGCGTATCAGCCGCGATGCCCGGGTACCGGTGATCAAACACCTGGACGGTATCTGCCACGTCTACATCGACGATCAGGCCGATATCGGCAAGGCCTTCGATGTGGCGATGAACGCCAAGACCCAGCGCTACGGCACCTGCAACACCATGGAGACCCTGCTGGTGGCGGAGGCGATCGCCGAGGAGATGCTGCTGATGCTGGCCGCCCCCCTGTTCGAGAAGGGGGTGGAGATCCGTGGCTGCGCGCGTACCCTGGAGATCATCGACGGCGCCGTGGCGGCCAGTGACGAGGACTGGGATACGGAGTACCTGGCGCCGATCCTCTCCATCAGGGTGGTGAGCGGCCTGGATCAGGCCATCGACCATGTCAATACCCACAGTTCCCAGCACACCGACGCCATCGTCACCGAGAACTACACCCGGGCACGGCGTTTTCTGACCGAGGTCGATTCCAGTTCGGTGATGGTCAACGCCTCCACCCGTTTCGCCGACGGGTTCGAGTACGGTCTGGGGGCGGAGATCGGCATCTCCACCGACAAGTTCCACGCCCGTGGGCCGGTCGGCCTGGAGGGGCTGACCTCGGTGAAGTACATCGTATTGGGCGACGGCCATATCCGGACCTAGCTGCGTATGATTGGCATCCTGGGCGGTACCTTCGATCCGATCCACTACGGGCATCTGCGTCCCGCCCTGGATGTGATGCAGGCCATCGGCCTGGAGCAGGTGCGCTTCATCCCCCTGCATCGGGCGGTGCATCGGGATCAGCCCGAGACCCCGGCTGATCTGCGTCTGCGCATGGTGCGAGAGGCGATCGCCGGAGAGGCGGGTTTCGTCGCCGACGAACGCGAACTGCGGCGGGCCGGTGATTCCTACAGCGTGGATACCCTCAACTCCCTGCGTGACGATTTCCCCGACCGCCCGCTCTGCCTGTTGCTGGGCATGGACGCCTTCAATGGCTTTGCCGATTGGCACCGACCCGAGGAGATCCTTGAGCTGGCCCATCTGGTGGTGATGCACCGACCGGGGTCTGCGGGACCGGAGGATCCGCGGGTAAGCGCCCTGCTGAGGGATCACGCATGCGCAGGCCCGGACAGGCTCCGGGCGCAGCCGGCGGGACTGATCCATCTGCAGGCGGTGACCCAGCTGGAGATCTCCGCCACCGCCATCCGGGCGACTGTCGCCGCGGGATACAGCCCCCGATACCTGTTGCCGGACGGGGTCTTGAGACTGATCGAAGAGAACCACCTCTATCGCAAGTGATAACTTTTTTCAGCCATGGGTTATGCTATTTCCCATGGCTCGGGTAGAATCGCCGATTTTTCCGGCCAGCCGGCCCCACTCAGCAAACAAACGGTACTCAATGGAGATAGAAGCACTCAGAGACGTCGTTCTACAGACTCTGGACGACATGAAAGCGAAGGATGTGGTGGTACTGGACGTCCGTGGCAAGACCAGCATCACCGACATCATGATCGTCGCCAGCGGCACCTCCGACCGTCACGTGAAGTCGATCGCGGAGACTGTCGCCTTCAAGGCCAAGCAGGCCGGTGAGACCCCGCTCGGTAGCGAAGGGATCAACGAGGGCGAATGGGCCCTGGTCGATCTCAACGGCGTGGTGGTCCACGTGATGCAGCCCAAGGTACGCGACTTCTACCACCTGGAGCGGCTCTGGTCGATGGAAGAGCCGGCACGGGCGAAACCCGGGATGGAAAAGCACTAACAGGATTTCACGCCTATGGATCGGTTCGACCGGATCTTCGAGCTCAACCGCATCCTGCAGAACGCCCGTTACCCGGTCTCCCGTCAACGCCTGGAGCAGGAGCTGGAGTGCTCCCGCGCCACGGTCAAACGGTTGATCGAGGAGATGCGGCTCTACCTCAACGCCCCTATCGTCTACGACCGCAAGCACAACGGCTACCGCTACGACCCCTCGGAAGGGGAGATGTACCAACTGCCCGGACTCTGGTTCAACGCCTCCGAGCTGCAGGCCCTGCTGGCCGCACAACAGCTGCTGGAAGGGGTGCAACCGGGTCTGCTCGACAGCCATCTGCAACCTCTCAAGCGCAAGATCGACGAACTGCTCAGCTGCCAGCCGGGGAGCGGCGAACCGGTGTCGCGCCGTATCCGTCTGCTGCGGGCCGCCGCCAGGCCGGCAGGCCCCTATTTCACCCTCATCGCCGGGGCGCTGGCCGCCCGGCGGCGCCTGCAGCTTGTCTACTACAACCGGGCCCAGGACGCCGTGAGTGAACGAGAGGTCTCACCGCAACGGCTTACCCACTACCGCGACAACTGGTACCTGGACACCTGGTGTCACCTGCGTCGCGGTCTGCGCACCTTCGCGCTGGATGCCATCCGCGAGGCGCATACGCTCGATACCCCGGCTCAGGAGCTGGATGAGTCGGATCTCGACGACCACTATGCCGGGACCTACGGCATCTTTTCCGGCCGCGCCCAGCATCAGGCGATCCTGCGCTTCACTCCGGAACGTGCAAGATGGGTATCGATGGAGTCCTGGCACCCTCGGCAGCAGAGCCGATGGCTGGCGGATGGTAGTTATGAGTTGAGTCTCCCCTACGGTCAGCCGGAGGAGTTGGTGATGGACTTGCTGCGATTCGGTCCCGATGTGGAGGTGATCGAACCTCCCGCCCTGCGTGAACTGGTGCTGCAAAAGCTGCAGGCCACCCTCGATCTCTACCGCTGAATCCGCCGTCAGCAACCCCCTCTCCCTGAGAGGCGTCCAGGCAGTCGACGGTGACGGCTCGGATCCCAGATTTTTTTTCGCATAAAAATGGCGTTTGCATTGAGTTGGGACATGCCGCGAACAGCTACATAATGTTAAACTTTTGTTGCGCTTTTATGACTGGCGCCCCCTCCTCATTGCATAACTAAAAACCAGAGCAAGAAACTATGGAACTCGAAAAAATCGCTGAAATAGAGCACGCCACCTGGGCCAATCGGAAAGAGCTGTTCAGGCTCGGCGTCGCCATGCTGTTCATAGTAGGAATCATGCTGTATGTCGGATCGAAAGGGAGCGATGTCACCCACATGCTGGTGGTGGCGGCCATGATCGGCGGGTACATGGCGATGAACATCGGCGCCAACGACGTGGCCAATAATGTGGGTCCGGCGGTCGGCTCCCATGCCATCACCCTCACCGGAGCGATTCTGATCGCCGCCATCTTCGAGGCCATGGGGGCTTTGGTGGCCGGAGGCGATGTGGTGGGTACGATCAAGAAGGGCATCATCAACCCGTCCATAATCGGCGATACCGACACCTTCGTCTGGTTGATGATGGGGGCTCTGCTGGCGGGAGCCCTGTGGCTCAACCTGGCCACCGCCATCGGCGCGCCGGTCTCCACCACCCACTCCATCGTCGGCGGCGTGCTGGGCGCTGGAATCGCCGCCGGTGGCTGGGCCATCGCCAACTGGGCCAAGATGGGGCAGATTGCCGCCAGTTGGGTCATCTCTCCGGTGATGGGCGGTGTGATAGCCGCCGCCTTCCTCTACCTGATCAAACGCACCATCACCTACCAGGCGGATATGGTGACGGCGGCGCGACGCATGGTGCCGATCCTGATCGGCATCATGGCCTGGGCCTTCGGCACCTATCTGGTGCTGAAGGGATTCAAGCACCTTTGGAAAGTGGGCATGCCGGTGGCGCTGATGATTGGCCTGGCTATCGGACTCGGCGTCATGATCCTGAGTAAACCGCTGATCAACGGCATGGCCTCCCGACTGGAGAACAGCAAGCGCAGTGTCAACAGCCTGTTTACGGTGCCGTTGATCTTCGCCGCCGCCCTGCTCAGTTTCGCCCATGGCGCCAACGACGTGGCGAATGCGATCGGCCCGCTGGCGGCGATCAACGATGCCCTGACCAAAGGCGCCATCTCGGCCAAGGCGCCGATCCCGCTCTGGGTGATGATGGTGGGTGCCCTGGGCATCGCCATCGGTCTCGCCCTCTATGGCCCGAAACTGATCCGTACCGTGGGTTCCGAGATCACCGAGCTGGATCAGATCCGTGCCTTTTGTATCGCCCTGGCGGCGGCCATCACAGTCATCATCGCCACCCAGCTGGGATTGCCGGTAAGTTCCACCCATATCGCAGTGGGTGCGGTGTTTGGCGTGGGGTTTCTGCGCGAGTTCCTGAAAGCCAACTATGCCCGTATGGTAGAGGAGATCGAGCTGCACCATCAGGGCGCCGACCGTGAAGAGGTCGAGGCCTTCATGGAGAGGTTCAAAAAGGCCGGTCTCGAAGAGAAGGCGAGCATGTTGCGCGAGTTGAAGGAGCATCGCACCAAGGCGGAACTGACGAAGAAGGAGCGCAAGGGACTGAAAAAGGTCTATCGCCACGAACTCGTGAAGCGTTCCGCGCTGCTGAAGATCGTCGCCGCCTGGATCATTACCGTACCCGCCTCCGCGATCCTGGCCGCCATGCTCTATTTCACGATACGCGGCATGATGCTGCCATGAGCGACGACATCCGGTGCGCCCCCGGGTCGGGGGCGGCGTGATGTTGCGTAAAATTCTGCTGCCCACCATCTTCATGGTGCTGGGTTACGGCTTTTGGGTCAGTCCGGACTTCAAGGTCATCGCTGCCGGGGTGGCGGTTTTCCTTTTCGGCATGCTGTCGCTGGAGGAGGGTTTCAAGGCCTTTACCGGCGGTATGCTGGAACGGATCCTCCAGCGCACCACCGACCGTCTGTGGAAGAGTCTCAGCTTCGGTATCCTGAGCACCACCCTGATGCAGTCGAGCTCGCTGGTCTCGGTAATCACCATTTCGTTCCTCAGCGCGGGGCTGATCGGGCTGGCCTCGGGCATCGGCATCATCTTCGGCGCCAATCTGGGCACCACCACCGGCGCCTGGCTGGTTGCGGGATTCGGACTCAAGGTGAAGATTTCCGCCTATGCCATGCCGATGCTGGTGTTCGGCGTGATTCTGATCTTTCAGAAGTCGCGTTCGTGGAAGGGCGTGGGCTACATCCTGGCGGGTCTCGGCTTCCTGTTCCTCGGTATTCACTACATGAAAGAGGGCTTCGAGGCCTTCAAGGACGCCATCGATCTGGCGGCCTACGCGATGCCGGGGATCAAGGGGCTGCTGGTCTATACCCTGCTGGGCATCGCCGCCACGGTGGTGATGCAATCGAGCCATGCCACCCTGGTGTTGATCATCACGGCGCTGGCGGCGCAGCAGATCACCTATGAGAATGCCCTTGCCCTGGCCATCGGCGCCAATGTGGGGACCACCATCACCGCCATTCTCGGGGCCATGAGTTCCAATGTGCAGGGCCGCCGCCTGGCGGTGGCGCACCTGGTGTTCAACCTGGTCACGGGTATTGTGGCCATCCTCTTCATTCAGCAGTTCCTGCTGGCGGTCAACGCCACCAGCGAATGGCTGGGCATCGCCGTTGACGACTACACACTCAAGCTGGCGCTGTTTCATACCCTGTTCAACCTGGTGGGTGTGTGTCTGATGCTGCCGGTGACCGGCAGGCTGGTCCAGAGTCTGGAGCGATTGATGCACGGGCGTGAGCGACTGGTCGATGAACCCCGCTTCCTCAACCAGGCGGCCATGGAGCTGCCTGAATCGGCCATGCAGGCGATCCGCAACGAGATGGGACATCTGCTGGAAAACGCCTACGAGGTTATTGCCTCGGTGCTGAGCCTCAAACCGGACGTCATAAAATCCGATGCGGACCTTCGCGGTTTGGTGGGGCGTTCCCCGCAGGTATCCAAGGTCGATATCGATGCGCTCTATGAGCAACGCATCAAGTCCCTCTACAGTGCCATTACCGCCTATATCAGTCAGGTCCAGGCCAGCGCTTCCGAGCACTATGGCGAGGAGCTCTACCAGCTGCGCATGGCGAGCCTGAACATTGTGGAGGCGGTGAAGGATATCAAGCATCTGCAGAAGAACCTGGTGCGCTACACGCAGTCGGGCAATCCGGCGATTCGTCAGCAATACAACCGTATCCGGATTCAGCTGGCGATCGTATTGCGGGAGCTGACAGCGATCCGCACCGAATCGCCAGCCGGTGTCTCGCCGCTCTCTCTCGATGCAGTGAAACTGGCCATCGAGGAGGACGACGTCATCTCCAACGGTGAACTCGACCGACTGATCCGGGACGATGCCATCAGTGCGGAAATGGCCACTTCCTTGATGAACGACAGCGCCTATGCCTATGATGTGGCAGATAATCTGATTCAGATGGGCCGGGTCCTGTTTGTATCGCCGGAGCATGAAGCGCTGGATGTGGAGAGTGAGCTGATCCTGAATGAAGAGGAGATGAGCGAACTTCTCGAAGAAGAACAAAAACCCTCATCCGATTGAACGAGTCGACAGATGACTACAGAAAAGCTGATTGAAAAATTCCACCGCCTGCTCAACCTGGAGAAGCGCAAGCAGAAAGAGAAGCGGGACAAGATCCGCAGTTTGTTGAAAAAGCTCAAACAGCAGCAGAAGGCACTGGAAGCCAAGCTGGAGAATGAGAAGAACAACGACGAACGCAAGCAGATCAAACGCCGTCTCAAGGTGCTGCAGGTGCAGCGCAGGAAAGGCATCAAGCTGTGCAAGAGCATCAAGTGCTGAGGCCTCGCGGGTGACCGACCGTGGCCGCCAAGCCTCGAAAGCCCGATACACGAACCGCCATGCGCCGGTTGATCGCGCAAATGCGTGAGGCCATCCCCTTCGGTCTCTACGACGAACAGATCTGCGGCGACAGTTGCGAGGGGTGTTCCAGCAAGCTGCTGATCTATCTGGAAACCGAGCTCGATGCCTGGGAGAGCCGGCTGGCCGATGGCGACATCCCCAACTTCGGCGATCTGGATCGACTGGCCAGTCAGGGACGCAAGATCCAGCGGGTGTTGCAGCGCAACGGAGTCATCGACTGAGTCCCGGCACTTGAATTCGGCGCTGCCGGTTGTCACGCCAGCGCCTGCCGCTCCTTGCCCCAAAAAACGATTTCCAACAGCCTTCCAACCATTCAGCTTTCGTTCAGCCAAGTCTCCCTAAGCTTAAATCGAAGCTCATTGAAGGAGACTTATCATGAAACGCAAGACACTGCTTATCGCAACCTTCCTCACCGCCTCGCTGGTGATCGGGTCCACCGCGCAGGCCCATGACGACTACGGTTACCCGGTCGGTCTGTTGAGTGGCGTGCTGCTGGGACTCAGCCTGGATCATGACGACCACTATTACTACTACAAAGATGGGCCCTACCGTCACTATCATCATCGGGAATATCGTCGCCACGACAGCCATGGCTATCAGTACCGCGATCGCTACAAAAGACACTATGGCCATGACAGATACCGTCACGATCACGACAAACGCAAACCCCGCGTAAAGCGCCATTGGGATTGAGGGGGCGGGACGATGACGACCATGGCCACCACGAACCGATTCCTGGTCGGGCTGACATTGGCGCTGAGCCTGTGCTGGGGCGAAGGGGTGCTCGCGGATGACACGCGGGCGCGCCTCTCCCAGTCGGTCGAGGGCCCCGTCGCCCAGGCCTCGACAAGCTATACGGAAGCGCTCGATCTGGCACCGGTGGACGAAGCGCAGCCGCTGGTTAGCGGCGGCAGCCGCTCCGAGACGGTGAGCCAGCAGCGCACGCTGGCACATCCGACGGGTCGGGTCTTCAGTGTGTTCGATGCCGCGACCGTTCTGAGCTGGGATGACGACGGTGACGGCTTCTTCCACCGTCTGCGGGTCAGCTTCGACCCGGATGTGAGCGATGGCAGCGAGGCCTGGGTCTACGCCCGCCTCTACCTCAGTCTGGAGGGTGGACCCTGGAACCATTTCCATACCACGGAGGTGTTTTCCATCACCGGCGATGCCAGCGACGACGCCTATGAAGTGGTGACCCGACTGCTCGACGGCTACCCGACCGGCTACTACGATGTACTGATCGAGCTCTATGATGCCGACTACGATCTGCTGGTGGTGAACTACGGCCCCTACGAGGACCGGGATCTGTCGGTGCTGCCGCTGGAGGACAGTTACCGCGACAGCTACGAGGAGATCGGTGGCGGCGGCGCCATGGGTGCGGGGCTGCTGTTGCTGATGCTGACCGGGGTGCTGCGGGTGGTCGGCTCGCGTCGGCGAGGGCTGTCTCCGTCTGTGCGCTGAGTTGTGAGGCGTGTCCTGATCGCGACCCTTGCCGGGTCGCCTTCAATTGCTATCATCGTCCCATACTCACTGTCCGCCTGACCCGGAGGCCCCGTCATGCTGCGAAGCCTGTTGCTGATCATCGTCCTGGCCCACACTTTACTGTTGACCGGCTGCGCAACCCTCGAACAGGTCGGTCAGGTGCTGGAGGGCCAGAAACCGACCGCCAGGGTACAGGGTCTGAGACTGACCTCCCTCGACATGAACGGGGTCGATCTCAACTTCGATGTGCAGGTCGACAATCCCAATCCGGTCGCCATCTCCCTGGCCGGGCTCGACTACGATCTGAAACTGCTCGGCAGCTCCTTCCTGCAGGGAAATCAAACCAAGGGAATGAAACTGGCGGCCAACGGCAGCAGCCAGGTGCAGGTGCCGGTCAGGCTCGGATTTCAACAGCTGCTCGACAGCTACCGGCAGCTGAAAGGGGCCAGGCAGGTCGACTACCAGCTCGACCTGGGGATGGGCTTCGAGGTGCCCTTGCTGGGACAGGTCCGGGTGCCGGTGAGCTACCGGGGCGAGTTGCCGATCCCCGAAATGCCGCGCGTGAACCTGCGTTCGCTGGATGTGCAGCAGCTCTCATTGAGCGGTGCCAAGCTACTGATGGAATTGGAAGTGGACAATCCCAACGCCTTCTCGCTGCTGCTGCAACGGCTCGACTACGGCCTGAAGCTGAACGGCTACGACGTGGGCGGCGGTCTGGTCAAACAGGGTGTGACGATCGGGCAGGAGGGACGCGGCACCGTCACGCTGCCCCTCTCTGTCGATTTCAACCAGGTGGGGATGGGGCTCTACAAGGCCCTGCTCGGGCAGGGTATCCAGTACGACCTGAGCGGCTCGATGGATGCCTCCAGCTCCAACCCCCTGTTGGAGGCCTTTCGCATTCCCCTCGACAAGCAGGGCCGGGTCGGCCTGAAATAAGCGCCGTAGAGCCGTCAGGGCAGACAGGCGGCCTGGGTTTCCGGGTTCCGGCAGGCGATGTCGCTCCCGGTCGTCTCCCCGCGATCCTCAGCCGGGCCGAGCATGGCCAGCTTTTCGCGTATCACCTCTCCGACGAATCGTTGGGGCTGTGAGGCCTTGCGGTTTTCCCGCTGCTCCTTCTCGGCGACCCAGGTGGCGGCCAGGTCGAAGGCGTCCACGAAATCCTGTTCACGATCCAGGGCGTGCTTGAAGTAGGCGGTGCCGAAATCGGTGAACTCGCTGCTCGCCCCGCAACCGAACGACTTTCGGTCCGGGGCGGCCGCGGTGATGATCAGTGTACGGGGATCCTTGAGGGGTTCGATGAAGCCGCCGGAATAGCAGCTGGAGACGACGATCACCCGCCAGCGGATGCCGGCGTCGTCCAGCGCCTGGCGCACCTGTTGCGGCGTCAGGTCGTCGAGGGGCACGGGACCGAAGCTGACCGAGAAGCGGTGACTGCGGCTGCCGTGGGAGGTCATGAAGAGAAACAGCAGATCCTCCTCGGGATCCATGCGCTGTCCGATGTCAGTGAGGGCGGCGCGCAGGTTGTGGCGGTTGGCCAGGGGATAGCGCTCGACCGTCTCTATATTGTTGACCAGCACCAGGGAGTGGCCCCGGGTGTCGAAGCGCTCGTCGAAGAGCTTTCTCACATACTCCACCTCGTTCAGAAACACCTTCTCCAGGCCATAGCCGCCGACGGCCAGCAGGTAGAGGTCGGTCACCCCCGGGCGCTGGTCTGAGACCTGTTGCAGCGATGCCTCCAGCAAGGTTTGCTGGTTGTAGAACAGATCCTCCACGCTCATTTCATAGAGTCTGGCGTAGGGACCGCTAGACTCGTCAGGAGCGATCGTATACCAGAGGTCGGTGCGGGGCAGCAGCCAGAGGCTGCCGACACTGAGACCGACATAGAAGACGGCAAGAAAGAGAGAGCGTCCTATACGCAGATAAGCGAACAGCCGCAGCAGCCGCACCAGGATGTAGAGCTGCCAGGCGAGCGGCAACAGGCCGACCGTCCAGGCGAACAGCGGGCCCGGATGGCCGGATTCGCTGTGGTGGATGAGCAGGTGGGCGAAGGCGAGGTAGATCGGCGTCGCGGCGAGGTAGGCAACCAGCAGGCCGCCGGTTTGGTAGCGGTTGGCCCCCGCCCAGCGGGCGACCACCAGCAGCAGCATCAGTTCGAAGAGATAGGCGGCGCCGAGATAGTTCAACCCGTAGCTGGAGAAGGTGGCGGGGCGTTCGGTACCGGCAAAGGCGAACAGCAACTCCAGTACGAACAGGCTCAGCAACAGCCAGAGTCCCTGGTCAAAGCCGACAGTGAAGTCGTCGGGCGTGACGGGCCGGCCGGTGGCGAGGCGCACGCCGGCCCGGAGGTTGCCTGCATAAGCGGACAGGTTGGGATTGTTGGGGAATGCATCCATGACATGGCTCCGTTTCCCTGGGGACTTCTTGAACCTATCGGCAGTCCCGACGGTCTCTTGATCGGCTTCTGCGCGGTTTACCCCTCTTACAGTCCGACAGGATGTAGGGTGCGGCTTGCCGCACCAAGACTCCGTCCGCTGGCGCAGCTCTTCAGCTTAGGGGCCAATCAGCGGATGAGGTGCGCTGTGGACGGGATCGGTGCGGCAAGCCGCACCCTGCCCAGTCTCCGCGGTGAGGAGAAACCGGGGGCGGTCGCCGGAAGACTCAGCTAACCGCCCTCCGGCTCATAGGCCAGGTTGGGCGACAGCCAGCGTTCGGCCTCCTTCAGGGTCATGCCCTTGCGTTCGGCGTAGTCGGCCACCTGATCCCGGTTCAGCTTGCCGACGGCGAAGTAGCGGCTGTCGGGATGAGCGAAATAGAGGCCGCTGACCGCTGCGGTGGGCACCATCGCCTTGCTTTCGGTGAGCCAGATGCCGGTGTGTTCCTCCACCGACAGCAGTTGCCACAGGATGTCCTTCTCGGTGTGGTCGGGGCTGGCCGGGTAGCCCATGGCGGGACGGATACCGGCGTATTGCTCAGCGATCAGCTCCTCGTTGCTGAGAGACTCGTCCGCCGCGTAGCCCCAGTAGTCGCGTCGTACCCGCTCGTGCAGCCACTCGGCCAGGGCCTTGAGCAGGATGGCGTGGTAGTCGTCGTGGTCCTGCTCGAAATCGGCCAGCTTGTCATCGATGCCGATGCCGGAGGTACAGGCGAAGGCGCCCAGGTAGTCGGTCTTGCCGCTGGCGAGCGGGGCGACGTAGTCGGCCAGGCATTCGTTGTATTTTCCCTCCGGTTGGCGACCCTGCTTGCGCAGGTTGTGGAAGCGGGTGAGCACGCGCTCGCGGCTGTCGTCGCTGTAGACCTGGATGTCGTCGTTATCCGCGTTGGCGGGGAAGAGGCCGATCACGGCGGCGGCGCGCAGCCACTTCTCATCGATCACCCGCTCCAGCATGGTCTGGGCGTCGGCGAAGAGCTTCTTCGCCTCCTCCCCTTTTTCCGGATCATCGAGGATCTGCGGATAGCGCCCCCTGAGCTGCCAGGCGTGGAAGAAAAAGGTCCAGTCGATGTAGCCCGTGAGTTCCGCGACGGGGATGTCTGCGAGCACCAGCAGGCTGGCCCCGCTATCCTGACCGTTGTTCAGTCGAATCAGTTTGCCGCCCTCGGGAGTCACGAATCCGGCTTGGCAGAGTCGCGGGGTCATCGGTACGAAAGCCGACCAGTCGATGGGGGTGGGATTGGCGCGTGCCTCGGTGATCGGGATCAGGTTGCGCGCCTCGTTGACTCCGGCGCGGCGTTCGCGCACCGCCGCGTACTCCTCGCGCAGGCGGGCCACATAGCCGTCGCGCAGCTCGTCCGACAGCAGGTTCGAGGCCACGCCCACAGCGCGGGAGGCGTCCGGCACATAGACCACCGGATGCTCGTAATTGGGTTCGATCTTCACCGCCGTGTGGGCGATGGAGGTGGTGGCGCCGCCGATCATCAGCGGCTGCTGCATGCCGAGGCGCTGCATCTCTTTCGCGACGTGGACCATCTCGTCCAGCGACGGGGTGATCAGGCCGGAGAGGCCGATGATGTCCGCCTGCTGGGCCTGGGCCTCGTGCAGGATCCTGTCCGCCGGCACCATCACACCCAGGTCGATCACCTCGTAGTTGTTGCACTGCAGGACCACGCCGACGATGTTCTTGCCGATGTCGTGCACGTCGCCCTTGACGGTGGCCATCAGAATCTTGCCCTGTGCCTGCACCCCGCACTCGGCCTTCTCCGCCTCCAGAAAGGGCTCCAGGTAGGCCACCGCCTTCTTCATCACCCGCGCCGACTTGACCACCTGGGGCAGGAACATCTTGCCGGCGCCGAACAGGTCTCCGACCACATTCATGCCGTCCATCAGGGGCCCTTCGATCACCTCCAGGGTACGTCCGGCCTGCTGGCGGGCGGCTTCCGTGTCTTCATCGATGAATTCTGTGATGCCTTTGACCAAAGCGTGCTCGAGCCGCTTGTTCACCGGCCAGGAGCGCCATTCGGCGTCTTCCTTGACCACCGCGCCGCCGCCGTCGCCCTGGTACTTGGGCGCCAGTTCCACCAGCCGTTCGCCGGCCAGGGGGTCGCGGTTGAGCACCACGTCCTCCACCGCCTCGCGCAGTTCGGCGGGCAGCTCGTCGTAGACCGCCAGCTGGGCGGCGTTGACTATGCCCATGTCCATGCCGGCGCGGATGGCGTGGTAGAGGAAGACCGCGTGGATCGCCTCGCGTACCGGGTTGTTGCCACGGAAGGAGAAGGAGACGTTGGAAACGCCGCCGGAGACCAGGGCATGGGGCAGGGTCCGCTTGATCTCCCGGGTCGCCTCGATGAAGTCGACGCCGTAGTTGTCGTGCTCCTCGATGCCGGTGGCGATGGCGAAGATGTTGGGATCGAAGATGATCTCTTCCGCCGGGAAGCCCACCTGCTCGGTGAGTAGCCGGTAGGCGCGGCTGCAGATCTCCACCTTGCGCGCTTGGGTGTCCGCCTGGCCCTGCTCGTCGAAGGCCATGACGATCACCGCCGCTCCGTAGCGGCGGCACAGCTCGGCCTGGCGCAGGAATTTCTCCTCCCCCTCCTTCATGGAGATGGAGTTGACGATCGGCTTGCCCTGCACGCATTGCAGGCCGGCCTCGATGATCTCCCACTTGGAGGAGTCGATCATCACCGGTACCTTGGCGATCTCCGGTTCGCCGGCGCAGAGGTTGAGGAAGCGGCGCATGGCGGCCACGCCGTCGAGCATCGCCTCGTCCATGTTGACATCGACCACCTGGGCGCCGTTCTCCACCTGTTCGCGACAGATATCCAGCGCCTCGTCGTACTGCTCGTTGAGGATCAGCCGTTTGAACTTGGCGGAACCTGTCACGTTGGCCCGTTCGCCCACGTTGACGAAGAGGGAGTCGGCGCCGATGTTCAGCGGCTCCAGGCCGGAGAGACGGCACTCGGGGGCGATCGCCGGCAGTGTGCGGGGGGGTTTATCGGCCACCGCCCTGGCGATGGCTTCGATGTGCTGGGGCGTGGTGCCGCAGCAGCCGCCGACGATGTTGAGAAAGCCGCTGTCGGCCCACTCGGCGATGTAGCCGGCCATGTGGGCGGCGTCCAGGTCGTACTCGCCGAACTCGTTGGGCAGGCCGGCGTTGGGGTGGGCGGAGACATGGCACGCGGCGATGCGCGACATCTCCTCCACGTACTGGCGCAGCAGGTCGGGGCCGAGGGCGCAGTTGAGGCCGATGGAGATGGGCCGCGCATGGCGCAGGCTGTTGTAGAAGGCCTCGGTGGTCTGGCCGG
This sequence comes from Sedimenticolaceae bacterium, assembly GCA_050300835.1. Taxonomy (GTDB): domain Bacteria; phylum Pseudomonadota; class Gammaproteobacteria; order Chromatiales; family Chromatiaceae; genus Thiodiazotropha. Next base: position 17,494 of record JBNKYJ010000022.1, read on the forward strand.
AGAGGGTGCGGCCGGACTGGTCGGTGATGGTACCGGAGATCATCACCGGCAGTCGGATGTGGTCCTGCTCGAACACCTGCTCGCAGGCGAAAACCGCCGCCTTGGCATTGAGGGTGTCGAAGATGGTCTCGATCAGCAGCAGGTCGCTGCCGCCGGCGATGAGGCCCCGGGCCGCCTCGGCATAGGCCTCGACCAGGGTATCAAAGTCGACATTGCGCGCCCCCGGGTCGTTGACATCGGGGGAGATCGAGGCGGTGCGGTTGGTGGGACCGAGCACACCGGCCACGAAGCGCGGTTTGTCCGGGGTCGAGAAGCGGTCCGCCGCCTCGCGGGCCAGACGTGCGCCGGCCTCGTTCATTTCAAAAGCCAGCGACTGCATGGCATAGTCGGCCAATGAGATGCGGTTGGCGCCGAAGGTGTTGGTCTCGACGATGTCGGCCCCGGCTTGCAGATAGGCCTCGTGTATGCCGCGGATGATGCCGGGCTGGGTCAGCACCAGCAGATCGTTGTTGCCCTTCAGGTCGCTGGCCCAATCGGCGAAGCGTTCACCCCGATAGTCCGCCTCCGCCAGCTTGTGGCGTTGGATCATGGTGCCCATGGCGCCATCGAGAATCAGGATGCGCTCGCGCAATCGCTGCTCGATGGGGTGGGGGGATACGTGCGTAGAGTGGGACATCGGCTTCTCAGGTTTTCGAAAAAATGGCCGCCAATTATAGAGTGCCGCAGGAAGGCAGGCGAATTATCGTCTTTTAGGGGCGGCAAGTTACTGAAATAACGACCCAAATCGAGAGAATAGCATGGTGAAACAGGCATTTCTGGTGGATGACTCCAAGTCAGCCCGCATCGTCTTGAGCCGGTTGCTGAAAAAAAACGGATTCGACCAGGTGGAGATGGCGGAGTCGGGCGAGCAGGCCCTGGAGCAACTCAAGGACATCACTCCGGACGCCATATTCGTCGACTTCCTGATGGACGGCATGGATGGCCTCGAAACCATCACTGAAATCAAGAAAGATCCCCGCTTCGTGGCCACCCCGGTGGTGATGTGTACCGCCAACGAGGGCGATGAGTATGTACGGGCGGCGGTGGATCACGGCGCCCTAGGTATACTGGCCAAGCCGCCTACCGACCAGAGCCTGGGCGAGATCATCGCCATGATCGAACAACACCAGCAGGAGGTTGCGGCCAATGATGCGGCACAGCCTGTGAGTGAACCGGTCGTAGCGGTGGAGATCGCGCCGGCTCAAGCGGCTTCGCCCGCTCCGGTCGTCCAGGCCGGGCTCGACGAAGCGACGGTACGGCGTATCGCCGCCGAGGTCGCCGGCCAGCGTGTCGAGCAGATCGCCACCCGGCGGGCCGAGGAAGTGGCCGCGGAAATGGCGGCACGCATGATTGGGGAACGGGTCGAATCCGCCGTCTCCGCCTTTCTGGATGAAAATCTCGAGGCGGTGGTGGTGCGGCTGGTGGAACAGCGCCTGGCCGCGTTCAAGCCGCCCGAGGTCGATTTGGAGGACCTGCGCAGCCAAGTGGTGCAGGAGGTCAACAGCGATCTGGAAGAGTTCGTGCGGCAGCTCAATCAACGTACCGTCGAAGGGCTGATCGAGGCGAGCATCTACGAGCAGATCAACGAGGTGGCCAACGACTTTGCGCAGCGCCTCGCCGACACCCAGCGGCGGATCCTCGAGCAGGTGCCGGAAAAGAACGAGATGATCGAACACATCCGGGTGGTGACCGAAGGCTCGCTGGAGGCGCAGGTGCGTGAAACGGCCACCCAGGTGGCGCAGGAGATCTCCAACTCGGTGGCGACCGAAACCGTGGAGACGTTGCTCGATCAACATCTGGCGCATCAATCCCTGGCACAGGAGAGCCACAAGAGTCCGCTGGGCTGGATCCTCGGCCTGCTGGCCCTGACGGCTGCCGGCGTGGGGGCCTATTTCTATCTGCTGCTCTGATTGTCGCTAGGGGCTTGGAACCGGGCGGGCCGCCGCGGCTCGTAGATCATCCATTAGTTGTGGGGTCTCCCTGCGCATCCGACACGCTATATTCCACTGTGAAACGTTGCTGATGCTCAGCCTGTCAGTCGGAGTAGCCTGATGTTTGGATTGGGACGCAAAACCCGTCTGCCTTCGATGGAGGAGGCCCTGCCCGGACGCGCCGAAGCGATCGAGCCGCCGGCAACCCATTTCGTCAACGGCCACCCCCTGGCCGGTCCCTTCCCGGAAAATCTGCAGACGGCCATGTTCGGCATGGGCTGCTTCTGGGGTGCGGAGCGGCGTTTCTGGCAACTGCCCGGGGTCTTTTCCACGGCGGTCGGCTATGCCGGAGGCTTCACTCCGAATCCCTCGTATGAAGAGGTCTGCACCGGCATGACGGGCCACAATGAGGTGGTGCGGGTGGTGTTCGATCCCGCCGAGATCGACTATCCGCATCTGCTGAGTTCCTTCTGGGAGGGGCATGATCCCACCCAGGGCATGCGCCAGGGCAATGATGTGGGGACGCAGTACCGCTCGGCCATCTACACTTTCGATGAAGCACAGTGGGCGTCGGCGAGTGCCTCCCGCGATCACTATCAGCATGCATTGCAGCAGATCACCGGGGCCCCGATCACGACGGAGATCCTGCCTGCGCCCAGGTTCTATTTTGCCGAGGCTTATCACCAGCAGTACCTGGCCAAAAATCCAGGGGGCTATTGCGGGCTTGGTGGTACGGGAGTGGCCTTTCCCGCCTGAGCGGTGACTTTTTCGGCGAAGTCGGGCTCCCGCATCGTTACCCAGGCCCCATACACGACCGCATCAGGGGAGGAGGTTCACTCCCGGAGGCGTCTCACGATATCGGAAGTCGCAAGGAGAGCGCATGACGCAGACACGGACCAGACGGATCTCACTCGTTCAGCAGCTGTGGACCGGTTTGTTGCTGGCGTTGCCACTGCTGCTGATCGTCAACGGCATTCTGTGGAGCGGTTATACGACGGTGGTCGAGCGACAGCGCGAGCAATGGCGCTATCACGCCGAGAGCGGGCTGGATGCGGCCCTGATCACTCTCCAGAGGGTGCGCAACGATCTCTACGGCGATCTCCTGATGTTGGCCGACAGTCCCAATTTCAAGGCGGCGCTCGACGCGACGACAGCGGATCATCTGGCCCGGCTCGCCGCCGAGTGGGAGGTCTTCGCGGCAGTCAAGCGACGGTATGATCAGATCCGTTGGCTCGACAATCGGGGTATGGAGCGCCTGCGCGTCAACCTGAACCCACAGGGCGCGTCCCGTATCGGCGACGATCGGTTGCAGGACAAATCGGATCGCTACTATTTCAAGCAGGCGATCGCCATGCCTGTCGGTCAGGTCTATGCCTCGCCCATCGATCTCAACATCGAACATGGAGAGATCGAACGCCCCAACAAACCCATGCTGCGACTGGCCATGCCGGTGACCGACAGCCGGGGAGTGCGGCATGGGTTGCTGCTGTTGAACGTGCTCGCCGAGCAGATTCTGGACAGTATGGTACGCCATGCCGGTCTGACTCAGTCGCATTTGTTGCTGATCGATACCGCCGGCTACTACTTATGGGGCTTTCAGCGGGATCAGGAGTGGGGCTTCATGTTTGCGCTCGAAGACGATGCGCGCTACCGCTTCGACAAAGACTTTCCGTCAGTCTGGCGTCAAATGGTGCAGCAGGGATTGGGTGAGGTCGATGCCCCGCAGGGTCAGTTCCTGTTTCGTACCCTGCGCTATGGGTCAGAGGGGTTCGGCCTGCGCTACTACCTGGTCGCCGCAAGGCTGCGTGACGAGCTGAGGGCCGCTCGGACCCACCAGCGACAGCTGTGGCTTTCGGCCTCGCTGGCGGTTTCCATGGCCCTGTTGCTGCTCGCTTTCGGTGTCGCCTACTATCGGGCCCACTGCCTGGCCGCTACTGAATCCGCTTCCGGGCGGGAGGGTCAGTCGAGCTGACGCTCGAGAAACTCGAGCAGTACCCGCCAGGCTGCCGCGTCCGCGTCGGCATCGTAGCGCGGGCTGGTGGGATTGGTGAAACCGTGCGCCGCGTCGTAGCCGACCGCTTCGGTGCGCTTGCCGACGGACTCCATGGCGGCCTCGAAATCCTGCTGCTTCTGCGGCCAGTTGCGCTCCTGTTGTGCATAGATCGCCAGCACCGGTCCCTGCAGGGTGGCCAGCTTGGCGGCGTCTGTTTCCATGCGACAGTAGGCCAGGGCGGTGGCGGCGATCTGCTGGGGACGCAGCAGGCTCGCCTGCATCGCCTGCTTGCCGCCGAAGGAGCAGCCATAGACCGCGAGCTTGCGACCGGGTGCGCGCAGTGCCTCGATGGCGGCGGTCAGCTTGCGATCTGCCGCCGCCTGGTCGATCTCCCGCATCCATTGGGCGGCCAGGTCGGGATCGTCGGTGATGCGGCCGTCATAGAGATCGACCACCAGCGCCTGGAAGCCCGCTTCGGAGAGCCGGTCAGCCCATTGGCGGTTATGCGGCATGACGCCCCACCACTCATGCAGTATCAACACCGCACCGCGGGCCTCGTCGCTGCCGGCGAGATAACCGTTGAACCGCTCTCCCTCGGCGGTGGTCAGGGTAATGTCGCGTCCCAAGGCGACTACTCCTCCGCCTTGTGCAGCAGGTCGCCGGATTCGCTGTAGACCTCGACCCCGACAGGAATGCCCTGGCGGATGCTGCCGGTGACGACACAGAAATCCTCGAACAGCGACATGCAGCGGTCCCGTTTTTTCGATTCGAGAAGCTCGTCGCCGGCGGTGATGCGCACGTCGATGCGGCCGACGCGCAGCCGCTTTTTGTCGTTGCGGATCATGGTGCAGGTGGCTTCACTCTTCACCGTTCTGGCCGGTACGTCCTCCTTGGCCAGGCAGAACATCAGACTGGCGCTGAGACAGTTGGCCGCGGCCGCGGCCAACAGGCGCGAGGCATTGGGACCATTGCGCTCGCCAAGCGGCGGCGGTTCGTCCATCAGGACGTCGTCCGCTTTCTTGAGATCGAACTTGACCCGAAAGGCGTAGTCCTCCTCCTGCTCCAGATGAATGGTGAATTTGCCTACCTCTTCCGACATGCCGTTGATCCTCTCTTGTTTGTGTGGTTTCCAATGCCGACTATTTTGGGTGATTTGAACCCGAGCTCAAACCGGAAATTGCGGCAGGTTATTCAACCCATCCTGGCCTCGCGCCAGGCCGGGTGTTTTTCGATCAGCGTCAGCGCCCTCTGTAACAGCCCCTTGCCGGGTTCGGTTCGATGCCAGGTGGAGGCGCCGGAGGGGTGCGGCAGCGGGATGATGTCGACCTCGCGCCCGGCGAGTCTCAGGTTGTGGCGCGCTCCGATCACCTCCGTGAGTTTGCCCACCGACAGGAACTGGGCGATCGCCAATTTACCGACCGGCAGGATCAGGCGGGGTTGCAACAGGGCGATCTCGGCGTCGAGCCAGCGGCGGCAAAGCGCGATCTCTTCGCCGCTCGGCACCCGGTCGCCGCCCTTCGGCAGCTTGCCGGGAAAGCAACGGCAGACCGCCGCCATGTAGACCTGCTGACGAAACGCCGGCTCGGTCAAGCCGATCTGTTCGAACCAGCGGAACAGGGTCTTGCCGGCGGTCCAGGCAAAAGGCTTACCGGCCGGTCCCTCCCTGTCCCCAGGCGCCTGTCCCACCAGCAGTACCGGTGAGAGCACCGGATTACCGACCACGACAGGACCCTGCATGTCGAGACAGTCGCGGCACTGCCGGAGGGCCGCCTGGTGTGAAATGATCGCTTGCAGATTGGACATAGGGGCTTCAAACTAAAATTTTGTACGGGCCTGTGCGGGCGTTGGCCGCCGGTTCCGGGGAGCAGGCATGCAGACAGTGCTGGGACTGGGTGCAGGGGCGCTCGCGCTGGCGGCATTCATCTGGTTGCTGCCCATTCTACTGATCCTGCGTTCGCAGAAAACCAACGGGGCGGAGAAGCTGTTCTGGATCCTGGCGGTACTCTTCGTCTCCTGGTTCGCCTGGATCGCCTATGCGCTGCTGGCACCCATCGGTGGCAGGGGCGCTCATAAATAGACGGATTGCACAGCGGGCATAGGGACAATCGAGCCTGCAGGCCGGAGGAGAAGAATCATGCAAGCCATCATCATGAGAGAGACCGGTGGGCCGGAGGTGCTTCAGCTCGAGAACCTGCCGGACCCGCAGGTGACATCGCCCACTCAGATCAGGGTGAGGCTCGAGGCGGCCGGGGTCAATCCGGTCGATACCAAGATCCGCAGCCGGGGTGTCTTCGTGCCGGATGGGCTGCCCGCCATCCTGGGTTGCGACGGTGCCGGTGTGGTGGTCGAGACCGGCAGCGAGGCGAGCATCTTCCGCGAGGGCGACGAGGTCTGGTTCTGTCACGGTGGTCTGGGCGGTCTGCAGGGGAACTATGCCGAGCAGGTGGTGCTGGACGAGTCGGTCTGCTGCCGCAAGCCGGCCTCCATCGACTTCGCCCATGCCGCAGCGGCCCCGCTGGTCCTGATCACCGCCTGGGAGGCCCTGTTCGGCCGCGCCCACCTGGCCGAGGGACAGACCCTGCTGGTTCACGCCGGCGCCGGCGGTGTCGGTCACGTGGCGATCCAGCTGGCCAAGCAGGTCGGGGCGCGGGTGATCACCACCGTCAGCAGCGACGAGAAGGCGGAGTTCGTGCGCACGCTGGGGGCCGATGTGGTGGTCAACTACCGCAACGAAGATTTCGTCGAGGCGGTGCTGCACCATACCCAGGGTCAGGGGGCCGATGTGGTGCTCGATACGGTCGGCCCCGAAGTGCTCAAACAGTCGATCCCCGCCACCGCCCATTATGGCGATCTGGTGACCCTGCTCGATCCGGGCGCGGACGTGGAGTGGAAAGAGGCACGGCTGCGCAACCTGCGTATCGGTTTCACCCTGATGCTGACACCCATGCTGCGCGACCTGCCGCAGGCGCGTATCGATCAGATTGCCATCCTCGGCAACTGTTCCGAGTTCATCGACAGCGGCGCGCTGAAGATCACACTGGCCGACAGCCTGCCGCTGGCCGAGGCCGCCGAGGCCCATCGCCGTATCGAACAGGGGCATACCCTGGGCAAGCTGGTGCTGATTCCCTGAATCGGGATCCGGAGAGTAGGTCGCCAGATGTCTGTACGCCTGTTGCAAGCCCGCCTCCATTGGCTTTTCCCACTTATTTTGCGGCGCCTGGGCGTACCCTGTTCAGCAGGCCGCATCAGACCAGGATCAAGCCACAATTGATGCACTACGCTGTCACGGTTTTCAAACCCCAGGTCAGGGAGGACATCGGATTTCGTGGTTTGTCGCCCGAATCCGTGAACTGTGCGGTTGGCGGCAAAGACCGCGCCGGCGGATGGGGCGATGTCGTAGCTGAAACCGCCATGCTGGCGTGCGCTGGTCGATTTCCGGACCTCGTGGCCGTCAGGGTTGGCGAGCGATGAACAGTCGCCGGCAGCTGCTTTTCAGCGCTCTCGCGCTGCTCTTCTGTTTCATCCTGTTCGAGTTGACGCCGCTCGATATCTGGTTGCAGCAATGGTTCTACGACGGTCGGCAACAGGCCTGGCTGTGGAGTAAAGAGGAACCGGTAGCCCGTCTCCTCCTCTACAACGGCCCCAAGGCGTTGTTGATACTGTTTGCCCTCGCGCTGATGACGAGTCTGGCCTTCTGCCGCCGCTGGCGCCGACTGAGCGCGCACTGCCGGGGTATACGTATCGTGGTCCTGTCGCTGATGCTGGTGCCGATGTCCGTTTCGGTCCTCAAGGCGACGACCAACGTGGCCTGCCCGAGATCACTGCAAGCCTTCGATGGCGAGCTGCCCTACGTCAAGGTGTTGGAGTCCTATCCTCCGGGCAGCCGCCCCGACTCCCGGCAGCGCTGTTTTCCGGCCGGACACGCCAGCGGCGGTTTCGCCTTGATGTCGCTGATGTTTCTCTTTCGCATGCCGCAGCGCCGTCGCTATGCCCTGCTGTTCGGGCTGTCGGCCGGCTGGATCACCGGCTTCTACAAAATGGTGATCGGCGACCACTTCTTCAGTCATACCCTGATCAGCATGCTCCTGGCCTGGTTCGTCATCAATCTGATCGTGCTCGCCGAGGGGCGTATCTTCCGCCAGCGCCCGCCCACGGTAGCAGGGGAGTGAGCCGGTAGGTGGAGGCCGGCCTGCAAGCGCAGCCGAGTCGTACAGGCGCCCCCTGATTCCAGTCCGCTGTGGCTTCCGGCATGAGTGTCTATTCAACGATCCGATCCCCTTTCCGAAGTCCACTGTGGCCAGTACGGCAGACCGTTTTGGATTTGCGGGGAATGTTAAAAAACAGATGGATGTGCCGCGCTACAGAGCTTCCTGCAGCGATTGGTGGCACGCCCCCTTCGTGTCAAAATGAACCTATGACGGCCTATGTAAAACCTCCCAAATCCCTGTTGCGCAAAGTGGGCAAAGCCATTACCGACTTCGATATGATTCGCCACGACGACCGCTTGTTACTGGGCGTCTCCGGCGGCAAGGATTCGCTCACGCTGCTGCAGATCCTGTGTCATTTGCAGAGCTATGCCCCGGTCAGGTTCGAACTGGGGGTGATCACGGTGGATCCCGAGGTGGAAGGCTTCGATCCGGAACCGTTGAAGGCCTACTACGAGGGGCTGGGCATTCCCTGGCACTATGCGGAACAACCGATCATGGAGGAGGCGCGCGAGCGGATGGACGGCGACTCCTTCTGCGCCTATTGCGCGCGTATGAAGCGGGGCATCATGTACAACACCTGCCGGCGGGAGGGCTACAATGTGCTCGTACTGGCCCAGCACCTGGATGATCTGGCGGAGAGCCTGATGATGTCCCTGTTCCATGGTGGACAGCTACGCACCATGAAGGCGCACTATCTGAATGACGCCGGGGATATCCGCATCATCCGTCCGCTGGTCTATTGCCGCGAGACCCAGACCGGATCCTTCGCCGCCGAGGCGGGTCTGCCCGTGATTCAGGACAGCTGCCCGGCCTGTTTCACGGCGCCCACGCAACGGGAGTATATGAAACAGCTGTTGGCCCGGGAGGAGCGGCAGAATCACCACCTTTTCGCCAATATGCTGCATGCCATGAAACCCCTGATGGATGAAACACCGCCATGAAACTCAAGTACCTATCGATTCCGACCAAGGTGGCACGCCCCGGCATGACCGTTGGCGAGGTGATGCGGGAGTGTGTCGAAAAGGACGTGCAGGGTATCCCGTTCGTGGATGCCGAAGGAAAGATCTCCGGTCGCTTTTCGGTGCGGCACATGTTTCTGCTCTGCTGTATTCCCGCGGACATCATTCGAGGCGCCCATCTATTGGGGGACGATCTCGAAGATATCGATTTCCCGCACATCAAGGCGGCGGAGCTGATGGCACGAAAAGTGGATGATTTCATCTTCCCTGACGCCATCCGCCTGTCGCCCAACTTTCAGGCGATCAAGGCGCTGGCGATCATGGAGCAGTACAACACCCCGTACCTGTTCGTGATGGATGGCGAGGATTACCAGGGCGTGGTCACGCGCATGAGTATCGCCAAGGCCATCGTTTCGAAAGAGTGTTGCGACTAGAAAAATAGAGACCTCATGCAAAACCTGACGCCTGAAATGTGGGCCTCCGCCGCCGTACTGGTGGGCGCCTATGCCCTGATCTTCACCGAGGTGCTGCATCGCACCACGGCGGCCATCTTCGGTGCCGTGGTGATGATCGGCTGCGGTATGGTCATGGGTTTCTATACCCAGGAGGCGGCTGTACTGGCGGTGGACGCCAACACCATCCTGCTGCTGGCGGCGATGATGATGCTGGTGGCCCTGTTGCGACCGACCGGCGCCTTCGATTTCGCCGCGGTGCACATCACCCACTGGGCGCGGGGCAATCCCAAGCTGTTGCTGATCTACCTGAGCCTGGCGGTGAGCCTGATCAGCATGATCCTCGACAATGTCACCACGGTGATCGTGTTCGCCCCGCTGACGGTGCTGATCTGTCGTCTGCTGAAGATCAATCCCATGCCCTATCTGATTGCGGAGGCGATGCTCTCCAACATCGGCGGCGCCGCCACCCTGGTGGGTGATCCGCCCAACCTGATGATCGGCAGCGCGGGCGAGATCAGCTTCAACTCCTTCCTGCTGCACATGGGCCTGCCGGTGCTGTTCGTCTGGATAGCCTCGGTCGGCCTCATGCTGTTCCTGTTCCGCGAGGAGCTGTCCCACACCGGCGCCGATCCCAGGACGCTGGTCGACACCCACGCGATCAAGGATGCCCAGGGGCTATGGCGGATCCTCCTCTCCCTCGCCGTGGTGGTGGTGCTCTTCTTCATTCACCACACCCTGCATGTGCTGCCGGCCTATGCCTCCTTTATCGGCCTGTCCCTGGCGTTGCTGCTGATGCAGCCCGACATGGAGAAGCTCTTCGGCAGCGTCAACTGGTCGGTGCTCTTCTTCTTCTCCGCCCTGTTCATGATCGTCGGCGGCGTCGAGTCCTCGGGGCTGCTGGAGCTGCTGGGACACGAACTGGCGACGCTGGCTACCGATCCCGGCCGTCTGCTGCTGACCGGTCTGCTGCTGATGTGGGTGGCGGCGTTCCTCAGCGCGGTGGTGGACAACATCCCCTTCACGGTCACCATGATCCCGATCATCCTGGGCTTGGAGAGCAGCGGCGTGAATATCGCCCCCTTGTGGTGGGCGCTGGCGCTGGGCGTCGGCCTGGGAGGCAACGGCACCCATATCGGTGCCACCGCCAACATCATCGCCGTCAGCGAATCGGAGAAGAGCGGCATGCCGGAGGCGAAAATCACCCCCGTGATGTGGCTGCGCACGGGTATGCCGGTGATGCTGTTCGGGCTGCTCGTGGCGAGCCTGGTCTACTGGCTGATGTTCGATCTCTTTCTCACCACGTGAAGCCGGTTGCAGGGGGCAGCGGACAAGGCACTGGGAGGGCCAACGACATGTCACCATCATCCATGACCAGGCTGTTACTGACACTGTTGATGCTGTCACTGGGAGGTTGCGCCAAGCACCAGCTCTATCGGGACGACCTGACGCTCTGTGCGTCCGCCGATCCGGAGCAGACCTGTCCCCGGCATGCCTTGCAGCAGGTGTCGTTCGATGGGGGTGACGAGAGCTCCTACCTGCTGGGATTCATCGAATTCGATGATCAGGGCCAGCTCTTCTCGCGTGACCAGATGTGGGCCGTCACGGGTGAACTGAACCGTCTGGCCGGCAGGCACGATCTGCTGATGGTGGTCTTCGTGCATGGCTGGAAGCACTCCGCTGCCCCGCAGGACGGCAACATCGCCACCCTGCGCGAGACCCTGCGCCGGCTGGCTCAGCTGGAGGCGCATCTGGCCCGCATCGAGGGCCGCAAGCCGCGGCTGGTGACGGGCCTCTACCTGGGATGGCGCGGCGGATCGGTGGAGCTGCCGCTGGTCAAGGAGCTGACCTTCTGGGAACGCAAGAACTCGGCGCACAAGGTCGGTCACGGCGCGGTCACCGAGGTGCTCAATCGTCTTGAGCTGATACGCAACACGCGCAATCATCTGGCGGCGGAGGAGGTGGATCGCGCCGACACGCGCCTGGTGGTGGTCGGCCACAGTTTCGGCGGCGCGGTGGTCTACTCCTCCCTGTCCCAGATCCTGATGAACCGGTTCGTCGACACCCTCGGTCCCGACGGCGTGGTTTCGGACGTGGTCGGTTTCGGTGATCTGGTGGTACTCATCAATCCGGCTTTCGAGGCCGCCCGTTTCACCCCGCTGAGCGACATGGCCAACGAGCGCCGCAGCTATTTCGAGAGTCAGTTGCCGGTGATGGCGATTCTCACCTCGGAGGCCGACCTGGCGACCAAGCTCGCCTTTCCCATCGGTCGCGGACTTTCCACCCTGTTCGAGACCCATCGGCAGACCGAGCGGCTCGATCCGCTCACGCGCGAGCCGGTAGCGATCGATCAGCGTAGCGCCAATATCACTGCGGTCGGACACTTCGCGCCCTACCGCACCCATACCCTGAGGGCGGAACCGCAGGCGCCGGGCAGCGATGCGCCGAGTGTGCGCGCCACCCTGCAGCGTTTTCGCGAGGTCAGCGCCGGTTGGGACAGCGACCGACCGGGTGGCCGCATCCCGTTCGACGGTTCGGTGCTGGAGCGGGGGGCGGACTCGGTGAGCAAGAATCCCTATCTGGTGATCGCGGTCGACAAGGCGTTGATCGGCGACCACAACGACCTGGAGGATCCCCGCATCTTCGCCTTTGTGCGGCAATTGATCCTCCTCTCCAGTCAACGCTCCGACCCTGCGGCCCGCCGCCAACTGCGCGAACTGTTGTCCGAATAAATGCGGCCGAGGGGAATACCCCACACAGGCCGTCAGTATCGACAGGCCGCATTTCTTGATTGTTTTGCTTGGTCTTTCTATAGCTATAGGTAACACCCACAGCGAGCAGAGGAGGGCCTATGAACATACGCACCACCACCGATCCGATCACCTTGCGCGACGTCAGTGATCCCGAACGTCATCCCTGCCTCTATGAGGGCGACGGTGAAAACGGCGTCGAAATCTATTTCGAGAGTGAGGAGACCAAGCGGATCTATCTCGACATGGAGTTGGAGGACCGCAAGATACTGATGGGCAACGACAGTGACGACTACGTCGCCGAGGGCTAGACAGTGGATATGATACGGCGGCGCCTCTATCTGCTGGTGCCCGACCGCGAGCAGGCTGAAGCGGCCGTGCGGGATCTGACGGCCGGGTTGGTCAGTCGTCGGCACATCCACGCCATTGCCAGGCCGGGTGAGGATCTTGGCGGCCTGCCGGCGGCCACGCCCCGTCAACGCGGTGATTTCGCCGCCAGGCTGGAACGCTGGATCTGGGATTTCAATCTGACGCTCTTTTTCGTCGCTCTGGCCGTCTTGGTGGCGGCGCTCTGGTCTGCCGATTGGCCGTGGGCAATCGCGGCCGCCCTGGTCGCAGTAGCCAATGTGGCCTTGGGCTACCAATTCGCACGGCACCTACCGCAGACCCACGTGGAAGATTGTCAAACACCTCTCAGGCATGGAGAGATTCTCCTGCTGGTCGATGTGCCCCGGTGGCGTCTCACGGAAGTTGAGAGAGGGCTGCGCACCCGCCATCCGGAGGTCGAGATCGGTGGTGTTGGCTGGGGATGGGATGCACTAGGAATCTGAATCGCAACATCCACCGGCCCAACGGGGTGGCGCGTAGGCGCCACCCGGTTTTTTTTCCACTTGTTGCGCTTGGTCAGTGCCTGGCGGAAGCCATCCGACCTGGCCTCATGCTAGACTTCCCTGCTTTAGAAAAGCCTTTGAATGCTGCAATCGATGCGAGGGAAGCATGAAGCCATCTCATCAGCCACACCAACGCCTCCTCTTTTCCGTCTGTATGTTGGGGATCATCCTGCTGATCTCCGGATGTAATCTCCTCACCAGTACCGAAGACCGATTCAATCAGGCGCTGGAGCACCGTGAAAAAGGTGAACTGAATGCTGCGGCAATCGAGTTCAAGAATGTGCTCAAAAAGGAACCGAATCATGCTCAGGCCCGCTGGCTGTTAGGGAAGACCTACCTGGAGATGAAAGATGGTCTGAGTGCCAAGAAGGAGCTGCAACGCGCGTTCGAGCTGGGCGTCAAGGACGATGAGTTGATACTGGCTCTGGCGCAGGCCCAACTGCTGACCAATGAGCCGGCAGAAACGTTGCGGCTGATCGAATCGACACCGGAGCTGATGAAAGGTGCCGAGGGCCTGGTCTTGAAGGGCGAGGCGCAATTGGCATTGGGGCAGGTCGAGGAGGCGGACCGGAGTTTCCAGGCGGCGCTCGAGGCCGATCCAGAGAATCTCCATGCCCGCTATGGCCTGATCCGCATTGCCTTTGGCACAAGGGACTTTGAGGAAGCGGCATCCCAGATCGACAAGGTATTGAGCTCGAGTCCCGGGAACTACCAGGGGCTGGTGTTCAAAGCGGAGCTGGCCCTCAGTCAGGGTAACCCGCAGCTCGCCATAGATGCCTATCAACAGGCCGTGAAGCAGAACGATACGGTCATCGTCCGGCTTGGCCTGGCGCGTGCGTTGTTGGCCGTGGAGCAACCCGAGCAAGCGGAGACGCATATCGACAAGGTGCTGGCGAAGGTTCCGGACAACCTTGCCGGCCGCTATCTGAAGGCGGTCTCGGCCACCCAACGCAAGGACTACGCGAGCGCCAAGGCCCAGCTACAGGAGGTGTTGGGGATGAGTCCCAACCACTACCCGAGCATGTTGCTGCTGGGCGCCATCCACTTCAATCTAGGTGAATACGAACAGGCGGTCAATCAGCTGGTGAACTATCTGGCGGAGGATGCCGCCAATGTCCGCGCCAAGAAGCTGCTGGCCCAGGCCTACATCAAGCTGGGAGACACCGAGCGTGCAATCGATCGCCTGGAGTCGGCGGCCGACAGCACACCCGACGACCCGGAACTGCTGGGCATGCTGGGTAATCTCTATACCAGCATGGGTGATTACACCACCGGTGAGGGCTACTACGAGAAGGCCCTGAAGTTGGCGCCGGGAGCTAAAGATCTGGAAACCCGCATGGCGTTGAATCGTTGGGCTTCCGGGAATCATGACCAGGCCATCGCGGACCTGAACGCTATCGTTGCCGACGGTCAGGATTTCATGCCGGCTGAGCTGGCGCTGATCACTGCCCAGATGCAGGCCAAGGACTATACACAGGCGTTGCAGGCATCGCGCAAATTGATCGACAAGCGCCCTGAGATGGCACTGGGGTATGTCATGGCGGCCTCCGCACTGGACGCCATGCAAAAGCGGGATGAGGCGCGCGACTACCTGCAGCGTGCCATCGACGCGGATCCGGTTTCGATGAACAGCTACCTGATGTTGGCTCGCTTCGATCATGAAGCGGGCAAGTTGACGGAGGCGAAAGGCCGGTTGGAAGCGGCGTTGGCGCAAAAGGCTGATGATGAAAAGGTCTTGTTGATGCTGGCCAAGCTCGAGGAGGAGGCGGGTAACGAAGCGCGTGCCATGCAATTGGTGGAGCAGGCACGTTCGGGCAACCCGAAAGCCCTGATGCCGAGGGTGCTGCTGGCCAGCAAGGCGCTGCAAGATGGCAGGCCCGATGACGCACGGCAATTCGTCGATGAGGGGCTGGCGATCGCCCCCGACAACCAAGGGCTGTTGTTACTCGCGGCAGATATCGCCCTGGCAAAGCATGAGTGGGACGCGGCGTCGTCCATCTTCGACAGGGTGCTGGCACTCGATCCGACGCTGGTGGACGTGCAGATGAAGCGGGGTTCACTACAGACCAGGCTGGGCAATCTGACGGCGGCCAGGAACGCCTTCAACGCGGTGCTGGCGCAGGATCCGGGACATCCCGGTGCGCGTTGGGCATTGGGCGAGATCGAGCTGAGAGAGGGAAATCAGGCACAGGCCCTGAAAGTGGCCAAAGGGCTGGTGAAAGCGCAACCCGGACACCCGGCGGGCTACTCCCTGCAAGGGGATGTGCAGATGCAGCAACGCCAGTATGACGCCGCCGAGGCAAGCTATCGCAAAGCCTATTCGCTGGCGCAGGAGCAGCCTTTCCTGATCAAGACCACAAAAGCGTTGAAAGCCCAGGGCAAGGATGGCGAAGCGTTGACATTGATGCGGCAGTGGCTGGAGACGCACCCGGATGATGTTTCGATACGGGTGGCTTATGCCACCGATCTGCAGATCGCGGGGGAAATCGATTCGGCATTGGCTGAATACGGGAAAATCACCGAGCGCCAGCCGGACAACGTGGTCGTGCTGAACAACATGGCCTGGCTCTATCAGCAACAAGGAGAACTGGAAAAAGCGCGTACGCTGGCGGATAAGGCCTACACGATGGCGCCTCAGATCGCCGGCGTGATCGACACCTTTGGCTGGATTCTGGTCAACAGCGGTGAGTTGGACCGAGGCCTCAAACTGCTGGAAGAGGCCGTGGCGAAGAGCCAGGGTGAGGCCGATATCCGCTACCATCTGGCGGCCGCGCACGCGCGCGCGGGCAATGTGGAACGGGCCCGCAGCGATCTGGAGAGCCTGCTCTCGGAGCAGGCCGCGTTCAGTGAACGGGAGCAGGCGCGCAAGCTGCTGGAGAGCCTGCGCTGAGCTGTCGTCGGGATCCGGGACATCCGGTCCCGGCGCCCGGTCTATCCGGTGATGCCGCTGTGTCGCAGCAGCGGTTCGATCTCCGGCTCGCGTCCGCGAAAGGCCACGAAGAGTTCCATGGCGTCTTTCGAGCCACCTTGCTCCAGGATCTCGTGTAAAAAGGCACGGCCCGCTTCGGTGTCGAAGATACCCCGTTCTTCGAACAGGGAGAAGGCGTCGGCGGAGAGCACCTCGGCCCACTTGTAGCTGTAGTAACCCGCCGCATAGCCGCCGGCGAAGATGTGGGAGAAGCCGTGGGGAAAGCGGTTCCATGCCGGTGGCCGGATCACCGCCACCAGCTCGCGCACCTGGTCGAGGATCTCGTAGATGCGCCCGCCCTTCGCCGGGTCGTACTCCAGGTGGATGCGAAAATCGAACAGGGAGAACTCGAGCTGGCGCACCATCATCATCGCCGACTGGAAGTTCTTCGCCTCTTTCATGCGCCGGTAGAGGTCGTCGGGGATCGGTTCGCCGGTCTTCACGTGGCCTGATATCAGATCCAGTGCCTCCTTCTCCCAGCACCAGTTCTCCATGAACTGACTCGGCAGCTCCACCGCGTCCCAGGCCACGCCGCTGATGCCGGCCACCGCCGGGTAGTCGATGCGGGTCAGCAGGTGGTGCAGGCCGTGGCCGAACTCGTGGAACAGGGTCTCCACCTCGTCGTGGGTCAACAGCGACGGATCGCCGTCCACCGGCGGGGAGAAGTTGCAGGTCAGGTAGGCGACCGGGATCTGGTCGACAGCATCGGTGACGAAGCGGCTGGCGCAGTCGTCCATCCAGGCTCCGCCCCGCTTCTTGGGTCGGGCGTAGAGATCGAGATAGAACTGCCCCCGCAGCCGGTTGTCGTGGTCGCGGATCTCGTAGAAGCGCACGTCGGGGTGCCAGCTGTCGACGCCGTCGATCTCGGTGATGTTGATGCCGTAGAGGCGCTCCACCACGGCGAACATGCCGGGAATCACGCGGGTCTCGGGAAAGTAGGGTTTGAGCATCTCCTGCGAGATGTCGTAGCGCTCATGGCGCAGTTTTTCCGCGTAGTAGCCGACATCCCAGGCCTGCAGCTCGGTCATGCCGTGTTTCTGTTCGGCGTAGGCCAGCAGTGCGTCGAGTTCGCGTTGGGCCTGTGGCCGCGAGCGGGTCGCCAGGTCGTTGAGGAAGTGCATCACTTCGTCGGTGGTGCGTGCCATCTTGCGCGCCAGGGAACGCTCGGCGTAGTTGGCGAACCCGAGCAGCTGGGCCTGTTCGTGGCGCAGGGCGATGATCTGCTCCATGACTTCGGTGTTGTCCCACTCACCGGCCAAGGGACCCTGGTCGGAGGCGCGGGTGGCGTAGGCCTGGTAGACCTCGCGGCGTAGCTCCCGGTTGTCGGCATAGGTCATCACCGGCAGGTAGGAGGGGAAGTCGAGGGTCAGCAGCCAGCCCTCCTGGTGGTCGCGCTGACGCGCGGTCTGGGCGGCCAGGGCCAGGGCCGAGTCGGGCAGTCCCGCCAGTTCGCTCTCGTCGGTGATCAGCTTGCTCCAGGCGTTGGTGGCGTCGAGCAGGTTCTCCTCGAACTTGGTGGTGAGCTGTGACAGCGCCTGGCTGATCTCTTTGAAACGTTGTTTCTTCTCCGCCGGCAGATCGACGCCGGAGAGGTGGAAATCGAGCAGGGCGTTGTCGAGCAGTTTGTTCTGCGCGGCGTCGAGCCCTTCCCGCTTGGCGGCGACCGCCTTGTAGGCGTCGCACAGGGCGCTGTTCTGCCCCATCTCGGTGGCATAATCGCTGAGCTTTGGCAGGCAGGCGTTGTAGGCCTTGCGCAAGGCGTCATTGTTGACCACCGAGTTCATGTGGCTGACCGGCGACCAGGCCCGGCTGAGGCGGTCGTCAAGCAGCTCCAGGGGCTCGACCAGATTCTTCCAGTCGTGCACCTGGCCCGACTCGAGCAGCCGTTTAACCGCTTCCCTATTCTCGGCCAGCAGCTGATCGATGGCGGGTTCGATAAGTTCGGGTTTGATCTTGGAGAAGGCGGGGAGCCCTTCCATCTCGAGCAGTGGGTTGTTCATCTCTCAGTTCCGTGCTGGTGTGTGATGCGAGACCTACTAGTACCCGCTGTTGAAAAAGGGGCTATCCACCCGACGGCCGGCATGCATGGCCCGGAAAATCGCAGCGGGCGGATTGGGTTGTCCGCTGAGCAGGTTACAGATCAGGTCTTCATAGAGGACCGCCCGATAGTCGCTGCTGTCCCTGGGGATGGTCTGCCAGTCGCTGGCGGCTGACGGCGTCAGTCCCTGGTCACTGCCGTAGGCGTAGACCTTGTGCTCTCTGTGACCGCAGCGCAGGCCTTCGTAGCTGCTGTTGACGGCACCCTGTTTGGATTGGATCACCACGGTGAAGCGTGTCACGCCGTCGACACCGGTCTGCAGCGAGCCGCGGTCGATGGCGTATTCGAAGCGGTCATTGCCGCCCTTGACGGTAAAGGGCTGCAGATTGTCCGCATCGAACGTTTGCGGAATGTCGACCGCGGCTTCGTGCCACGCTTCCTCGGGCGGCACGTACTCGATTTTGTCCTTGTCCTCGAGGGGATCGTAGGCGTTAACGGTGGTTACGGCGGCGAGGCCAAGCAATAGGAAGAGTGCGGCTTTCATGAGATGTCGTTGTCCGGGTCAACAGGCCCTAGTTTCTCATTCAGGCTCACCGGGGGAAAGCCCTTGAACCCCTGAAAGGCTCCAGGATTTGGAGCTGTGCGTAGGCTGGAAGGGGGCTGGATCAGAGCAGGCGGATGCTGAGCAACCAGACCACGCCCGCGCCCAGGAGGAAGAAGCCGACAAGCGTGGCGATGGAGAACAGGCGGAAGCGGCGTACGATGTCGAACTCCTCCCGGGTCGAGATCAGCAGCGGGCGGCGTTGGGAACCGGTGTCGCTCAGGGTATGGATGGTCTGTTGTTGCTCGCGCATCTGTTCCCGCATCACCTCGGTGCGCGCGGAACGCCTTGCCAGATCCCACTCGTCCAGATCGATCTGACCGTCCCGGTTGCGATCGAAGCGCTTGAGCAGGCTGGTGTGGTCCGCTTTCCATTGCCGCAGGCGCTCCTTGATCAGCTCCTCCTGCATGGCCCGATGGTCGGTCTCGCCGACCGACTTGAAGAGGCCGATGGCGTAGAGCGGATCGCCCGAGATGATGGTCTCCTCCGTATAGCGGTAGTTGCCGCCGAAATCGCTATGGATCGAGGCATTGAGGGCGAACAGGGTTGAGCCGCTGCTAGCGGCCAGGGTGTCGCGATCCGGGCCGGCGCTGGGTCTGGCATTGGGTCCGTACCAGATGCTGCGCCCACTGGGTGTTATACGCGCACCGTCGGGATCGATGACGCATTCACCGGTTTCGTCCCGCAACAGGAACAGACTCTCGCTCTGTCCGCTGTTGATGATGCGCCAGCCCTTGTCGTTTTTGCGCTCGATCCTGTAGCGCCACCAGCAGCAAGGCATGCCGCTGAGAGGAGCGATGATGGGTTCCCCCCGCATCAGTGCCGCTTCCCCGATCAGCTCCACATAACCCTGATGGGCGGAACGGATGCGTGAAGTGGGAGTGTCCTCGATCAGGCGCGCCCGGTGCAGGTTGCGAAAGGCGAAATAGAGGGCCAGCAGGCTGAGTGCCGACAATGCGGTCAGCAGGGCCCAAAAGCCCGAGGGTGCCATTTGTGTGATTTCACGAACCATACCGCGTCGTGGAGTCGGCTTGTCTGACCTAACCGAAGAGCGTCCCCATATTGACGTCGGTCAGCTCTGTAGCGTCGAATTCCAGCAGTTCGGCCTGTTTGAAGCCGAAACGCTGAGCCACGATATTGTCGGGAAACTGTTCGACACGCACGTTGTTGATGTTGACGGATTCGTTGTAGAACTCGCGTCGGTCGGCGATGCTGTTCTCCAGCCCCGTGATACGTGACTGCAGGTGGAGAAAGGTCTCATTGGTCTTCAGGTCGGGATAGTTTTCCGCTACCGCAAAGAGATTGCCGAGACCAAGGCGCAGTTGTCCCTCGGCGGCGCCCAGCGCCCCCACGTCACCCCGGCTGGCGGCGGTATTGACGGCAGCGCGTGCCTGCATCACTTTCTCCAGCGTCTCCTGCTCGAATTTCATGTATTGCTTGCAGGTTTCGACCAGTTTGGGCAGTTCGTCGTGACGCTGTTTCAGCAGTACGTCGATATTCGCCCAGGCCTTGGTCACATCGTGTTTGAGCCGTACCAGGTTGTTGTAAATGAGTACACCATAGATCAGGATAGCCACCAGGGTCCCGATCAGGACAAAGAAAAAGATTTCCATCAACTGCCACCTTCTGTTGCCATGTCCAATATACGCCGCTTCGAGTCCGCCATTCCCGAGATCGCTCCCGATGCCTGGGTCGACGAGACGGCTGTGGTGATCGGCGACGTCAGTATCGCATCTCAGAGTTCCATCTGGCCAATGTGCGTGATCCGCGGTGACGTGCATCACATCCGCATCGGTCGGCGGAGCAACATCCAGGACGGCTCGGTACTGCATGTCTCTCACGACAGCCACTATCTGCCGGGCGGTCGTCCCTTGATCGTGGGCGACGGCGTCACCGTGGGCCATCGGGTCATGCTGCACGGCTGCGAGATCGCCGATGGGTGCTTTATCGGCATGGGGTCGACAATTCTTGATGGCGCGGTGCTGGAGCCTGCAGTGATGCTGGGCGCGGGCTCCCTGGTGCCCCAGGGCAAACGCCTCCAGGGCGGCTATCTCTGGCTGGGGCACCCGGTGAGGCGGGTGCGCGCCCTGACCGATAAGGAGTTGGAGATCATGGAGTACACCGCCCGGCACTATATCAAGCTGATGCAGCGGCATCAGGCTGACAGCTCACCCAGTCCCTAAACCCGTTCCTATCGCGCGCCTCTCCCGAGCACCCGGGGGCGCGTCATGGCAGCCCGATTGCTGCTACTATCCTGGTAGGTGCAGGTACCGGTTCGGTGGTTACCGGAACCCCGTTTCCGGCTTCGCTCCCAAGGCGTGCATCACCGTCCCATGGTGGTGTGGGTAGAGGATGGAAGCTGATTTGGTTCCGCGTAGAGCCAAAATTCATGGTGAAGCGCAGAGCGCCTGGCCCGCCCTGCCCTTGAAACTCGGTTGTTGACGCATATGTGCAGAGCGTAGGGTGATGCCGCTGGATGTCAATGTCATTGGCGATGCAGATGATTAAGCGCGTGACCTCTTTCGAAATCACTGCGGCAGAGCGTGTGCGGCCTGGAGTCGTCGCTGGAGTTTCCGCACTGATTGGTCGTGAACCGTCGCTGTTGTTTCAGCGTATGCTCCGCCTGGCGATGCTGCTCTGTCTGTTTACGTTTGGTGAGTCCCAGTCGCTGGAGTTGAAGCGAGCCCCGTCCATCCAAACCATGGCAGAGATGGAAAGGGTGGTGAGCAAGGCCAGCCAGCGTGTTTCGCAATGGCACGGTCCCGTCTCGGGACCGGCGGGAAAAGCGGGAATGTCGGTGGCGGTGATCTGCGAGGATCTACGCAACGGCGGTGTGTTGGGGGTCGCCCGAGGCATTGGAGAAGCCGCCGATGTGATGGGTTGGCGCATCAGGTTGTTCGATGCGCACGGGACTCGGAACGGACGCACGCGTTCACTCGAGGCGGCGATCGACATGCAACCCGACGGCGTGATTCTGCTCGGCAGTGACGCCGACAGTCTTGAACCCAGTCTGTCACGCTACGCCAAACGCGGAATCCCGCTGGTCGGCTGGCACGTGGGGCCCAAAGCGGGCAAGCTGACGGCGGGAAGCGTGGCCATGAACGTCTCCACCGACCCGATGGAGGTGGCCCGGGTGACGGCGATGGCGGCCATAGTCGAGAGCAAGGGGAAGGCGGGGGTGGTCATCTTCCGCGACGGAAACTTTGCAATCGCCATGCGCAAGGCAAGGGTGATGCAGCAAGTGATCCAGGCTTGCCAGGGGTGCCAGCTGTTGGAGATGCGCACGGTGGCGATCTCGCAGAGCGCCGAGTTGATGCCGTCGGAAACCCGGGAACTGCTGAAGAAATATGGCGATCGATGGACACATGCTTTAGCTATCAACGATATCTATTTTGACTATGCGGCACCGGAACTGACCCAGGCGGGACGGACTGTCCACCTCTACTCCGCGGGAGACGGCAGCCCATCGGCCTTCCTGCGTATCCAGGCCGGAACCTTTCAATACGGTACGGTGGCGGAGCCGTTGAATCTGCAGGGCTGGCAACTGGTCGATGAGTTGAATCGCCTGTTGTCGGGTTGGGAGGTCAGTGGCTACGTCATGCCCGTACATCTGGTAACACCGGAGAACATCGGTTTCGATGGTGGACCCAGGATGCTGTTCGATCCCGATAACGGCTATCGGGAAGTCTACCGTCGCATCTGGAAGCGGTGAGACACATGCCCGTCTCCCGCTCCCATTTCATCAACTCATGGCTGCCCTCTTCCCTGCGGCGGCAGTTCCTGTTCGCGGTTTTGGCGTTGACGCTGCTGATCCTGGCGGGTGGCATCACGGCGGTCTACGCGCTGCGCTCATCGGCGGCGACGATTCGCCTGCTGGCGGAGGAGCGCCTGGTACAGATGCAGGAAGCGCAGGATCTGTTGCAGCAGACAGTGTTGATAGAACGCGCCTTGTACCAGCTGACGGATGCTAAGACGCTCTCCGAGATGCGGCACAGCTACACGGACATCGTCAAGCTGCTGGGCGAATTCGATGATCTCATCAACCAGCTTGCCGTATCCGATGATGCCCGCTCGGTGCTCGATCTACATCATTCGAGCCAACTGTTTCGCAACACGGTCAATGTCGCCGCCCAGCTGCGGGGGAACGAACTGCAAACCGGCGCCAAACCCGACCCTTTGTCCCCGGACACTGCCCAGTCGAGCATGCACTATCTGCATGAGCTGCACGATCAGGCGGAAGCGTTGTTGAGCGCCGCGCACGTCCAATCCAATCGGTTCACACAGCACTACCGTGAGGCCATGCGGCAGCTCGATGAGATGACGCAGCGAAACACACGCTGGGTGACAGTGCTGTTGGCGGGTAGTCTGCTGCTGGCCTGGCTGGTAGCCCGTTGGTTCCTCGGGCGGCACGTACTGGGGCGCCTGTTGCGGGTCAGTCGCAGCCTGCGCGTCGGGGAACCCGAGGAGCAAGGGCAGGTGCACCAGATGTTGCTCCAATCCCAGGCGTCAGACCGCGATGAGATCGATGAAATGGCGCGTGCTGCCGCGCTCTTCCAGGAGGACCGCCGAAATCTGAAGCAGCGTACCGAACAGCTGCGTTTGGCGCGAGATGCGGCGGAGGCGGCCAACCGGGCCAAAAGTGTCTTTCTCGCCAATATGAGCCATGAGCTGCGTACGCCGCTCAATGCCATTCTGGGTTTCTCGAATCTGATGCGTGAGGACGAAGATCTGAGCAGGGACCAGCACCAGAGCCTGGATATCATCAACCACAGTGGAGCGCATCTGCTCAAACTCATCAATGATGTGCTGGAGATCGCTAAGATCGAGGCCGGTAAACTGCAGCTGGCAAGCGCCACATTCGATCTGCATGGCCTGGTGCGTGAGGTGATCGACATGATGCGCTTGCGTGCGCAGCAGCGGGGACTGCAACTCGAACTCGACCAGTCCTCGAGCTTTCCGCGCTATATCAAAGGGGACGAGGCGCGCCTGCGCCAGATCCTGGTCAATCTGGTGGGCAATGCAGTGAAATTCACCGATGAGGGGGGCGTGTCCGTCAGACTGAAGACCAAAAACGATCCCCGGCATCTGCAAATCGAGGTCGAGGATACCGGTGTGGGTATCCCCGAGGAGGAACAGCAGCGGCTGTTCGAGCCGTTTGTGCAGGTTAGCGAGACCATGTCACGCGGGGGTACCGGTCTGGGTCTCTCCATCGTCCAGCAATTCGCTCATTTGATGGGGGGGAAGGTTGCCGTCGAGAGCACGCCCGGCAAAGGCTCGCTGTTCATCGTCGAGTTGCCATTCGAAGAGGCCGATGCTACGCATATTCCCAAGCTGGTCGAAGCGGGCCGGAGTGATGTGGCGGGGCTCGCCCCGGGCCAACCGAATTACCGGATCCTGATTGCCGAGGATCATCGGGACAATCAGTTGCTGCTGGCCAAGCTGATGAGCGATATCGGGCTGGAGTCGAGGATCGCCGAGAATGGTGAAGAGTGCGTACGGCTGTTTGAACAGTGGCGGCCCCATCTGATCTGGATGGATCGGCGCATGCCGGTGATGGATGGGGTGACGGCCACCCGCCAGATCCGGCGCCTGGATGGGGGGGACAAGGTCAAGATCGTCGCCGTCACCGCCTCGGCTTTCAAGGAGCAGGAGCCGGCGTTGCTGGCCACCGGGATGGACGACTTTGTACGCAAACCCTACCTTTCCAGCGAGATCTATGACTGCCTGGCGAAGCAGCTGGGTGTCGAGTATACCTACCGCAACAAAGTCGCGGTGACGAAAGCCAGGAAAGAACCGTTTCAGCAGCGAAAGCTGGCCGAGATTACACCGCAGTTGCGTAGCGATCTGAAGCGGGCGGTGGAATCCCTGGACAGTGAAGAGATTTCCGCTGTGATCAATAAAATCGGTATGGTTGACGCCGTGCTGGGTGATTCCCTCTCGCATATGGCGGAGGAATTCGATTACCCTAGGATTTTGGACGCAATAAAGGGAGTGGTTGAAGAAGAATCTCCGCCCTAGTCTCTGAGAAGAAACCCATGACCTCCCCTGACTCGGAATACATCCTCGCCGTCGATGACACGCCTTCATCGTTGCGTTTGCTGACCGACCTGCTGCATGGCGAGGGTTACTCAGTGCGCTCGGCCATCAACGGCGAACTGGCGCTGCGAGCTGCGATGGCGACCCCGCCGCACCTGATTCTGCTCGACATCAGTATGCCCGGCATGGACGGTTTCGAGGTCTGCAGACGTCTGAAACAGGAGCCCTCCCTGCGTGAAGTGCCGGTGATCTTCGTCAGTGCGATGTCGGAAGTACGGGAGATTCTGAAGGGTTTCGATATCGGTGCGGTGGACTATGTCACCAAGCCCTTTCAACGCGAGGAGCTGTTGGCGCGGGTACGCAACCATCTCGAACTCTATCGGTTGCGCAACCATTTGGGCGAATTGGTGGTGCAACGCACCCAGTCACTCAAAGAGAGCGAACAGCGGCTGAAGAATAATCTGCTCGAGTCCGTTGCCGCCCTGGCCGCAATGATCGAGTTGCGTGATCCCTATACCGCGGGTCATCAGCGTCGTGTGGCCTCGCTCACCGAGGTCATCGCACGCGACATGGGGCTGCCGGCGGAACAGATCGAGGGCTTGGTGCTGGCCGCCGTGGTGCATGATGTGGGTAAAATCAGCGTCCCGACCGAAATCCTGAGCAAGCCGCGACAACTCACCCCAATCGAATTCTCCCTGGTCAAGCAACATTCGGAGTTGGGTTACGAGATTCTCAAGGGCATCGACTTCCCCTGGCCGATCGCACAGATCGTCTACCAGCATCACGAGCGCTTGAACGGCACGGGCTATCCCGGCGAGCTGTCCGGTGACGAGATTCTCCTGGAGGCGCGTATCCTAGCGGTGGCCGATGTCATCGAGGCGATGGCCTCCCATCGCCCCTATCGCCCGAGCCTGGGCATCGAGCTTGCCTTGGCTGAGATCGAGGAGCAACGCGGTATTCAGTTCGACAGCGCCGTGGTGGACGTCGCCCTGAGTATATTTCGTGACAAGGGCTTTCGATTCGACGATCAAGACAGCGATTGAGCCGAACGGCGGAACGCCAGGTGTGGCTGATACAGCCAGTAGCCCGGATGGAGCGAAGCGGAATCCGGGATAGCTTGCACCTTGCCCTGGATTTCGCTTCGCTCCATCCAGGCTACTCCTTCACTGCGCGGCGATGTGGATCAGAGATGACCAACCCCTGAGGAGTTGGATGCATCATCCTTCTGTTGGCGCCTGATCGCATCGAGGAAGTCATCCAGGGTCCGCCCGGTCTCATGTTCGAAGGTCTCACCGCTCTCGAGCAGGTCGCTCATACGGTCGAGACGGAAGTGGCGAAAATCGCCTCTCAGTTCACACCAGGCGACCAGGGTCCAGGTGCGGCCCCAGTAGGCCAGGCCCAGCGGTCGTACCGTACGCACCGATTTCTCGCCATCCTCACGCTGATAATGGAACATCACTTTGCGTTGACCGCGCACGGCCTGACGCAGCAAGTGCAGGGCGTCACTGACCGCTTCATCCGGGCCGTAGGGCGGCACCAGGATGGCCGTGCGTGATAACTCCGGCAGCAGCCGTTCCGGCAATACGGCCTCGATGCGCGCCACCGCCCGTTCCACCGCTTCGGCCAGCACCGGTTCGCTCCAGACGCCGACCATGCGCACGCCCAGCAGCAACGCTTCCAGCTCCTCCTCGTCGAACATCAGCGGCGGCAGGCGGAAGCCTTCCATCAGACGATAGCCGACTCCAGTCTCCGCGATGATGGGGATGCCGGAGAGGGAGAGGTCCTGAATGTCGCGATAGATGGTGCGCTCGGAGACTTCCAGGCGCTCGGCCAGGATACTCGCCGTGATCCAGCGGTCGCTGCGCAGCTCCTGGGTGATGCGGAACAGGCGGTCGGCGCGGCGCACGACTACTTCCTGCCGCGCAGGGCGGTGTCGATGGCCATGCCGACCCAGCGCTGCAACAGCTCGGGATCTTCCTGAATGTCGGCGGGCACCGACCAGAAGTTCATGTGCGAGAGCTTGCCTTTTGATGCGTACGTAAACTGCTCGGCACCCCCCTGCCGATAGAACGCAACACTCTCGCTATCGGCCTTGAGGTAGAGGTCGCCGTCGTCGGCGATGGCGAAGAAGCACTCGTCGCTGTAGAGGCCGGCGCCGCCGAACATCCGCTTGATTCGAAGCCGGGGCAGCCAGACCAGCAGGTCGTTGAGGTAAGCAAGGTAGGCGTCGCTGACGGCCATGGTCCTCTCCATCTTCGGTGAAAGGTGAAAGGTTACACGCAAAGCGATTATCCCGGCACCCTACTGACAGCAGGGTGTCAGTAGCCCGCGGCTATTGTCGTGCCTCAAGCAAACACAAGGAGCTGATCATGACCACGACCCTGACCCCCAACCTGATGTGTGAAAACGTCAATGAGTCGGTCGCCTTCTATTGCCGGAATCTGGGTTTTCGCTTTCTCGCCGGCATGAAGACAGAGGGCGACAATCTTGACGCCAGGGTGGATGCGTTCACCCGTGAAGTGCCGTTGCAATGGGCCATGCTCGGGCGGGAGGATGCCCGAGTGATGTTTCAGTCGCGTGCCTCGTTGGCCCGGGAGTGCGAAGCCATGACCTCGCTGCCACTGAGTGTCAGTGGAGCGCTCTATCTTGAGGTGGCGGACCTCGACAGCCTGCTGACGGAACTTGGCGGGGAGGTGCAGACCGTGCTGGCCGATCACACCACCTTCTACGGTATGCGGGAGGTCTGGGTGCGTGACAATAACGGCTACATCCTGGTGTTGGCGCAATCAGACTGCCCGGCGCGTGAAGCCTGATGGATAGCGGCAGCAAGCGGGAACGTCCGCGCTACTGGATCGGCGTCGCCTCGCGGCAGCATGTATTGCTGGGAGTCTCGGGAGGCTTCGCGCAGTTGTGTCACGGCAAGGCGCAGCCTTTGAAACGTATGGCAAAGGGCGACTGGATCGTCTACTACTCCCCTCAGGAGGTATTGGGGGAGAAGCAACCCTGCCAGCGCTTTACCGCCCTCGGCGAGGTGGTCGGCGATCGGGTCTACCGGGTGGAAATGTCACCGGGATTCGAGCCTTTTCGGCGGGATATCCGCTATCAGCCCATTCAAGAGGCGGCGATACGCCCGGTGCTGGACCAGCTCGCTTTCATCAAGCACAGACGGCACTGGGGCTATGTCTTTCGATTCGGCCACCTGCAGATCGACGAAGCCGACTTTCGTCTCATTGCCGAATCCATGTCAGGACTCAACTAAAGAGGGAAAATTTATGGTTATCGATCACTTGGGAATCGTCGTCTCCGACCGGGAACGCAGCAAGGCGTTCTACGCACAATGCCTTGCGCCGCTGGGCATAGCGCTGGTCAGGGAGGTGGAAGGCTGGGCCGGATTTGGCAGGGGACTCAAGCCGGAGTTCTGGTTCGGGGCCGGGGGCGATGCCCACAAGCCGATGCACATCGCCTTTGCGGCGGAGACACGGGAACAGGTCGACCAATTCTATCAGGCCGCCCTGGCCGCGGGCGCGACGGACAACGGTCCCCCCGGCATCCGGGCCATCTACCATCCCCACTACTATGGCGCCTTCGTTTTCGATCCGGACGGCCACAACATCGAAGCGGTCTGCCACAAGCCTGAGTGAGATTTGTCGCATTGAATAAGCGAGCGAGGAGGAGTGATGGATAAGCCTATTGTCAATATCGATGAGATCGACCTGCAGCCACGTCCCGCCGCCTTTGCCCCGAGCGGTGAGGCGGCGGAGCGCTTCGATGCCCGTATGGGCCAGATCGCGCCGCTGATCGGTGCGCGCCAGCTCGGCTACAACATCACCGCGGTACCGCCGGGCAAGCGCGCCTTTCCCTTCCACAACCACCGGGTGAACGAGGAGATGTTCTTCATCCTCGAAGGTCGTGGCGAGTTGCGCTATGGCGACGAAACCTACCCGATCCGCAGCGGTGACGTCATCGCCTGTCCGGCGGGCGACAGGAGCCGGGCCCACAGCATGCTCAATACCGGTGACGGCGAACTGCGCTATCTGGCGGTCAGCACCAAGCTCTCGCCGGAGATCGCCGAGTATCCCGATTCGGACAAGTTCGGCGTGCTGGCCCAGTTCGCCGACGAACAGGGAGGTCAATCGCGAATGTTCTATCACATCGCCCGCGAGGGCGAGGGGCTGGACTACTGGGAGGGGGAGTGAATGCGGATGAGTGACGAACGACGCTGTGCCTGGGTCGGCGATGAGCCGCTCTACCGAGCCTACCACGACGAGGAGTGGGGCGTGCCCTGCCGTGACGACCGGGCCCTGTTCGAGCTGCTGATCCTGGAGGGCGCGCAGGCGGGGCTCTCCTGGATCACCATCCTGAAGAAACGCGAGAACTACCGTCGCCTGTTCGACAACTTCGATGCCACGAAGATCGCCCGCTACACGCCCAAGAGGATCGACAGGCTGCTGCAGGATCCGGGCATCGTGCGCAACCGGCTCAAGGTCGAATCGACGGTGACCAACGCGCGCGCTTTTTTAGAGCTACAGCAGGAACCGGGCGGTTTCAGCGGCTTTGTCTGGAGCTTTGTCGATGGTAAGCCGATCAGGAATCATCCACGTACGATCAAGGATGTCCCGGTCTCAACGCCCGAGTCGGACGCCCTGTCAAAGGCGCTGAAACAGCGCGGCTTCAAATTCGTCGGCAGCACCATCTGCTATGCGTTCATGCAGGCGGCTGGACTGGTGGACGATCACACCGTGGACTGCTTCCGCCATCGGAAGCGGGGATGACGGCGGCAACCGGGAGGCTGGCTAGTGGCCGAATTTCACCTCGACACTACCGTCGCGACGGGCGGTCAACCACTGGTCACCGTCATGAATCAGCTCATCGACAAAGGTGCCCGCCAGCAGCGGGCTGTCAGAGATAGCAGCGCCGTCCGCTTCTCCCTTCGGTGCGGAGACCAGCCAGACGCGGCTGACAACCTTTACCAGAGCCGGTTCGACGATCTCAAACACCGAATTGCCCAACAGGTGTGCGGTGGTTCGCGGCGGTCGTGCCCTGAAGGAGGCCAGAATGTCGCCACGCCCGACAATCGGATTGTCGGGGTCGCTGGGGCGGGCCAACACCCCGTCCTCGGTATAACACAGGGCCAGTCCCTCCCAGTCCTGGCGGTCGGTCAACAGGCTGACCCTGTTCAGATGCTGCTGGCATTCCCATTGAATGACAGCGCGTTGTACACGATCCGAATCCATATTGCCTCACTGTGATTGTGTCGGATAGTCAGCCAACCGGTTATCGCTTGTTCCGGGGTTTAACCGGTGACGGTTTTGAAACAGGTACATGATAAAGAGGGAGGAGGGGTGTTGGAATGTCAGGTCGGTCAATCCGCAAGATCCATCCTTAGTCCTTCGAACAGAGTCAACACTCCATGGTAGGTCGGACGGATGAAACACCAATCCTAACCCTGACAAAGCCTCATTCCGCGAGCCGGTCAGAGAGTGTGTCCTGCAAGCCGAATCATATGCCCGATTCCTGTTGCGGTGTGAGACGGGAGCTGCGTGTCTGCTCGGTAAGGTGTGCTTGCGTGGCGTGAAGTGCGATGAGGAGAATGCAGCGGCGGCTCATGTGCCATCGACACATACCCGGTTGCGTCCAGCGCCTTTGGCACGGTAGAGCGCCTCGTCGGCCCGGGCGAAGGGCTTGGCGTCGTCTTCATTCTGCGCCAGTTCGGCAATGCCACAGGAGACGGTAACGTTCACTCTGAACCCTTCGATTTCGATAGAGCAAGCGGCGATCTCCTTGCGCAGCCCTTCGGCCAGCTCCCGTGCGCCAACCGCATCGCAATCGCTCAGCAATGCCACAAACTCCTCACCGCCAAAGCGGGCGATGAAATCGCTCTTTCTCAAGCGCTGACTGATCTTGCGCGCCACGCAGGCAATGACCTGATCGCCGACCTTGTGGCCGTAGCGATCGTTGATCGATTTGAAACGATCGATGTCCCAGACAACCAGGGATAGCCGCTTGTGCTCTCTGCGGCTAAGCGCACGCTCCTCCTCCAGTCTGCGCTGGTAGGCGCGCCGGTTGGCGATACCGGTCAATGCATCGATGTTGGCGCAATGACGTTCGCGCTCCAGGGCTTGCCGCAGCTCCAGGACTTCTGTCTCCAGTTGCATGAGGCGACGACCTAGCCGGACGTTCTCCATGGCGACAGTCATTGCAGTATCGTCGCGCGGTTTCATCTGGACATCATCTCCCTGCCAATACGCAGGCACGTTTTCCGAAACTTGGATGACGTTCATCATGGGCGGCTCCCCGGCCAGGCTTGAATATCTGTCCGATGGTTAAAGAGACTAGGGGCGAAAAGGGGAGCCAGCGTGAAAGAATTGAGAAGAAAATGTGAAGTCGGCCCGGGGCTATGGAAAGCCAATGTACGCTCAACGATACTTTTTTCATGAAGATAGGTATTACAGGAAAAATGGTCCTGATTCTGCTGGTCACCAGTCTCCTGCTGGTCGGAGCCATGGCCACGGCCATGAACTGGAGCTTCCAGAAGGGCTTCCTCGACTATCTCACCGAAGCCGAGCTGTCACGGCTGGACGGGACGGTGGAGAAGTTGGCCAATGCCTATCGCCGCGAGGGCTCCTGGAGTTTCATTCGCAATAACCACAGGGTGTGGTCGACGTTTCTGCCGCGTAATGCGGAGGGCGGCGCACTCTTGCCGGCCGGTCCTCCTGCCTCGGCAGCGCGGGCATCCCTTCTCGCCGATGCCAGACCTCTCCCGGCACGGCAGGGTGCTCGCTTCGTTCCCCCGCCGCCGCCGAACGACCGCTCCGGACTGAGCACCCGTCTGCGCCTGCTGGATGCGCAGCGTAACTACGTGATCGGACCACCCGACACCGGCGGCAAGGCGATCATGCGTCCCGTGGAGCTGGAGAACGAGGTCATCGGCTGGTTGAGCCTGACGCCACAACCGCTGCCTGGCGCCGGCCTGGAGAGAAGTTTCAGGGACGAACAGCTCAATGCCCTCTATCCCATCGCCATCGGTGCCCTGCTGCTGGCGCTGCTGCTGGGCATTCCCTTGGGCCGCTCTCTGCTGATCCCGGTCAGGCGTGTGGCCGGGGGGGTGCATGCCCTGGCCAAGGGTCGGTTCGATACCCGCATCGACCCCGGGAGCCGGGACGAACTGGGACAGCTGGCCCTCGACGTCAACACCCTGGCCGAGGCGCTGCAACGCAACGAGCTGCTGCGTCGACAGGGCATGGCCGACATCTCCCATGAGTTGCGCACACCCTTGGCACTGCTGCGGGGCGAGATCGAGGCGATGCAGGACGGCATCCGCGCCACCGATCGGGCTCAGCTCGACAAGCTGCACGATAGCGTGCTCCAGTTCAGCCGCCTGGTGGACGACCTCTACGACCTGGCCCTGACCGACGCCGGCGCCCTCAACTATCGCAAGGCGCCGTTCGACCTGGCCGAGGTGCTGCGTGACGCCGCCGACGCGGCGGAACCTCGCATCAGCCAGCAGCGGCTCAGCCTGCAGTGCGAGATCGCCCCACAGCTGCCGGTCTTCGGCGATGCCCGGCGACTGCGCCAGGTGGCGGACAATCTGCTCAAGAACAGCCGCCGCTATACCGATCCCGGCGGCGAGATCCATCTCACCGCCTGGCGGTCGGCAGGGCGTATCTACTGCAAGATCGAGGACAGCGCCCCAGGAGTCGATGAGGAGACCCGGTCACGGCTATTCGACCGCTTCTACCGCGCCGAGGGCTCGCGAGCCCGCGCCAGCGGCGGCGCCGGCCTGGGACTGGCCATCTGTCGCAACATCATCGAAGCGCACCAGGGTGATATCGTGGCCAAGCCTTCAGCCCTCGGCGGACTGCAGATCGTGATCAGTCTGCCGATGGATGAATCGATGGCTTTTCATCGTTGAGTGCGAAATTGATGAGTGATGCGAAGCGGATATTGATCGTGGAAGACGAGGTCGGTCTGGCCGAGCTGTTGCGCGACTATCTCAGCGCGGCGGGCTACGCGACCCAGATGCTCCACCAAGGCACCGGGGTGGTCTCCTGGGTCAGGGAGCATGCACCCGACATGATTCTGCTCGATCTGATGTTGCCGGGGCGGGACGGCCTGGAGATCTGCAAGGAGTTGCGCAGCTTCAGCAATGTGCCGATCATCATGACCACGGCAAGGGTCGAGGAGATCGACCGCTTGCTGGGGCTGGAGCTGGGCGCCGACGACTATGTCTGCAAGCCCTACAGCCCGAGAGAGGTGGTGGCGCGGGTCAAGACCGTATTGCGCCGGGCGGTGCCCGTCAGCGCGGAGTCGGCCGCCTCCGAAGCGGGCATCGTGCTCGACGAGGATCGCTTCCAGGCAAGGGTCGCCGGGCAGCCGCTCGACCTGACACCGGTGGAGTTCCGCCTGCTGAAGACCCTGCTGGCGCACCCGGGTCGCGTCTTCTCGCGCGAGCGACTGCTCGATAACCTCTACACCGATCAGCGCGTGGTCAGCGACCGCACGGTGGACACCCACATCAAAAACCTGCGCAAAAAACTGGAGGCCCGGCTGCCGGAGCAGGAGATCATCCACTCCATCTACGGCGTGGGCTACAAACTGGAGCTGCCGATTCACTGAGGGCCCGGTCGACCCATGCCTCCCGGTCCGAAGCGAGGTGGGGGCGGTGGCGCTTGCCGCAGCTCCTCTTCAGTCAGGTAGCCATCGCCGTTGCCGTCGTGGAAACCGAAGCGATCACTCGGGCCGTCGAATTCGGCGCGCGAAATCCGTCCGTCCCCATCCCGGTCGAGCCGTTGCACAAAGTGCTTCACAAAGGCGTCGGCGGAGCGGCCACCGGCGTCGGGTCGCATGCCGCCGGGAACAGGCGGTTGCCGAAGTGGGGCCCTGTCGTCCTGTGACGAAGCCTCGTCGGCGAGGGTGACGCGATAGGGGTAGGCATGATAGTCGACCTCACTCTCGGCCGGAGATCCGGATGTCGCGCCACCCCGCACCACACGGACATAGTTGTCGACACGTACCGCATCCCCCTGGGGGCCCCGGCCCAGTTCCGCCCGGCCCGTTTTGGGATCGCTGCGCTGGGCGCCGGCCCCATGCACGTCCATGACCTCTCCGTGCATCCGTCCCATGGCCCGGCCGAAGGCGATATAGACCGCCTGACCGCCGGGGCGCGGGCCGTCAAGATGGGTGGTGGAAGTCCAATAGGCGGGATAATCCTTTTCACCCGCTTCATTGACGATGGCCGTTGACTCGAAGCTTGGGTCGATGGCGGCCGACCCGGTGGTCTCCGGTGAGCGGCTGTAGTCCACGATGTACTGCAGCTCCTTGGCGTTGGGGAGGCGCCAGTCCCTGTGGCCCGCCAGTTCCAGGTTCTCCGCATAGTCGAGGGCCGAGCCCCAATCCATGCCCCGGCCGCTGTCCCGGCGGGACCACATCAGACCCGTGGCCAGATCGGTGACGCTGCCGTCGCCGTTGTCCCGGAATCGGTTTTCACCGTAGGGCGTGCCGCGGACATAGCGGACGTAGAATTTCTTGTGCGCCCAACGGTCGCCGGGTCGCTTGTAGCCGTAGCCCTTGATGCGCCCATCGGCGAAATTGACGCCGAACAGGGTCTCCATCCCATCCATGGTGGTGGCGACATATTTCGTCGTCGACAGCCACTGGGCGTCGATATAGCGTTCATCCTCTGCGCCATAGCGGAAATCGAAGTA
Organism: Sedimenticolaceae bacterium; assembly: GCA_050300835.1. Classification (GTDB taxonomy): domain Bacteria; phylum Pseudomonadota; class Gammaproteobacteria; order Chromatiales; family Chromatiaceae; genus Thiodiazotropha. Next base: position 52,063 of record JBNKYJ010000022.1, read on the forward strand.
GTCGGTATTGATGTAGGGAACGGCATCGCTGGGGGCCCGGCTGAACTGATTGCGATCATGGGTGCCGGTATAGCCACGGAAATCGATCAGAGAGTAGAGCTCCTTGATGTTGGGCAATCGCCAGTCGCCGTGTCCGCCGAGGCGCATCTCCCTTGCGCGCTGCTGTGCCTCCTTCAGATCCATTTTTTGCGTTGAGACCGCTTTCGACCACATGAGGCCGGTGTTGAGGTCGGTGACCGTGCCGTCGCCGTTATCGCGATAGGCGGGTTGGTGGCCCCGGTAGTGCGCATCCTGGCCGAAAAAGGGTTGACCGGATTCGGGACACCCGATGGCTCGGGACTGGTTGTAGCATCGGTTCTGGCCCGTATCCGGAATCTTTGCCGTCGCCGCCGCCACAGCTCCCGATGCGATCAGCAGCAGCGAAACTATCAGGGTTGGAGGCCGTGTTCTGAAAACAGTCATTAACTTCATTTTCTAATCCCATGTGTTGTGGCGGTGGTGTTGGACGGTTGACGCCTCAAACTGTTTCCTGATTACCTACGTCATGCAGCCAAAGGCTCGGCAGCCAATAGCGGTTTGAGTGCTGCGTGGATGTGCTCGCTTCGCTCACGGGTTTTTATATCCCCCTCTCCCTGGCCCTCTCCCGCGAGGGGAGAGGGGACGCAGTGTTCACGCGCCGGAGCGAAAAACCGCTTGATTTCACGACCTGAGATGAAGCACTCGAAAAACACTTTCCCTCTCCCCTCGCGGGAGAGGGCCAGGGAGAGGGGGCTTCAATAAACTGTGAGCGCAGCGAACATATCCAATAAAACGCATAAGATTTCAAACCACGGCTCAATTCATGGTCGGGAATCAGGAACTGCTCTGGTCCGGGCGTCATCCACCGCGAGTTACTGCAAGCTTAGAGCGAAAGTTTGGAGAGAATGTGGGGTAAATGTGAAGTTTGAATCTTCACCGTTTACCCATATTTCCTCCATCTTTCGCGACTTGAATGGTGCATAGAGAGGCCCGAAGGCATCGGGTGGTTTTTACGGGGTATGCACCATGTCAATTCGAAATCTGCCGAGATGGGCTTCACTATCACTCGCACTTGTTTTGGTTGCCTGCGGGGGTGGCGGAGGCAGTGACACCCGTGCCACGACCACGAGCGGAAGCAATGACTACTTCAGCGTCGGCGGGACGGTTAGCGGGCTGAGCGGTTCCGGGCTGGTGCTGCAGAACAATTCCGGTGACGACCTCTCCATCGCCAGCGACGGGAGCTTCACCTTCGCTACTCCGTTGATCGACGGTGGCAGCTACAGCGTCAGCGTGAGCTCACAACCCGGCTCCCCGGATGGCCACTGCAACGTGATCAATGGCAACGGTAGCCTGTCCGGCGCTGCGGTAACCGATGTGGAGGTGCGCTGCATCAGCGGACGCTACAATCTGGTCGACACCAACCAGAGCCGGTGCTACGACTCGATCACGGGTGCCGAGGCGGTCTGTGCCGGGACCGGCTACGACGCCGACTACAGCGGCAACCCGCCGGACTACACCCTGAGCGGTGACGGCACCCTGGTCTACGACAACGTGACCGGCCTGATCTGGACCCGGAGCCCCGACATCGACGGCAGCGGCGGCGTGGATGTGAGCGACAAGCTGACGCAGCCCGACGCCGAGAGCTACTGTGCCGGTCTGAGCGACGGTGGCTACGGTTGGCGTCTGCCGTCGATCAAGGAGCTCTACTCGCTGATGGATTTCTCCGGCTCCGATCCCAGCGGTTACAGCGGTACCGATACATCACTGCTGACCCCCTTTCTCGATGATACGGTTTTTGAGCCGGGCTTCGGCGATACCTCGGCCGGCGAGCGCATTATCGACGGTCAATACGCCACCACAAGTCTCTATGTCTCGCCCGATGGCACCATCGATGGGGCGGCGACCATGTTCGGGGTCAATTTCGTCGACGGCCGCATCAAGGGCTATCCCTATGCCTACCCCGCGAGCGATCCCAAGACCTTCTACGTGCTTTGCGTGACGGGGAACAGCGCCTACGGTTTCAACGATTTTAGCGACAACGGCGACGGCACCATCAGCGACAGCGCCACCGCTCTGATGTGGCAGACAGATGACTATCAGTCATCAAATTTCGAAGATGCGATTGCACACTGCGAGACGAGCGCCACCGGCGGCTGGGACGACTGGCGCCTGCCCAATGTGAAGGAGCTGCAGAGTATCGTCGACTACGATCGGGCGCCCGACTACAGCGGCAGCGCGGCCATCGATCCCCTCTTCAACGCCACCTCCTTCAGCAACGAGGCGGGAGAGACGGACTGGGGTTTCTATTGGGCCTCGACCACCCACGCGACCTATGCGGGTTCGGGTGCTTCGGCCACATACGTCTCCTTCGGCAGGGCGCTGGGTTATTTCAACAGTGCTGTCGTCGACGTGCATGGTGCCGGTGCCCAGCGCAGCAATCACAAGAGCGACATCACTGTTCAAGCCATGGGGATAGCCGATGTGGGATACGGTGCTTTCTACTACCACGGGCCACAGGGTGATCTTCTGCGGCTGGACAATAGGGTGAGGTGTGTTCGTACGCTGTGAACACGACATACTGGGGGCGTTACTTGGACTTGAAAGGCTCTAGCCTGCCCGGTTAAAGATCACGCAGCATGGCGATAACCGGTGCCGTCTCGGGCAGTACGCCACGCCAGAGGAAGAAGGACTCGGCGGCCTGCTCGACCAGCATGCCGAGCCCGTCCAGTGCGCGGGCCGCGCCCTGTTCCCGGGCCCATTGCTGAAAGGCGGTGGCTTCATGGCTGTAGAGCATGTCGTAGCACCAGCACCCCTTGTCCAGCACTTCGGCGGGAATCGCCGGCACCTCGCCGGAGAGACCGGACGAAGTGCCGTTGATGACGAGATCGAAGCGCATGCCCTCGAGCTCGTCGAAGCCGCAACCGGCGACCTGGCCGTAGCGGGCCAGTCCCTGGGCCAGGGAGTAGGCCTTGCTCGCCGTGCGGTTGGCAATGATGACCCGTTTCGGGCGCTGTTCCAGCAAGGGACGCATGACGCCGCGTACCGCACCGCCGGCACCGAGCATCAGGATGCGTTTGTCCGCGAAACGGAAGCCCTGGTTGACCGAAAGGTCCCGCACCAGGCCGATGCCGTCGGTGTTGTCGCCCCGCAGCCGGTTGTCGTCCAGGCGTATCAGGGTGTTGACCGCGCCGGCGGTGTGGGCCCGGGGGCTCAGCTCCTCGGCCAGGCGCCAGGCCCGCTCCTTGAAGGGGACGGTGACATTGAGGCCGCGCCCACCCTCGGCCAGGAAGCGGCGCACGTCGCCCTCGAAGTTGTCGAGATCGCCCAGGATGCGGCCGTACTCGATCGCCTCGCCGGTCTGGCGCGCGAAGGCGGCGTGGATCTCGGGGGATTTGCTGTGTTCGATGGGGTTGCCGATGACGGCGTATTTATCCATGGTGGCGCTTCTTTCCTCTTACTGGCGGATGAGTTGGGTTGCTGGGATTATTTCGAGCCTGGCCGTGGGGGTGTTGAGTTATGAGTGTTAAGTTTTGAGTGGGTGGTGTTCGCTTCGCTCACGTTGTTAACTCGCCCTCTCCCT